>JAGXFG010000038.1 GCA_024637395.1 Burkholderiaceae bacterium | reverse complement strand
CCTGGACGCCTTGTTCCCAAGCGCGGCAAAGGTCTCCAAGACAGTTCACTTTGCAGCGTTGCCTATCGACGACATTCGCGGCTTCATGGAGCGGCTACGCGAGACCGGCGGCATGGGGGCCCGTGCGCTGGAATTCGCGATCCTGACGGCCGCAAGGTCGGGAGATGTACGCGGGGCTAGATGGGGCGAGATCGACTTGCGCCGGGCCGTATGGACGATTCCTGCCGAGCGCATGAAGGCCGACAGGGAACACCGCTGCCCGCTGTCTGAGCGCGCGCTAAAGCTGCTAGAGAGGCTAGCGCGCTTCGAGGGCACCGACCTAATATTCCCGGGCCAGAATGGTGACAAGCCATTGTCAGATATGAGCCTGACGGCTGTATTGCGCCGGTTGAAGGTAAATGTGACTGCCCACGGATTCCGATCCACTTTCCGCGACTGGTGCGCCGAGCGAACCTCCACGCCCAATGAAGTTGCCGAAATGGCTCTGGCCCATGCGGTTGGTGATGCAACCGAGGCGGCATATAGGAGGGGCGACCTATTCGATAAGCGGGTTGAATTGATGACGCAATGGGCGAAGTTTATTGATACGCCACCGCCACGCGATAACGTGCGCAATATCCGCGGGGTGGCAGCATGAGTGCGCGGAAGGTGGAAATGTGGCTCCCTGAGGAATTCATGCCCGAGCCTGGTGATCGGCTCCCTGCCGACATCCTCCGCATGCTGATCGCCGACCTGGCCGAGCGCGCAGAGGGCGGCGCCCCGGAAATATCCACGGCGCCAAAGAAGAACGACAAACCCACAGCGGGGACCACTTACCGCGAGAGGAACGCCAAGTGGCTACGTCAGTTCACGCACAACGCGACGATCCAGGCGAGGTATGCGGCCAAGGAGCTGGAGGACGGACGGACAGACGCCGCAGAGCTGGAATACTGGCGCGGGCTGGCGAGCCTTCGTGGCGCTATGGAGATAGGCCGCGCACACTCCGAATTGGAGGTCAAGGTCCGTCAAGTGCACACTGCCAAGCACCTCAGGAAGGAAGTGACCCACGATAAGCTTATAGAGTACCGCGAGAAATACCGGAAGAAAGCGGGGAAAGAGCGGGGTTGGAAGACGGCTGCGGCAATTGAATTCGGAATCTCAACTGAGACTTTGCGGGAAAGGCTACGTTCCACAAAAGAGAATTAGCAATTAGCCACGGCTATTTGGCATTGCTGCCATTTGGCACAAAAAAGGTGGTGGGTCAGGGCGTCGCAATATGATTTAATTGGTTCCATGTAATTCATGGAGGCAAATTGCGATGCAAAAGTATATTCGTATTCGGGAATTGGCGAGTACCCGGAAGCGCCCCGGCAGATGGCCTGTATCAGCTGCGACCATTTGGCGCTGGACTGCCAGCGGAGCACTCCCGGCACCGGTTCGGCTGGGCCCTGGGACCACGGCCTGGCCCATCGAGGTCATTGAGCGGTTCGAGGTCGAACAAGCCCAAGCCCCTGGCAACACTGATCGCCAACGGGCTGCAGGTGCCGCGTCCGTAGCCGTGAGGGCTGCGAAATGAGCCGCCCCCCAGGATATAGCAGCGCGACCCTGTGCTTACCACCGCGACCGCGCCGCAACCTGCCCACATCGCGCCCGATTGTCGCGCCGACGCCACCCAAGAAACGCCGACCACTGAAACAGGTACTCCGCACCGTGCGGGGTGCCAAGTGAAAAGCAACCGGCAGATCCTTGTACGCGCTAATCGTTTGGTGGCGAAAGTCGGCAGCGCCGTGGATCGAGACTCTACCCGCTGGCGCGCATCGTTGGCGGCATTGCGGAAACGTACTACTTCACAACCTGGCGGCGAGGCCAATCTCTCGGAGAAAAAGCCTTGAACGCTATGCGAACACGAAGGCCCACACGCGACGCAATCGCGCGGGCAATGCGGGATCTCGAACTGTTGTTCCGAAGGCCGGAACCGGAACGAGAAAGCGCCCCGCGGGAACGGAGCGCTGATTGCAAAACTAGAACGGCTGACACCCCTAATTTTACGCCTTCCGCGCCCGAACTCCAAGGGGGCAACGATGAGCGAGACTGACCGCGCACTGTCCGCGCTGCAAGCCATTGATCCTGGCTGCCCGCGCGACGAGTGGTTTACCGTTGCGTGCGCCGCTCAAGCTGCTGGCGTTGATGTTGGCGACTTCGACAAGTGGAGCGAGGGCGGCGGAAACTACACCGGCGAGCGCGACGTTCAATCAATGTGGCGTTCCATTACGCCGGGCGGCGGCATCAACGCCGGAACTCTTTTCGAGCGCGCACGGGCCGCAGGATGGCGCGACGAACGCACGAACGGCCACGCCAAGCCGGAAGCCCCACAACCGCGCCAGAAGGCCGCCAAGGGGCTGCAATTCGATCCCGCTGCGGTATGGGCCACGAGCGAGCCTGCGACGCCACAGCACGGCTATATTTCGCGCAAGTTGGGCTTGTCCGATGGGCTGAAAAAGATTCCCGACGATTCGCAATTGTGGATTGCTGGCGACCGCATCGCTGGCTACCTGTTAGTCCCGGCATACAACGTCGATGGCGAGCTGCAATCCTGGCAAGCAATCCCACCGGCACCAGGCCAACGGAAGTTGAACGCGCCTCGAGCATCTGTTGTCGGCGCATCGTTCACCGTTGGCGGCTCCGTTGGCGAAATTGCCTTTCTGTGCGAGGGCATTGGACAAGCATGGAGCGCGCACCAGGCCAGCGGTAAGCCCGCGGTCTGTTGCTTCGGTGCGCACAACGTGGAGCGCATCGCAAAGCAACTGCACGAGCGCCACCCGGCCGCGCAACTGGTGGTCGTCGCCGACCGTGGCAAGGAAACGGAATCCGAAGCAATGGCGCGGGACGTTTCCGGCGCATGGGTGCAACTGCCCGAAGGCTGGCCGCAGAACGCCGACCTGAACGACGTACACGTTCGAGATGGTCAGGACGCCGTGCGGACAATCCTGGCCGACCTGAAACGCCCCGAAGTAGTCGCCAAGGATGAGCCGGTAGAGATTGACCTGTCATCGTTGGCAGCAACCGAGCCGCACCCGCCGGTCTTCATCGTTCCCGATTGGCTGCCCGCTGGCGAGATCACGTTGCACGCTGCGCACGGTGGCACCGGCAAGAGTCTTTTTGAGTTGCACCTAGGGGTCTGCCTGGCGCTCGGCCGAGAATTCCACGGGCTGCCCGTTGAACAGCGTGGGGTTGACCTTGTGTCGTTTGAAGACCCCGAGGCCGTCATTCACTGGCGCTTGCACCGCATTTGCCAAGCGCTCGGCGTCCCGATTGATTCTCTGGTCGGACGGCTGCGAGTCTTCGACGGCACAACCTGCGCGACATCATGGTACGGGCGCGGCGAGTACGGACAGGCCGGGCCAACAGTAGCGTTTCACGACATTGCGAAGCGTATCGGCGGGCCGGGGCGCGTTGTCATTGTCGACGGCGCATCCGACACGTTCGCCGGGAACGAAAACGACCGCGCCCAGGTAAAGGCATTTATCAGAACCCTGCGCCGGTTGATCGCGCCCGATGGTGCGCTGGTGCTGATTGCCCATGTCGATAAAGGGTCCGCGAACAGCGGGGAAGACTCGCTCGGCTTCTCTGGCTCGACGGGCTGGCATAACGGGGTCCGCTGCCGCTGGTTTATGTACCGGGAAACCGAGTCCGATAACGTCATTGTGGAGGTGCGCAAGTCGAACCTAGGCCCGATGGGCGCTCGAATGACGCTGCGCTTCGATGAGGCCACCGGGCTATTCCAGCGCATCGATGAGGTGCGAGGCCGACCGCTGCAACGTGCCGATGAGGCCGACGCGATAGTTGAAATCATCCGGGATGCGTACGCCAACGGCGACCCGATACCGTCATCGGCAACGGGCCAGCGCACCGCCCACAGCGTTTGTGATGCTCGCGACGACCTCCCGGCAAGCCTGAAGGGTCGCAGCGGACGCCGCCGGTTCTACAAGGCGCTCGAACAGTTGCGCGCCTGCGGGGCCGTGCGCGTCGAACCATTCCGGCGACCCAACCGGCATATGTCGGAGGTGCTAAATGCTCGCGATTGACCGCGCCATTGCTGACACCGCCTGCGCCGTTGCTAACACGCGTTGCGCCGTAGTCGGTAGGAAAGTGCGCCATAGCAGGTACGAAGGTGCGCGCGCGCACTCCCCCTATAACCCCCTGCGCATTGACGCGCTTTGGCGCGCGCCGCCAATGGCGCACATGGGATGGGCGGTCCAAGCCTCTAGAGCTATTTATCGGGACGCCGCGCTCTATCCCTCTTTTCTTACGTCGGCAATTGGAGATTTCAAACCTTGTTCGCGCTGAGTAGTTTTCTCACCGACGCCCTGCGCGCAATCGGGGCCGCACTTCGCGCCGCCGCTGATCTCCCCTGGACCAAACCTAAAGGAAACGAACCCATGACAACCGCCCAAGCCCTAGACCAGAACGCCATCGATGACGCCGTAGCGGCCCTACGCTGCGCGCTGGCAGCCGCCCGAGCGCATGCCGCTGGAACCGACCTTGCGGACCAGGTAGGCCGACTCGCGGAGGCCAAGCTGGTTATCAGCGCCGCCGGCCGGCAAGTGCTTATCGAACTGTTCGCACCCAGCACCGAGGGCGACACGCTGCGCCTGTTCGCGCTCGAGGCGCACCAGGAGGTTATGCAATGAGCGCCATAAAGGTTTTCCGCGCCCTGAGCGATGCTGTCCGCCGTCGCAGCCGCCCGCCCGCCGTTCGATTGGCTCATGAGAAACGGGCTTACGAGCGCGAACTACGCGCCGCCGGTCACAGCCGGGCCGAGGCCGTGACGCTGGCATCTGAGAAGTTCCGCAATCATGACTGATCGAGGAGATAACGCCGTGAGCCTTGACGCAATGAAGACGCTACTCGAATCCGCTGACGCAGTATTGGAAATGGGGCTAGACGCCTGCCGAGATAGCGACCTGGCCGAATACAAGAACGCCCAGGAACTAATTAAAGGTGGGGCCGTGCAAAGGCTTGTCATTGATGTGCGCGACGGATCGACGGTTATCAACGCGATATTAATTGGCAGGGGCGACCCCGTTTGTCTGTTTCAATATACCGCTCGCTCTGTTGGCGAGAGGCATTAGCACATGGCAATCGAATTGCGGTATAATTATTCCATCTGTTGCGAGACGTGGCAGATACCCTTAGCAGTTTTGCGAGACGCAATCCTACAAGGTGACGAAGCCCCGAAACGGGCGGCGGTACTTTTGCATGGAGCGCTCGCATGATTGACAAAGTTTCCCCGGTATTCGAATTTAAGCTGGCTGGCTCGGAATCCTCTGGGATATTCGAGGGCTACGCTTCGACCTTTGGCGGACTACCCGACTCATACGGGGATCTGATAAATCCAGGGAGCTTTAAAGACACCCTGAAGGACCACGCAACCAAGGGCACCGCGCCTGCGTTGCTCTGGGCACACGACCCGACCGAACCCATAGGCAAGTGGTTGACACTCGCCGAGGATCGCTTCGGCCTGGCGGTCAAGGGCAAATTGACCCTGGGGACCAAACGAGGGGCCGAGGCTCGCGAGTTGATGAAAGACGGCGCGCTAGGGCTGTCCATCGGCTATAAGGTTCCCCCAGGCACAACGGCCTATGAGGGCAACAATCGTATTCTCAAGGCAATTAACCTGCTGGAAATATCAGCGGTTGCAATACCGGCCAATCCATCGGCGCGGATTCATGGCGTTAAGTCGATTGACTTCGCCCGGCCTGAGAATATCCGAGAATTTGAATCAGCATTGCGAGACGCGTGCGGATTCTCCCATCGTGAGGCAAAAAGAATTGCCTCGGTGGGTTGGAGTGCGTTGCGCCGAGACGACAGCGACGAATTAAAAGACATTTGCGCGTTGCTGCAAGGTGCGGCAGCGGAATTCAAATCATATTAGGAGTAGCACAATGGAACACGACATTCAATCGGCTCTGACCGAATTCAAAGGCGCAGTCACCGGACGCATGGGGCAAACCGAAGCCCAGATTGCCGAACTGCGTAAGCAACTGGATGCGGTCGAAGCCAAGGCCGGACGCCCGAGCCTGGGATCGCCCGACGTATCAGCGGAACAGGTCGCGCACAAGCAAGCCTTCGACAAGTACCTCCGCAAAGGCGAGGACAGCGGGCTGAGCGACATTCAGCGCAAGGCGATGAACACCGGGTCCGACCCTGATGGCGGCTATCTGGTGCTGCCGGAGATGGACAAGACTATCGACCGCGTGGCGGCGACGGTAAGCACGATGCACCGGCTCGCCGATGTCGTCACCATCGGCACGGCGAGGTACGAAAAGTTGGTCAAGACTGCTGGCATGGCGATGCGTCGCGTCGGTGACGGTGCGACCGGCGGCGAGACTACCGAACCGAAGTTCGCAAAAATCGCGATTGACGTTCACACGTCCGAGGTTGAACCCTGGGTCTACAACGAGACGCTCGAAGATTCGTTCATCAACCTCGAAGACGACCTGGCAAACGAAGCCGCTATCGCGTTCGCCGAAGGTGGTGGAAGCGAATTCATTACCGGCGACGGCGTTGGCAAGGCGCGCGGAATTCTGGCCTATCCAGTTGTCGCCAACGCGTCCTATGCCTGGGGCAGCGTCGGTTACATCGCTTCGGGTAAGGCGGGCGCGTTCACCAGTGTTGCACCGGCTGACAAGATCGTTGACCTGATCGCGGCGCTCCCGATTGTCTATCGCAGCGGCGCATCCTTTGTGATGAACGACACCACGCTCTCGGTGGTCCGGCAGATGAAAGACGGCTCCGGCAGCTACTACCTTTGGCAGCCTGATTCGACACAACCGTTCGGCGGGAAGTTGCTCGGCTACCCGGTCGAGGTCGACAACAACATGCCCGACATCAGCGCCGGTTCGTACTCCGTCGCGTTCGGCAACTTCAAGCGCGGCTATGCAATCGTCAACCGCACCGGCACAACCCTTATTCGCGACAACATCACGAGCAAGGGCCAAACCAAGTTCAACTTCCGGCGCAGGTTCGGCGGTGGCATCGTCAACTACGAAGCAATCCGTCTGATGAAGATGGCGACGGGTTGATTTAGCAGCAAAGCGCCTGGGCTTCGGCCTGGGCGCGGTATCGGTGTTCTGGGTGGTTGGTTGGTAAGAAGCGGCCAGACGGCTAGTGCCGCGCCTCTCCATCGGCGAAAACCCCGTCAGCCGGCAGTGCTATTCATGGGCGCGTGGCCGGCACCCCTAACGGATAGCCCCATTCAGCCTTTGGGGCTTGAGGCGCGGAACGCGCGCTCCATACCTGTTTTTCTGCGTCGCCAATTGGGGATTTCAGAATGGGGCACAGGGCACGCTCCGCCTTTGGCACCTAGAGACTGGTTGGCGCGCTCCATAGGTTCGCTGCGCTAATCCGTAGGGTTTACCAATTCGCAAGGAATGGACGATGACGCAACGCGGCAGGAAGTCTTCAGCGGCACTAGCGGTTGCCGGGGCCGTAGGTTATCCCGCGGCTTGGCCCGCCGAGCGGATTAACGCAGGTTGAGCGCACCCGCTGGCTCGAGGTGGTCAATTCTCGCCCTGCTGACTGGTTCGGCGCCGAACACTCACCGCTGCTACTGAACTACGTCCGGCTGCTGTCGATGGCCGACAAGGTATCGGAGCAACTGGCTAAATTTGACCCCGAGTGGTTCGAGGCTGACAGCGGCCCGCAGCGGTACAAGCAACTGGCAGCCACCTACGTCGGCATCACGAGCGCGATCAAGGCGCTGGCCGTCACGATGAGGCTCACACAACAGTCGGTCTATACCCCGCAGCGGGCTGGCACTTCGTCTAGCCGCGTTCGAGGCGGGCCGAAGCCCTGGCACTCGATTGAGGGCTAAAGCATCGGATCGCCCCGGAAAAGATGCAAATTTGCATCTTGGAGTTGTGCACTTGACGAATATCACGCCCGACCATAAGTTGTCAGTACCTAGGGAGGGGTTAGCGTGCACTGATTAGCTAGCTGTGGCAGTATGACTTCCTAACGTAGGAATTTGCGATAACTAATGAAATCGAAGACGCATATTCGCGCAGTTGATGGCCTGACGGATGGTCTAGTGAGCCCCGGAACGGTGCTCCTGGCTATTGGGGGCCAACGTCTGCGCGTGCAAGTACTCCAGAAACGCTTTCAGCGTTCAGATAGAGACGTGCTCCGCGATGACATGACTCGCGTGGGCGAAACGATGCGAGGCGTTATTGAGCGCGAAGAAAAATCCGCAGCAGCGCCCGCCTAAACCCCCAAGCGGCAACTCCATCGTCACTCATACCACCCATCAGGAATGGTCGGGTGCGCTGCCGCCGCCCGCGGCGCTCCAGCAGTTCGATGGAATAATCAAAGATGGCGCCGAGCGCATCATGCGCATGGCCGAACAGGAGCAAACGCACCGCCAGGAGATGGAGCAGATAGCCCTATCGTCCGATGTCTCGACTTCGAGGCGAGCGCTGCAGATCGAAATAGTGACCCGTGCCATAGGCGGGCTTGTCCTGTTAGCTTGCGTCGGTGGGTCGATCTACTGCGCCTCAATCGGCCAGACTTGGCCCGCTGTTGCGCTGGTAGGCCTTCCCGTAATGACCGCGATTGGTTTGCTCATCAGAGGTCATGCTAAGCGGCAAGACAAGCAATAGCGCTTGACGACGCCCACCATCGGCGCCACACTGATAGCACCGCTGCTAGACATGCAGCGGGCGGGTTTAGCAGCCCGGAACTATGGCGAGGGCCGCGCCTTCGTCGCGGCTTTTTTTTCGTCTCGGTGTTGCTCCAATGGGCGGGCCGAGTGGGAGGGCGCAAGCCCTGCCGGTCGCCATAGTCCGGTCTGCTAACCCGCTCGGTTCCGCCCACCTTAAAGGAGTAGACCATGCAAACCAATACCCCCATGACCACCCGCCATGCTTTCGGTTTAACGAACATCGAGGGCGTTAACCTTTTCGATGTGCGCGACGGCGTGCCTATCGCGGACGCGCTGAACACGGCTTCCGCGTACTTGTCGACCGCGTTAGGGGTAGTTGAAAACGCCCCTGACGAAGGCGGTCTAGCGGCGCACAACCTTGTCGAGATGGCAAAAGCGCTGGTCGACTCGGTGATCGGTTCTATCGAATTCGGCGGCCGCGGTCCCCGTGAGGCGGTAGCGGCTGACTGATGGCAAACGAACGACTAAGGGAGAACACCATGAGAATCGAAAATTCTGACGTTGCCAAGTCTGACCGCCCCGAACCATGCCGGCTCAGGATGGACGCCGATTTCGGGCGGCGGCTGCGAACTGCGCGGGGTTGGCACGGCTGGACCCCTGACGACCTGGCGCTACAAACCGGGGTTACACCTGGCGAGATCGAGCGGCTGGAGGCGGCCAAGAAACCGATAGCCGGTGCTGACGTACTCGTGGCTCTGGCCGATGCTGTCGGCGTCTCGCTTGAGTGGCTAACGTGCGGCAAGGTGGCGGCAAAGGACGCCACCAAGATAATTGCCGCGCTCGAAGACAACTTCGAGGCT
The DNA here is from genome assembly GCA_024637395.1 of Burkholderiaceae bacterium. Lineage (GTDB taxonomy): Bacteria > Pseudomonadota > Gammaproteobacteria > Burkholderiales > Burkholderiaceae_E > JAGXFR01. The sequence goes on along the minus strand of JAGXFG010000038.1, from coordinate 69,527 downwards.
ATTTGCGCGGTACTTGCGAATCCGAAGCGGCATTAGAGTCACCGGGCTGCGCTGGCGCGTGGTCCGGCTCCTTCACCTGGGCGGCTTCGGTCGCCCGTTTCTTTTCCAGCGCCGCTACCAGCTCGCGGGCTGCATCCTCCGAAATTTCGTAGTGCATAATTTACCCCGTTGTCCTAGCCCTATGGTCCACGAACGGCGGGAACAGCGCTATCCGCCGAACGGTCTAAACCAAGGTATGAGCGTCGGCGGGGAAGATGGCGGAACCGAAGAAAAACCGCCCGGAAAGCCGCGCCAGCACTAGAGGTTAGACTGACTCGCTCTCCGCCAGTATTTGCCCGGCTGGAACGGCGCCACAGGGATCGTCAGTCGGCAGTTGAGTTCCAGCAGCAAGCAGCACCTATGAACATCAAGTCCAAGCGCCAATGAAACGCCACCCCCATGTTCTCTCGTCAGTAAGAAGAGAACTCAACGACTGGCGCCCGTGGGCAACGCGGGCTCTGGTGCTGGCCTTCGCTGCGCTGGCGGGCCTGACGGTGGTACTCCTGACCTGGATGAGCGACGTGGCTCTGGGGTGGTTCAATCAGATGGAGCAACAGGCCTGGTGGGCGCCCCTGTTATGGACCCCGGCCTGCACCGCGGCGATAGTCTGGATCACCTTGCGCTTCGCGCCGGGGGCGGCAGGCTCGGGCATTCCGCAGGTGATGGCGGCTCTCACTCCCGGGGTCCAGCCGGAGTCGCGCGGACTGTTCGTGTCGATCAGGCTATCGGCCTTCAAGCTCGTCCTGACTGCCTGGGGATTGCTGGGGGGGCTCTCGCTCGGGCGCGAAGGGCCCTCGGTCCAGATCGCTGCGGGGGTGATGCACAGGGTGCGCCGCTGGCTGCCGGCAAACAGCGCGGTGTCGGAACACGGGCTGCTGATTGCCGGTGGTGCGGCAGGTATCGCGGCGGCATTCAACACGCCGCTGGGCGGGATCATGTTCGCGATCGAGGAACTCTCGCGTTCGGTCGAACAGCGCAGCAATGGCCTGGTGATGGCGGCGATCGTGCTCGGCGGCTTGATAGCGGTTTCCATTTACGGCAACGCGACCCATTTTGGCGTGATCCACGTCCAGGGCCCGAGCATGGCACTGGTGTTGCCGGGCCTGGTGGTGGCCTTGACCTGCGGACTGGCCGGCGGACTGTTCTCGCGACTGCTGGTGGTGTCGCTGGCGGGACGCTCCCGCGACTGGTTCTCGCGGATGCGCAGGCAGTACCCGGTGCGCTTCGCTGCCGGTTGCGGGCTGGCCGTCGCCGTGATCGGCATCGTCAGCCTCGGCGCGACTTTCGGCAGCGGCAACCTGCACACCCGGGCCTTGCTCGCAAATCCGGAGAGTTCCTCCTCGTTCTACGTCGTGCTCAAGTTCATGGCGACCTGGCTCACCACCTGGGCTGGAGTGCCAGCCGGCATCTTTGCACCCTCGCTGTCAATCGGCGGGGCGCTCGGCAATGACTTCGCCCAGCTCTTCGCCCAGGCCCAGCCCCAGACCCTGATTGCGCTGGGAATGGTTGGTTTCCTGGCCGCCGTGACCCAGGCGCCGCTGACCTCGTTCATCATCGTCATGGAGATGATCGACGGCCACGCGATGGTATTGAGCTTGATGGCCTGTGCGCTGATTGCCAGCGGCGTTTCCAGGCTGGTCAGCGTGCCGCTCTATCCGGCGCTGGCCGATCAGCATTTGCAGCGCATTCCACCCGAGCAGGTTGCCAAGACTTAGGCGCAACCCAACCTGGTGGTAGTGTCAATCTTAAGTCGGCTGTAACGTAAAGCTTTATCCCTCAGGGCAGCTTCTGCCTGCCCCACCCAAGCAGCCAATATCCACCCCGGCCGGGCGCAAATTCCGCTTTTTCATTCTCATGCGGACATTCTGGCCGGTCAGCGCCAGCTGCCCCGCCGGCCGCCAACTACGCGTTTCCCGAGTGATTAACTCGACCGTTAAACGATACTCCGGGGAGTTTATGGTTTAATCTGGGCTTAGGAAAAGCTTGTCTGCTAATGTAATACATTGGTCTTATATAAGTAAACGTTTGCCGCCAATACAGGTGGCAAAACAGCGGGCTCTTGGCCAGGGAGATTTAGATGCACTTGCAGCACTTTCGTTGGGTGGCGGCCGGCTTGATAGCTGCTTGTTTGGCGCTGTTTGGGACCATGGCTTCGGCCACGACGGCCGATCACTCCAAGTTCAAGGACCTCGACCAGGACTTTCAGACCGGCCAGCAGGTCACTCAGGCCTGTCTCAAATGCCACGGCAAGGCCGCCGAGCAGGTCATGAAGACCACGCACTGGACCTGGGAGTACATCAATCCGGTCACCAAGCAAAAACTCGGCAAGAAGAACGTTGTCAACAACTTCTGCATGTCGATCTCGGGCAACGAAGCCTACTGCGCTACCTGCCACGTGGGCTATGACTGGGTCGACAACACCTACGACTTCACCAAGCAGGACAACGTCGATTGCCTGGTCTGCCATGACACCACTGGCGCGTACCGCAAGCAACCCGGTTTCGGCGGTGGCGTCGTAACCAAGAGGATTGAATTTCCGGCCGGATCGGGCAAATTCACCACGCCCGTGGACCTCAGGAAGGTCGCCCAGAACATCGGCAAGACCAGCCGCGACACCTGCGGCTCCTGTCACTTCCGCGGCGGCGGTGGCGACGGCGTCAAGCACGGCGACATGGACAGCTCGCTGGCGGCGCCTGAAGCCGAGCTTGACGTCCACATGGACGCGGTCGGGCTGGACTTCAAGTGCGCGACCTGTCACATGACCCACGACCACCAGGTCCCGGGCAGCCGCTACAACGTCACCGCCCGCGACGACGAGGGGCAAATAATCCGCGGCAAGCAGGACCGACGCAACCCCACGACCTGTGAGTCGTGCCACGGCAACGGCCCACACCAGCAAGCGCGGCTCAACGCCCACGCCACCAAGATCGCCTGCCAGACCTGCCACATCCCGACCTTCGCGCGTGGCGGCGTCGCCACCAAGATGAGCTGGGACTGGTCGACTGCCGGGCGCACGGACAAGGACGGCAAGCACTTCGACATCAAGGACGAGAAGGGCCACAACATTTACGAGTCCAAGGAAGGCAGTGCCGTGCACGCCGAGAACGTCGTTCCCGAATACCGGTGGTTCAACGGCGAGGTCAAGTACACGCTTCTGACCGACAAGATCGATCCCAGCGGCGTGGTCATGATCAACTCGTGGGCGGGCAGTCCGGACGACGGTAAGTCGCTGATCTGGCCGGCCAAGGTCATGCGCGGCAAGCAGCCCTACGACACCGTCAACATGACGCTGGTCCGCACCGAAACCACCTCGCCAACCAACGACACTGCCTATTGGAAGAACCTCGACTGGGAAAAGGCCATCACTGTCGGCATGCGCTCAGCCGGACTGCCGTTCTCCGGCAAGGTCGGGTTTGTTTCGACCGAGATGTACTGGCCAATCACGCACATGGTCGCGCCCAAGGACAAGGGGCTCGGTTGCGCCGATTGCCACAGCGCGGCCAGCCGCCTGGCCGGGCTGCCGGGAATCTACGTGCCGGGCTATAGCGCCAACCACTGGTTGAACCTGCTGGGCTGGGGCGTGGCCGGTCTGACACTGCTGGGGGTCTCGGCTCACGGGTTCATCCGCGTGCTGACCCGGAAGCGCAAGAAATGACCGCCGCCGAGCGATCTACCAAGCAGCCGGTTCCCGTGTCGATACCTTCCGGATGGAGCATCAAATGAGCAAAAGAGTTTACGTTTTCAGAGCCTTCGTGCGCCTCTGGCACTGGTCACAGGCAGCACTGATCATCACCCTGCTGGCGACCGGATTCGAAGTCCACGGCAGCTACCATCTGTTGGGTTTCGAGCGCGCCGTCGACTACCACACGATCGTCGCCTGGTCGCTGATCGGGCTGTGGGTGTTCGCGATCTTCTGGCACGTGGTCACCGGCGAGTGGCGGCAGTACGTCCCGACCATGAAGCGGGTCGGCGAGATGGCGACGTTCTACTCGTCGGGGATCTTCAAGGGAGAGGACCATCCCTACCAGCGCACGCCCCACCTGAAACACAACCCGCTGCAGCGCCTGACCTACCTGTTCATGCTGGTCGTGATCGGACCGATCATCTGGGTCTCGGGCCTGCTCTACCTGTTCTATGACCAGTGGCTGACGACCGCTGCCAGTGCCTGGCTGTCGATCGACCAGGTGGCACTGTTCCACACCGCGGGCGCGTTCGTGATGCTCTCCTTCCTGATCTCCCATGTCTACCTGATCACGACCGGCCCGACGATCGGCGCGCATCTCAAGGCCATGATCACCGGCTGGGAAACCGAACATTGAGTCTGATGGAACCGCAGCATTCCCCCCCCCCCAATTGCAGCAGGAACCTGATCTTCTGAAGGAGAAGAAACGATGAAACTTACTACCGCCTTGCTCTCTACTGTCATCTTCGTGGTCGCCGCGGCGCCTTTGGCCGCCCGCGCAGAGGGAGACTGGAAGAAGGGCCGCATTTACTACCGGATGGTTTGCACCGCGTGCCACACCGAGAAGACCGGGGCCGCGATTCCGCCGGTCGGCCGAACCAAGGCCGATTGGAATGCCTACCTCAGCGCCGACAAGCACGCCAAGGGCAAGGACTCGTTCAAGTACTACATCAGCCAGAAGTACCGCGAGAGCATCAAGGACAGCAACAAGGCCGCTGCGAAGTTCGTCAGCGAACCCGATGACCAGCTGATGGAAGACGTCCGGGCGTTCATCATGCGCAGCGCCAAGGACGGTGAAGTTCCCGCCAGTTGCAGCTGACCAGACCTATATCTCTCCGCTCCAACCATTTAACGGAGGCACCCTCCATGAGAACCAAACACGTCCTGCTTGCCGGCCTGCTGCTTACTGCGCTCCTGGGCTGCTCGGCCCCGGTGGTCGCGCCGCAATCCCAGGCCAAGGCCAGCGCCCCACAGGCCCAGGCGAGTTACTACAGCCACCTGGTCGACTTCGACTTCATGAAGCAGCAGGTTTCGATCCCGCCCAAGGCTGGCGTCCTGATCATCGATGCGCGGCCAGCGAGGCTCTACGATCCGGGCCATATCCCGGGCGCCATCAGCATCCCTGACAGCCAGTTCGACAAGCTCCAGGCCAAACTGCCCGCCGACAAGAACACGGCGCTGCTCTTCTACTGCGAAGGTCCGAAGTGCGTCCTGAGCCATCAGTCGGCGTACCGGGCGGAGAAGCTCGGCTACACCAATGTCAAGGTCTTCCCGGGCGGCTTCCCGGAGTGGGCCGCCAAGGGCATGAGGGTGTCGGTTTCGACCGCGCAGGTGAAGAAACTGCTCGACGAGAAAGCCAAGGTGGTTCTGGTCGATGCGCGGCCCGCGCGGGTGTTCGCCAAAGGATCGATCCCCAGGGCGATCAACATTCCCGATAGCCAGTTCCAGCAAAACGTGGCGCTGCTGCCGGCTGACAAGACCACCGCGCTGGTCTTCTTCTGCGGCGGACTGCAATGCGTGTTGAGCGACCAGGCGGCCGACAAGGCGGTAGCGCTTGGTTACACCAACGTCAAGACCTATCCGGAAGGTGAGCCGGAATGGACGAAGCTGTTCGGCAACGCCGGTGCCGCCCCCGTCGCTGTCGCCGCGCCGGCCCCAGCCGCCAAGTCGGCGGCCGGCCTCGAGCCCGGCAAGGAGAAGGGCAGCGTCAGCATCGCGTCCTTTGAACGGATCATGAGAAGCCAGCCTGAGGCGATCGTGGTTGTCGACGTGCGCTCGCCCAAGGAATTCGCGGTGGCGACGATCAAGGGCGCGATCAACATCCCGATCGATGATCTCGAGGCGGGGCTTGCCAAGCTGCCGACGGACAAGCCGATCGTATTCGTCTGCGCCACTGGAGGGCGCTCGGGCGAAGCCTACGACACCGCCCAGATTCTGCGCGAGGAACTCAAGGTCTGGTTCCTGGACGCAAACGTTACCTACCTGGTCGACGGCTCGTTCGTGGCCAAGGCCAAGTAAACCGTCAGAGCTGACACACACAGGAGAAGGAAATGCACGGCAAGTTCCGGAAGAAGCTGCTCGTCACGCTGTTGGCCGGGTTGATGGTGCCACTGGCGGTGAGCGCGGCCGATGTCGACCTGTTGCAGAGAATCGAAGCGCTCTCGAGCGAACTCGAAGCCCTGCGCGCCCAGGTCAAGGCCAACGAAGAGAAGTCCGCCAAGGCACTGGAGCAGGTGAGCGGCAAATCGACCAAGGCCGATAGTGCCGCGGTCAGCGACCTCAAGCGCCAGGTCAAGAAGCTCGAGGACAAGTCGCTCGCCAAATGGCTGGACGTCGGGGGCAGCTATCAGTTCCGCTTCGACCGGCTGAGCGGCGAGACCAAGCCATTCGTTGATGTCAACGCCACCTTCGCCAACGCCCAGCAGTCGTTGCAGACCGACTTCTTCGCCAATCCGAGCACGGTGCCGGGCAGTTCCAGCTACTTCGGCTCGATGGGCATGTCGACCTCCAGTGCCCTGACCAGCCTGATGGGCTTCGCGCAAGGCATGTCCGGTGTGGCCACCTATACCGACGCGCAGGCCTTCCTCAGCGACCCGATGAATGCCGGCATGGTGCAGGGCATTGGCGCATTTGCCGTGCCGGTGCCGAGCTACAAGCCGAAGAACTCGAACCTGATGACCAATCTGTTCAACCTCGATCTCGGTGCCAAGGCGACCCAGGCCGTCAGCGTCACGGCGCGGCTGTCGATGTACAAGGTCTTTGGCTCGCAGACCGAGGCCGCGCTGACCAACGCCGGTTCGGCGCCGTTTGCCGCTGATCGCGTCGGGGTCTTCGATGGCACGGTCAGCCATGTTCCGTCTGACAGTCGGCTCAACGTCGATCGCGTCTACGCGACCTGGCACAACATCGCCGACGAACCGGTCTGGTTCTCGGTCGGTCGTCGCCCGTCCACGGCCGGCGCCTCGACCAACGTCCGCACCAACGACGGTCGACCTGGTACCGGCGGCGTGCCCTCGCTGCTGGTTGACTACGCCTTCGACGGCTTGACGCTCGGCTATGCGCCCGATATCGACGGCTGGCCCGGCGCCTATGCCAAGGTCTGCTACGGCGTCGGTTTCGAGAGCGGTTTTCGCGACACCCCGTCGAACTCGATTGCCGACACCACCATGCTGGGAATCGCGGTGGTGCCGATCGACACCGATCCGCTGCGCGTCTGGCTGCAGTGGAACCGTGGCATGAACATCTTCGATGCCCCGGTGATGAACGGCACCTATTTCGGCGATACCTCACCCAAGGCCAATCTCGGTGATATCGACTGGTTCGGCATTGGCGCCATGAGCACCATCAAGGGTATCGGTCCCGGCAAGCTGCAGCTGTTCGCCGACTGGGGCCTGAGCCGCACCAGCCCGAACAACAATGTCTCGGCGCAGTTCGGCTTCCAGGGCTTGCTGACCGGCGGCTTCTTCGCGCCCGAGGCGCCCGAGAAGAAGACCGGCACCGCGATCTCGCTGGGCGTGCGCTATGACCTGCCATCGAAGACCAAGCTCGGCCTCGAGTTCAACCACGGCTCGAAGAACTGGATCACCTTTGCTCCGGCGGCCGACGACGTCTGGACCTCCAAGCTGGGCACCCGTGGCAACGTCTACGAGGCCTACGTGATCCAGGAACTGGGCGGCAAGGCGATCTCGTCCTACTTCAGCACCGCCTTCGTGCGCTTCGGCGTCAGGCATTACAGCTTCAAGTACACCGGCAGCAACAACTGGGTCGGTGCCCCGGTCGCGATCTCGGACGTCAACGGTGCCGACCTGATGACGCTGACGCCGCTGAAGAGCGCCACTGACATCTACGCCACCTTCGAGGTCAAGTTCTGAGCGATCTCTCTGTCAGGGCGAGCGGAGCTGGCTCCGCTCGCCAATCATCAAACTTTCAAACGAGTCAAATATGAAAACCAAGCTCTCCGCAATTCTGTTCTCCATGCTGTTTGCCATCGTTGGCCTGGTCTCGGTCAGCAATGTTTCCGCCGCTGACCAAACGACGATCGTCGGCCCGATCACCAGGCTTACCGTTGCTGCCGATGGCACGTCCGCGGTGGCCATTCTCAAGGACAACAAGACCAGCGAGGAGGTCAGCCTCACGATCACCGACGAGCTCACGCTCGACAAGTTCAAGGACCACCGCATCGTCGAAGGCGATGAAATCCGGGCCCGCTACATGAAGGCCGACCCGCACGTCAGCCAGTCGTTCAAGAAGACCGCCGGCTGCTAGCGGCGTCCCAGCCGCCGGCATGATATCGGCCAGCCCGGTGCCAGCTTCGATAGCGCCGGGGTGGCCGATCTTGTCGGTGTCCAGCCCCGGGCGCAGCCGACATCCATTATCATCGTTGCCGAGGTGATCGGCTGGCGCGCGCCGGCGCTGACTTGACCTACGGCGGTGACGGGGGTGACTGGATCATGGCAAAACGCAGGTTGACCGGACGCTCCGCCTTCCTGCAGTTGTTGCTCGACGAAGGGGTAACCCACCTCTTCGGCAATCCGGGTACGACCGAGTTGCCGATCATGGAGATGGTCCCGCAATTCCCGCAGCTCAAATACGTCCTCGGCCTGCAGGAATCGGTGGTGCTCGGCATGGCCGATGGCTTCGCGCGGGCGTCGGGCCGGCTGGCGGCGGTGAATCTGCACTGCACCCCGGGCCTGGGTCATGCGATGGGTGCGCTCTACAGCGCTAAATTCTCGGGATCGCCGCTGATCATCACTGCGGGGCAGTATGAGATCGGCTATGGACTGCAGGAGCCGCTGCTCTACGAACCGCTGGTGCCGATCGCTCAGCCACTGGTGAAATGGGCGGTCGAGGTGACACGGGTCGAGGATCTGCCTCGCATCATCCGGCGCGCGGCCAAGATCGCGCTGACGCCACCAACCGGCCCGGTCTTCATCAGCCTGCCGGGCAGCATCCTGGATGACGAAGCGGATCTTAACTTCGGCAGTCCAACTCGCGTTGATGCCGCGACCCGGCCGTCGGATGCAACCATCGATCTGCTGGTCGCTCGCCTTTTGGCGGCACGCCGACCGGCAATCGTTGCCGGCCGCGAACTGGCCGCCCATGGCCTCTTTGAGGAGGCCGGTGAGCTGGCGACGCTGCTCGGTGCCTCCGTCTACCAGGAGCCGGTTCCCTACAACGCCCGCTTTCCATCGCGGCATCCCGCCTGCATGGGTGATCTGACCAGAAACCAGCAACAGGTGCGCGAGACCCTGCAGCAACATGACCTGCTGTTGTGCCTGGGCGCCGACCTGCTGCGGATGTCGCCCTACAGCGCGGTTGACCCGCTCCCCGATGACCTCGCCGTGGTCCACATCACCGAGCGGGACTGGGAACTGGGCAAGAACTATCCCACTGAACTGGCGCTGCGTGCCGATGTCGGCGAGACCCTGCGCGCCGTGCTGCCGGTGTTGCGCACCAGTCGTTCGCCCGAGTACGCGGAACTGGCCAGCCAGCGACTGCGTGCCTTGCAGCCGCTGAACTGGTCGGCGCGCAGCACAGTGGCACGCGACAACGCCCGTGGGGCAGCCTTGTCCAAGCCCATTGAACCGCGCTTCCTGATGGCGGCCCTGGTTGATTCGTTGCCGGATAACGCCATCGTGGTTGAGGAAGCGCTCACCGCGGCGGCGGCGCTCTCGAGCATGCTGCCGATGAACGACCCACACAGCTTTTACGGGCTGGCCAGCGGCGGACTGGGTTTTGCCGTGGCCGGCGCGATCGGGATCAGCCTGGCGCAGCCCGGGCGGCCGGTGGTGGCGGCGCTGGGCGATGGCAGCGCGCTCTATTGCATCCAGGCGCTCTGGAGTGCTGCGCACCTCAAGCTGCCGATCACCTACGTGATCATCAACAACCGCAGCTATCGGATCATCAAGGAGCGGCTGGTGTCCAACCGCAAGTCGGACCAATTCATCGGCATGGATTTGCGTGATCCGGCGCTCGATTTCGTGCAGCTGGCGCAAGGATTCGGCATGACGGCGCGCCGTGTCATCGAACCTGCGGAGATCGAAATTGCCCTGCGCGAGGCCATCGCCAGCGGTGCGCCGAATCTGCTCGAAGTCGTCGTTGAAGACGGGTTTGGCAACGTGAACTTGCGCGTCCCGTCAGAAGTCTGACGCTTGTTTGACAGCCTCTGGTCGGTGATTGAACGTATACGTTAACGTACGCGTACAAGAATTCTGCGCTGAAAATGTGCAGACAAGCGCCAGGAGGAGTCAGCCAATGCCGGTCGCCAGCAACGACGCGATGGATCTCGCTTCGATCCGGCGTATTGGCTCGGGCTTGATGCGATCCGAATGCGTGCTCGCGAATTCACGAGGCGATCTCTTCACCGCTGATTGGCGGGGCAGCGTCGCGCACATTCGTCCCGACGGGACGCAGACGCTTTACCGTTGCGAATTGCCGGGCCAACGCCAGGCGCGCCCGAACGGCATCGCGCTACGGCGCGACGGGTTATTCCTCTTTGCCGGCCTTGGCGCCAATCTTGGTGGCGTGTTCGCGTTGTCCGGCGACGGCGCGGTTCAGCCCTTCCTGGAGGAGGTGGAGGGCGTCGCACTGCCGCCTTCGAATTTCGTGGTGGAGGACGCCCACGGACGGGTCTGGATCACCGTGAAGTGTTTGTCGAGTATGGCCCGGGCACGTTCCCGGATGGCCTGGCCTTCGACGAAGCGGGTCATTTGTGGGTGGTGTCCATCATCAGCAACAGGGTGTTGCGCGTCGCCCCGGACCGCGCGATCGCGACGATCGTCGAGGATGCCGATGGGCAGCACCTGGATTGGGTCGAGCGCGCGTACGTCGCGGGCGAGATCGACCGTCCGCGCCTCGACACGGTGAAGAGCCGCGTGCTGCGCAACATTTCGAGCATTGTCTTTGGCGGCCGCGATCGACTCACCGTCTACCTTGGTTGCCTGCTCGACGACGCTATCTACGCGTTTCCCTCAACCATGGCCGGGCTCGCCCCGGCGCACTGGAACTGGCCTGCATGAAACCCGAGCACGCAGCGTCGGCAGTCAATGATGCTTCGAGCGACGCTGCCGGAACCGGCGTCTCGCGGGTCGAATCGGCCTATCAGACGATGCGCCAGCGCATTCTCGACAACGTGTGGTCGCCAGGTTATGCGCGTTGGAGCAGGAAGTCGCTGTCGAACTCGGCATGAGCCGCACGCCGGTGCGCGAGGCGTTGATCCGGCTGCATAAAGAGGGCCTGATCGAGGTCGTGCCGCGCCATGGTATGCGCGTCCTGCCGGTTTCATCGGACGATATGCGGGACATCTACGAGATGTTGACTGCGCTCGAATCGGCGGCGGCCGAGCTTGCCGTCTCGCGCCAGCCGAGCGCGGAGCAACTTCTGCCGCTGGTCGACGCCTCCCGTGACATGGGGTGTACCATCGAAGCCGATGATCTCGACGCGTGGGCGGCCGCGGACGAGAGCTTCCATCGCCATCTGGTTGCCTTGTCGGGAAACCGTCTGGTGATCGACGCAGTGCAGAACTGTTGGGATCGTGCCCACCGCGCCCGGATGGTCACGCTGCGGGTGCGACCCAAGCCCACGCATTCGACGCGCGAGCACATGGAGGTCGTCGACCGAATCCGCGCCGGCGACGCGCGGGCCGCAGCCGAAGCCGATCGCGCCCACCGCCAACGTGGCAGCCGAGAACTACTCGCGATCCCCGACCAATACCGACTCAAGACCCTGTGACAACTTCATGACGACCGCAGCCGTACCCCGCATCATCGACATCGCCGTACTGCCCGGAGACGGAATCGGTCCGGAGGTGATCGAGGCCACCGTGAGAAACCCACCGCGTCATCATAGTGGACGCTGTTGTAGGCTAGCGTTTTGAAGTCGTGCTCAACGAAATCAGATAGTTACGCGATTAACTGTCGAAACCGGGGGCGCCCATCAATCTGACAAGCAGAATGACAGTATCGGTCAGAAAAAAGCGAATTCGGAGAGCGGGGTACTCTCTGCTTGTAAATTGATAAAAGTATCGTCTACGCCTGGTCTGACGGAACTTAATGAGTGGCTGGAAATTCCAACTTTAGACCTGTATTGATACGGGTACAGCCTCACCAGCAACTGGGAAAGCGCCTTGAACCAATTAGCTATACTCTACGAAGATCGATTCACCAAGGCCGTCGCGTAATATGAACAGCGATTCTTCCACCGCGCGTCGAACTCTTCTTGCATCTGCGCTAGTTCCCCAGCTACTGCAAACGTCGGATCCTACTTTTCCTCAGGCCGGATGTTATCGATCTGTGCATAGAAAAACACTATATCTATGTGCCCCTCTTCGCCAAAGTCAAAACGATGCCATTCGTTCTCAGCAATATGGAGAATCATGCCAGGCTCCAACGTGACCCTCTTATCCAAATTATCCTTGCTGCCGCCAAAATCAATCCAGCTATTCTTGGCGCTTACAATATAAACACTTTCTTCAGCGTGAAAATGTGGCTCAGCATGGCCGCTTCCAATATCAAAACGTCCATATCCCAAAGTCATTCTAACGCTTTTAGACACAGCCGTCTTGCCAACGGCCGTTTGCGCTACTCGTCCCGGAAGAATTGTCTTTTCTACCTCTGATCTTCTGATGATATCCATTGTCTACTTTCTCCTCTATGTATGTTTAAAGAACTTCCCTTCACGCACTGGTCGTCTGCTTCTACTCCACAGAACGGCGAAATCAAAGCGCCCCAACGCTGATCACGACGAACGCGCCGAGCAGATAGGCCAGCATATACTCAGAATTGATAAGTTCCCCAATGGAACTCTCTGCCAACGCCTTTAAAAGTAGCGCCGGTACCGCAAGGATGACGACCAATTCACCTAGAAACATGCCTGTCTGTCTTGGCAAAAAGGCCGCTACGGGTAACAACGTATCCCACAGCGATACTGAAATAGAGACAGCTCCAGGCCGGGCAATCCACTTTATTGAATAAGGTTAGCATTCGCGCCCCGCTCGTGAGAATTCCAATCTTGCCTCTGCTACTCACTGCCCATATCAGCGCAACGGTTGTTCGCGAATTGCGTGTCCGGTTCAACCGAGACTGCATAATGCACGGCATCGGGCAGCATTGCCGGCATCTGCTTACCCTACCTTCTTGGGCTGTATAGTCTCAAACGAAAAATACATCAATCAGACTTCGCTGCTCCCCAACGGCCACTGTAACAGCTGCCGCTCGCAGACTAGTACAAACCGGCAGACTGGCTGGAGCGTCGAGTCTCTCCGTTTGTGATTGCGTCGCGAGTTCAGTGCCGGTTGAGTACTATTTCCCAAATAATCTCGGAAGATAAAGGACCAGTTCCGGCACGTATGTGATCAACATTAGCACTGCGGCTTCGATCAAAAGAAATGGAACAATCGCTCGGCTAAGCTTAGCGAGCGGTACTTTAGCGATCCCCCCAGCGATGTAAAGTGATAATCCTACCGGGGGTGTGATCGTACCTATCATTAAATTGACAGTCATAATCACGCCAAAAAAGATAGGATCAATACCAAACTTTAATATGACTGGGACTAGGACCGGCGCAAAAATAATCATTGCCGAACCGCCATCAATAAAGCAGCCGACAAACAGCAGCGCCGCGTTGATGACCATCAACACCATAGTCTTACTAACGAAAGTAACCTGGAACCAATCGGCAAGTGCCAATGGAATTTGTTCTGCCGCAAGGATAAATCCAATCAGATTGGCAACGCCAACTATGATGAGAATCATGCCTGTGTTCATACCAGCCTGAAATATCAGATCAGGCAACGCCTTCCAGGTCAATTCCCGATAAACGAACATTCCCAGAACAAATGCATATACTGCCGCAACGACAGCCGCTTCTGTGGCGGTAAAGGCTCCACCGAGAATTCCACCAACAATTATCAAAGGCATCACTAATGCACCAGAAGCCTCGGTGGTGGTCTTCAGTAGGGTCGAGAAGGATAAATCAACTATCTCGCACGGATAGCCGCGCTTTTTCGCCATGAAATAAATCAGCACCATCAAGCCGATACCCATAAGCAAGCCAGGGACGATCCCTCCAAGAAACAACTGACCGATTGATTGGCCAGCAATGGCGCCGTACAAAATCATCGGGATGCTAGGCGGTATGATTGGCCCGATGACGCCACCGGCCGCCACAACGGCCGCCGCAAATTCAGGATCGAACTTCCGCCGCGTCATCATCGGGATTAACGTAGATCCTATTGCAGTGGTATCTGCGACGGCAGAACCGCTGATTCCAGCAAAAAAGATCGACGCCATTATCGAAACATGTGCAAGCCCGCCTGATATCCAACCGACAAGGACGTTGGAAAACCGTACCAAGCGGACCGATATGCCTCCAGTGTCCATAAATGCGCCAGCAAGCATGAAAAACGGGATAGCCATCATCGGGAAGGAATCGGCTCCGCTATACATTTGCTGGATAACAAGTTCAGGCACGAACATATCCATTTGCCATAGCATTCCCAACGCAGCGATTGCCAAGCTGAATACAATCGGAACACCGATGAACAGCGCTAAAAAAAAGGCGCCGAAAAGAATAATCAATGAGGTCACAGCTCGCCCCTTGTCTTTCTCTCGCAAACCGTTGATACCAAACCAACTACAGCCCAGACGGTCATCAATGCTGCCGATATTGGAATAACGAGATAGATCCAACCCATTTCGATTTGCAATGCAGGAGAGCGTTGAATCCATTCCTTGGTCGTTATTCCTAAACCTCCAACAAAGAACATGATGCAACAAGAAATGACAATCAGGTGACCGACAACCTCTGAGAAAAGCCTCGGAACAGGCGGTAGCATTTCAACAAAGGTTTTTACCGCAACATGTTGGCCAACCCGCACAAGATTCGCTGCGGAAATAAAAGTTAACCACACAAAAAGAAATCTGGAAATCTCCTCGGACCACGCTAGTGGAGAGTCCCAGACATATCGAAAAACAACCTGCATAAAAACAAGTACCGTCATTGTTACCATTAACGCGATAATGGTTGAACGCAATCCAAGACGGATATAACGATCAATTGACAACAATATGTTCAAGGGTCTGTCCCAGCTATTTTATACGGGGTCGGTAGAGGAGTTTATACGCTTAACATCCTCTAGCCGACCGCCAGCAACCGTAAAATCAAAGAATATAGTGTTGCGCCACAGCACTATTTTGTAGCTTCAATCCGGTCAATCCATTCCTTGGCTTTGGGGCCATATTCACGGATAGCTTCTTCTCTGAGAGGAAGGACCAGCTTACGAAATGCAGCCCGGTCTGGGTATGTTACTTGCATCCCGTGGGCTTTTAATTCTTCAAGCAAAGTTGAATCGTCTTTCCGGACTGCGGCGCGCTGAACTATCTGAGCTTCAATTACGGCGGCTTGAACAATTGCTTGGATATCAGGAGGCAGCTTTTTCCACAACTTGTCGCTGTACATTACCACATGGGTAAGATGCAGATGGCCGGTCATTGCGATGTATTTGTTTACTTCATAGAATTTTGAACTGTAAATATTCGAAATAGGATTTTCCTGGCCGTCAATAACACCTGTTTGCATTGCGGTATATAGTTCGGTAAAAGACATGGCAACCGGATTCGCGCCCATGTATTTCAGCGTCTGCAAATGATACTTACTTTGAGGAGTGCGAATTTTCAGACCCGTGAGATCCTCTGGGCTGTTGATCGCCTTATTTGTTGTTGTAATATGACGCATCCCCGCTTCAAAGTAGCCGAGTGCCTTGACACCATGTTTGCCGATCATTTCTTTGACTTCGTCGCCAAGCGGACCGTCAAAAACTTTGTATGAATGCTGGCTATCCCGGAAGAGAAACCCGGTTTCAAGAACATTCAATATTGGCACGTAAGACCCGAAGAATCCGGTTGTGACCCAGGTCATTTCCAACACA
The DNA here is from genome assembly GCA_024637395.1 of Burkholderiaceae bacterium. Classification (GTDB taxonomy): domain Bacteria; phylum Pseudomonadota; class Gammaproteobacteria; order Burkholderiales; family Burkholderiaceae_E; genus JAGXFR01. Next base: position 53,601 of record JAGXFG010000038.1, on the reverse strand, counting down.
CCGTTGCGCAGATTCTCGACCATTGTTCGTTGGTCACCAAGCGTCCCACTTGTCGCAACTTGAACACTGACCCTGCCTCCAGATCGCGCTTCAACAATCTCCTTGATTTTCCGTGCCCCAATGTTCTCGGGATGATCGCCGTTGACGACAGTACCAATTCTGATCTTGATAACTGGTTCTGCTGCATTGGAAATGCTTGTCATGCCTGCGAAAAACGTGAAGGCGAACATTGCCATTAAGGCCATAAGAAAACGTGAGAAGCCGGTATTGTTGCTAACCATGTTTAACCTCCTGAAGGTTGCTTGTAAGAAAATCCTTGATTTAACTAATAATAAAACAGCTTACGGAATATCAAAATTGCTTTCCAGTCCCGTCAAAATTACTCTTGACTCAAAATCTTCCTGTGCCAGAAATAATCGCTCAAAGAAATAGCGCCCTGAACTCTTGATGGAAGCTTGGGGCGACAAGCTTGTTAAGCTGAAACAGTATATAACGTGTATATAGTTAGGGCAATTGATTATTTTGGATATTATTATGCAAAGGTTAACAGCAAGGAATCATAATTCACTGAGGTAAACTTCCGGAGCTGCCGGGAGGCTCCTTTGGGTTCCGCCCGCCCATTCCCCCTGGTAACAGGCCCAAACATCGTGTATAGATCGATGTCCTGGTATTCGGTCGCGTACATTGCGTTAGAGTCGGTCGGACCTGTCAATGCAAACACCTGGGATTGAGCCCAGTACGCATCGGCAAGGGCAGCATCCACGTTGGCGGTACCTGGACCAGCTTGGCCATGGATCGCTGCAACCACGCTAGCCGCTCGTGCGTAACCGTCGGCCATGTGGACAGCGCGGGGTTCTCTGCGGCCAAGGATCATTTGGGTCCCGGCATCACGCAAGGCAATCTATAGTGCTGGTCGCCGCCAGTCAGTAGAAAGAGGCGATCAACTCCAGACTTCTTAAACGTCGATGCAATCTCAGTCGCAACGGTGGTTTCAATGACGTTGTTCATGAAAGTGTTCGGATCGGAAGTTAGGGAATCCGCTGTAATTGCGGAGATAAAAAAATACTACTATGCGAGGGTAACCTCGATCGCATCGTGTGGCGAGTCCCGTTAAGTGAAGATGCCGTTGGTTGAAAGTCATTCTTTGGGCAAGCGTATGGTGGCCATACCACCGTCAATGACGAGACTCGCACCGACCGTCGAGCGCGATGCCGGGCTGGCGAGGAAGGCAACTGCCGCTGCGACTTCGTCGGCCTCAACCATGTGGCCGGTGGGCTGTCGTGCCTCAAACTCGCGGCGCTTGGCAGCGGGATCGGCGTCGGCAGCCACAATCTTATCCATGAATGGTGTGTTAACCGTGCCCGGGATGACACTGTTAACGCGAATACCTTCGCTGATGAGATCGGCCGCCATGGCCAGCGTCAGGGATTGCACGCCACCTTTTGTGGCGGAATATAAGGCACGCTTCGGAATGCCGTTGGTGGCCGAGCACGATGAGACATTAACGATCGCAGGCTGGCCGGACTTGCGCAGATAGGGTAAAGCGGCGCGCGTGGTCCGCACGTAGCCCAATACATTAAGATCGAAAAGCCGGTGCCAATCTTCCATGCTGCCGTCTTCGACGGTGCCGACAAAGCTCACGCCGGCGTTGTTGACCAGTACGTCAATCCCGCCAAAATTTTCGGCGATTTGACGCATGGCCGTGTTCACTTGCTCCTGATCGGTGACATCCGCACGATAGCCTTCGACCCCTTCCAATCCGACTGGCAGGTTCCTGTCGAGCACGGCGACGCGTGCACCCAAAGCAGCGAAGTGTTTCGCCACAGCAAGGCCGATGCCGGCGGAACCGCCCGTGACCACGACGCGGGCGTCGGCGAGTCCGTTGCCCTTCGTTTGATCGCTACGGGAGCGTTGGGGGATCGTTTCATTACTCATGTTTTCTCCAGATTTTCTATTAACGAGATAAATATGCGTAACAGCTTAAGCTTTGGCTGGTGCGTTCCCCGAACGCGCCAAGATTTCTAATAAAGATGATGAGTCGTACATGCGTTCAACGTGACCTACCGATGGCCTGAGTTCGTTGAATGTTAAATTGAGCCTCCATTTTACGTCTAATCAAATGCTCGTCCAGCACCGTTAGGAAGCCGGCAGCAGTACATCACGGTCCCAGTGAATCGGTTTCATACCGGGCACTGGACTATCGAATGCCCTGATACACGTCCCCAGCAGGCAGCCAAGATATGCCGTCTTAAGCGACGGGCCACCGAATGCAAGACTAGAAATGTTGCCTAGGCGCGTACGCCCAGCCGTGCTCATATCAACTTGCGTCAGCGTCTTTGTGCGAAGTTTCTGCGCGAGGATTTGCGCGTATTCCGTGTCGGTGTCCTCAAGAACGGTCTGTTGCAAACCGTCGGGGCGAAGCACGATAAGCCGATTACTACCGATACAGGTAACCCAAGCTCCACCGTGCGTGTCGAAGGTCAGACCATCCGGAAAATCTGCGCCCTCATATGAAGCAACAACCTCCTTTGGGCCTAGCGATGCATCGGCTCGCAACGGATAGCGGCTGGTGCGCTGGTTGTACGTCTCGTTGACATATACCCATTGGCCGTCAGGAGAGAAAGCAACTTCATTGGCATAGCCAATCCCATCGGCGACGATTCTTACGCCTTTCGAATCAACCACGGCAACGTAGCCATCTGCAATATCGTGACTCCATGCTTTAGTACGGGGTTGGAGACGTGTGCTGACAGTGAACCATAGTCGTCCTTCTCTATCATTTACAACAAAGTTGCTCGGTGGAATCGGTTCTCCATTCAATGTGTCGTGCACGGTAGCGAGGTTGCCGGAGCCATCGATCGAAAAGATACCGCCTGCCTGGGCGCCGAGATCCGCAAAGAGAACATGCCCAGACGGAACCAGAGCAATGCCATTAGGCACATATTTCCTGTCACTACCAGCCTTAAGCATAACGTGTCGGACCTTGCCGTTCGACTCAATAACTGAGTAACCGCCGGAGCCGTTCGCAGCGACGAGACGGCCATTTGATAACGCTAGAACGCACTCTGGCCGAGTGAGACCATCCGCGACAATACGAAGATCCTCGAACTTAATCTGAAAATCACGGGGTAATTGGTATGTCATTGGTATTGACTCACTTATTAGCTTGTTTTGTGGTTCTTGGCTTGCATAGGCCTGTGCCTATTCTGGTGACTATTTCTTGTCCGCATAGGGAAGAAGCCACGCAAAGCTGTCGCAGCTATTCCCCGTGGGCGAGTATTCGCACCCGATATGGCCGGCGTATCCGCTTGTTTGGATAGCCGCGAAAACCGATGAAAAATTAATTTCACCTGTTCCAGGCTCATGTCTCCCTGGATTGTCGGCAATCTGAATGTGTGCGGCGTATGGAATAGATGCCCGCATTCTCTCGATCAGATTTCCCTCACCGCGCTGCAGGTGATAGATGTCGAGCATAATTTTCAGATTGTTCCTATTGAGCGTTAAAACGGCTTCAATTGCCTGTGCTTGGGTTTGCAACAAATAAAGTGGACGATCAATGGCATTGAGCGGCTCTATCATGACCGTCAAGCCATAGTCGCTCGCACGATCGCAGGCTGTTCCGATGCAGTGCAGGTAGTTTTCCCATGCAGCCTGTAAAGAGACCGACTCGCTTCGATGCCCCGCCATTACGTGGACGTTCGAACATTCGATTTGCTGTGCATAACGAAAAGCCACATCGAGGCTGACGTCGAACTGCGTGCGATGGGCCGGATCGGCAGCGAGCCCCCAATCACCCCTGGTGACATCTCCTGCTGGCGTGTTAATGCCGATGCATTTAAGTCGATTAACATGCAGCAATTCGCGAACATCCTGCGTAGGCAATTCATAAGGGAACCATATCTCAACCGTATCGAATCCGGCCCGAGCTGCCGACTCAAAACGCTGTGCAAGAGATACTTCCTGGAACAGGGTGGAAAGATTTGCAGAAAATTTGAACATGGAGATTTCCTGCTCAGGCGGTAATCTTGGGCATTGCGGACACAATTAGATCCCGACATGCGAGTTGCCAGTCTTCAGCGATCTCGGCGTTATGCGCGCCATGTTCGGGGGCGGGGAGTCGAACGCAGCAGGGCGTATCGGAGAGTTTTACAGGGAAACCAAGCATACGAATTGCTCCGTGTCCCGGATGCTCGACCGATATAACCATCTCCTGATGTAGCGTCTGAGGATCCGTAAAGGCTTCCTTCAGTTCCTGGACGACACCGCATGGCACTCCGGCGCGGTTGAGTCGAGAGATCCAGTTCGCCTGAGTATCGGTAGCAACGCGCTCATTGATGATCACATCAAGCTCGGCCCGATGCTTCATGCGTAAAGCATTGCTTGCGAAGCGGGGATCATCTCGAAGGTTAGAAAGTCCGATTTCAGCGAGGAACTTGTCCAGCACGGCCTCGGTGCTAGGAGCTACCGCGATGCCACCGTCGCTTGCAGCAAACATGCCGTATGGCGCCGCGATTGGATGTCTATTGCCGCTGCGAACGGGGGGATTGCCGGTTGCCAGATGGTCCGACGCATACCAGGCGAACATGCTCATGATGGAATCAACCATCGCCGCCTCGATGCGCTGACCACGTCCCGTCAAGTCACGCACGCGCAGTGCGTTAACAATGCCGTATGCGGAGTAGAGCCCTGCCACCAAGTCGGTGATTGGAACGCCAGAGCGGGTCGGCCCATCGTTCGGCCCGCCGTTCAAACTCATAAATCCGCTCATCGCCTGCGCGATGAAGTCAAAGGCTGGCCGCTGCGAGTATGGTCCAGACGAACCATAGCCGTTGATTGACGCGACGATCAGGCGCGGATTGAGCGACTCCAGACGTTCGGCCGTGAGACCCATCGCGTCAAGCACACCAGGCCGGAAATTCTCAACCAGCACGTCCGCCTTTTGAATAAGTTCGCTGAGCACTTCCTTGCCGGCAGTGCTACGCAGGTCGAGCGTTATGGAACGCTTATTGCGGTTGAATGACGCGAAGTACGTCGAGAACCCATTGACGATAGTTCCCAATTGGCGGATGGGATCGCCATCGTCCGGTCCTTCAATTTTGACCACATCGGCGCCCATATCGCCGAGAAGCATCGTGCAGAACGGACCGGAAAGAATGCGGGTCAGGTCAACAACCTTGATGTTTGCTAGTGGAGCTACCATTTGATCACCCCGCTGCAGTGGCGACTGCGTCGGCGGCGTGCAAGCGGAGCCGTGGTCCGGAACGCATGACCTGTCCGGTCAGACGCCTGCCCAGAATTGTTTCGGCCTTAAGTGCGATTGCAATCGCTTTTTCAAGGTCGACTCCGGTCTCGTAGCCGGACTCGGCAAGCAGATATAGAAGATCTTCCGTGCAGATGTTCCCGGTCGCTCCGGCTGCAAATGGGCATCCGCCGAGCTCACCCATCGAGGAGTCGTACCGTGTGATACCTTCTCCCAGTCCCACTAAGACGTTTGCCAGGCCAATGCCACGCGTGTTATGGAGATGTAGTGCTAGATCAACATTGGGTAACTCAGCACGAACCGCGCGAACCAAAGCACGAATATTGACCGGCGTTGCCATGCCTGTTGTGTCCGAAAGAGTAATCTCGGTTGCGCCGGCTTTCACATAACCGGTGGCGATCTTTAGCACTTGGGAAATCGCAATGTCACCTTCGAACGGGCAACCAAACGCCGTAGCGACTGCGCCAATCACTTTTTTGGGGTTGGCACCCGCCAGAAGACAACTTGCTACTTCCGGAAATCTCGCAATCGTTTCATCGACGCTACGATTGAGGTTCTTGCGGTTGTGGGTGTTCGAGGCGGAGCAAAGCAGTACTAGCGCGTCCGCCGGGGTACGCACTGCTCGCTCGGCCGCGCGCAAATTCGGAACCAAGGCTGATAGGCGCGTGTCGGAGCGTTTGGCTATACCGGCCAATACTTCTTCGGCATCGGCCATCTGGGGGACGGCCTTCGGTGACACAAATGACGTCACCTCAATACTGCGTATCCCCGCAGCGATCATATCGTTGATCAGTTCAATTTTCTTCTCGGTCGGAACAAAGGTTTTCTCGATTTGTAGACCATCCCGTGTTCCGACCTCAGTTACGATCACAAATGGTTTGTCCCTACTAGTGGAGGAAGGCGCAATGTTCTGGTTTTGCATAAGTGTCTAGCTTCCTGGTTTTAATTGAACTCTATCGAGCTAATGAGAACTGACCATTGATGCGGCTGATTCGTTGATTAATATCATCGCCACTTGCAGCCATCGTGGAAACTGAACATCTGAGGCCCCCCCCCTCTTCAATAGTGATGGATCTTCACGATGCGACGCTTGGACATTCGATCAGCACAAATCTTTCTGACTGTTGCCGAGGAAGGCAGCATCGCCAAAACGGCGTTACGTGAGCACTTGGTAAGTTCTGCGATTAGCAAGCGATTGCAGGAATTGGAGGCGTCGGTCGGTGTTGCACTGTTAGAACGCAGTCAGCAAGGCGTCCGCCTAACATCGGCTGGTGAGGCCATGGCCCACCATGCGCGCCAAGTCATCCTAGCGTTCAATCAGATGCAGTCAGAGATGGATGATTACGTGAAGGGCGTGCGTGGCCATTTGCGCGTACGCGTCAGTGCGTCAGCGCTGGCAGCGGGTGTGTCGGAACAAATAATGGTCTTCAAAACAAAACATAGTGACATCAAGCTGGAATTCGAGGAGCGTGAGACGCCTCTAATTGTTCGCGATGTAATCGAAGGTCGAGCTGATGTTGGAATCGCGCCAAACCTTTTATTGAACAATGAACTTGAATTGATTCCCTACAAACATTATGACCTTGCCGTTGCGGTACCAGACGGTCATGAATTGAGCAGTTACGCGTCGTTGCGATATGAAGAAACCTTAAATTACGAGCATGTAGAGCAACCTCAATCTAGTGCTCTTGCCCAACTGCTCGATTATGCCGCCAAGCAAAGCTCTCTCGTCAAGAAGACACTTATACGAGTGAGAGGCTTTGAAGGCGTATGCCATATGATTGGAATCGGTATGGGCATTGGTATAGTACCGTTATTTTTGGCGAAAGCTTATGGGCCGGCCTATAACCTGCGCTTTGTGCCACTCACGGACTCTTGGGCGCACCCTCTAATTTGCATCATGTTCCGAGGCCGAGCCAATTTGCCATTTACCGCTCGAGCTTTTGTTGAACATCTGGAAGCAAGTTGCGATGCGAATTGACACAGCCATAGACCGCAGTTCACCTGTATGGCGAGGGAACGCGTTTCCGCGGAAATGGGGTAGGCCGGGCCGTTGAAAATGTTAATAGAATCATCGCCCCAGCACTTTGTGGGAAAGAGGTGATCTACCAACAGAAGATTGATCGCGTACTAGTTGAGATGGATGCCACACCGAACAAGGAGAAGTTAGGGGGAACGCCATACTCGCAGTTTCGCTCGCGATCGCCGAAGCTGGTGCCACGCTCTTGGAATTACCCTTGTACAGATACCTCGGCGGGTTCGGTGCGAGTCGTTTGACAATTCCCGTTGCAACTCTCATCGCCGGGGGCAACCATTATCCAGCACTTATGCATTCTTGTTATGCTCTTGCTCGATTTCATGGCCGTTTCATGACCGTTGATTGAGCAATGCTATCACTTATCCCCGTGTTCGATTTACTGGGGCGAAGATCACCAACTGAATATTAGCCCTGGGGGAAATGTTCTGATGTTAAAACTCATTTCCCCCATTCCCTATTGGTATAAATCCGAAGCTTTTCAAAGGCGACTTCCAGTTGGTCGAGGTAGCCACCTGGAGCGTGGTAGGCTTGAACCATGGCCGGATCAGGATGAATGATAGCCTTGCCGGTGAAAATGGCCTGACGAAGTTTTTCGGCCGTGGCGTCGCGCTCGTTTTTACGAACCATCGCCACTGCCGCCGCGACTGCTGCCCCGAGCGCTGCTCCGGCTTGCCCAGCTTGTATGGCCGGTCGGTTCCAGATGGCGGCAATACGGCTCATGATTCCCGGGCTGGTGGATGGCCCGCCGCAGACGCAGATGCCCATGGTGCGTTGGCGCGTACTGGCAGCAGTATCGGCGATCTTCATCCCATAGCGGTAGACCAGGCCGAGCGAACTATCGACCACGGCGCTAAAATCGCTGGCGAAGTTGACCGGTTCCTGATCTAGTCGCACCTGTTCGGACTTGGATGCCACGGTCGGGAAGGTTTCAGTGTCGGGATGCCAGAAACGCAGCAGGCCTCCCGGCAGAGTGCCGTGCAGTGCTGCGTCGCAAGCAGCATAATCTTTGGCGCCCAGTCCGTGCCGGAGTCGCAGTCGATCCCAAACCAGCGCCCCGTTGGTGCGGCAAACGAAGTTGAAGGGGCGGCCGAGACCGTCATACATGGCGTTGGCCGTTCCGGTGACATCTACGCTGCCATCCGGGCTGGAGATCATATAGACAAAACTGGTGCCCAGACTTAACAGATCGCCACTGGCCAGAACCTTCGATTGAGGGTTGTCGCCTGAGCCTGCGATAATCCGGCAATCGGGTGAAAGACCATAATTGACCTGAAAGTAAGCGGCTACGGTACCGCACACGGCCAGGGGATGGGCTATGGGGGCCAGTTTGCTGGCCAGTGCAGCCGAACCTCCGGGAAGGTCGCCGGCTACTGCTTGCAGAACAGTGTCGTCCCAAGCCCGTGCCTGGTAATTCATCAGGCCGGTGCCGCAGGCATTGCCGAAATCAATCGGAATGGTGCAGTCGCCTGCCAGGATGGCCGGAATCAAGCTGGAGATTTGCACGATATGGCGAGTGGCCGCGTAGCTTTCCGGGTAACGGCCGGCTAGCTTGCGGTGGACGGTGGCCGCAAATCGCAGGGGGATATCGCTCCCGATACGCTGGATAATCGCCGCCTTGCCACCGACGGCGGCACGGATATGGGCGGCTTCAGCCGCAGTGTTGGCGGTTTTCCAGATCGGAGCGCCACCGTAGGCGAAGCAGTCGGTCAGTGTACTCAGTAGATTGTCGTTGGCGCTGGAGGGCTCCCGCAATCGGGCAAAGGCCGCCTTGGCATGACCGTTCAGGTAGACATGGCCGTGTTGCTGCCCGGAAGTATTGATGGCGGCGATGGTCGACGTGTCGAATCCGGCGTCTTTCATGTCGCTGAGCAAGGCTTCAAGGGCAGCGATAAACAGGCGCGGTGGTTGTTCGGCTTCTCCGGACTCACGAGCCGGGATAATCAGGGTGTCGTGTTCGAAACCGAAGCCGAGCAGGCGGGGATCGTCACGGTAAGCCAACGAATGGCTCCAGAGGATTTTTCCGGAGCTGATGTGCAGTAATACAGCACTCATACTCTGGGTGCTGGCATCTATGCCAAGGACAGTTCGGAAGTTATGTTGCATAACCATTTTCTAACGAATAGCGCGAGTTCAAACTCGAAGTGCAACTCTGATTAACTGGTTGAGTGGGCGAGATGTGAGAACATCCGGCCCCTAGACCGCTAAGTCAAAGTTGTCTAGAATGAATTACACACATCTCAGCCAAGACGAACGTTACCAGATTGCCATCCTTAACAAGGCTGGACATGACCAAAGTGACATTGCCCGCATGATGAATCGCCACAAATCGACCATTGGCCGAGAAATGCGGCGCAATTGCGGAGCGCGGCTACCGACCTAAGCAAGCGCAGGCGTTCTCACAGGCCCGCATGCGAGCCTGTGAGAACGGCCCACGTGTTTGCCGCCGAAACCTGGGCGATCGTCGAGGTCAAGCTGGCCGAGACCTGGAGTCCGGAACAAATCACCGGCCACCTCAAAGTCGCGGGCCAACCCCCAGTCAGCCACGAGGCTATCTGTCAGCGCATCTATGTCGGCAAGCGTGCGGGCGGCACCTTACACCGCGCCTTGCGCTGCCAGAAGATCCGACGAAAACGCTATGGCGGACGCGAGCGGCGAGTCACGATTCCCAACCAGGATCCATCGACCTGCGCCCGGTGTACGTCGCCGAGCGGTCCCGCTTCGGTGATTGGGAGGGCGATTTGGTCATCGGTGCGGGTCAAAAGCACGCGCCGCCAACGAGAATATGAATGGCCTCATCCGTCAGGCTTTTCAAACCCGATATATTTCCTTGTTCACCAAGCGCATCAATTCGTTGTAGTTTTCCTCAGCCATCAGCTTGCGATATTTCTTCGGGTCCAGCGTGTTGACCAGATTCCAGATTCCCAGGCTGACTTCGGTATGACGCTCGAAGAAATCGACGACATTGAAAATTCTCGGCGAAGCATCGGCCGTGTAATACTTGTCGTAGCCGTATTCCTTGGCCCAGAACAGCAGTTCGACGTAGTTGAGGAAATGCCGGCTGCCGCCGACCAGATCCCAGTCGGCCTTGGTGTCGTTGTCGTTGGTGTGGATATAGACGTCAAACCCCGATTCCAGCGTGGTCACCAGCATCTGCGCCGGATTCTCCTGGCTCTGCATCGAATGCCCGACATCTAGCGTGACACCGGTATGCTTGTTGCCGACTTCCTTGAGCAGCAGCAACGCTTTGGACGTGCTGTCAAGCTGGCAATGGACGCGCGTTTCGGAAAACTTCGGTTCGAGGAAGAGCGGGATTTCCGGCAGGTAATCGGCGGCCTCGGCCACCGTTTCGATCATGTACCGCCATGCTGCCTTGTAGTCGATCTGGAACAGCATATCGTAACCGTCGGTCAACGGGCAGGTGGTCACGTGAGGCGCACCGACCGCTTTGGCAAAATCCTTGGCGCGCTTGATGATGTTGACCGCCTCGTCACGAATTTCCTTGTTCGGTCGCGACAGGCTGCCGGCGTGAAATTTCGGGTCTTTCTTGATATTGGCGTTGATGGCGGCGAAATTCAGGCCAAGTTCCTTCATCATTGCGCTGGTTTCTTCCGGGGTGGAAGTATCGTGCGGGTATACCAATTCCACGCCGTCAAGGCCTTTGATCTGCTGAATCAATTGCAGTTTTTCATAAGTGCTCTTGGCGCTGTGGTAATTGCAAAAGCGGTCTTGGGTGTTGGCCATGAAGGCGAGGATGACACTTTGTTTCATGTGACTTTTCCTTCTATGCGATGTGGTTGTTCAGGACTTGCCGGGCGGCTCAGAGGGCGTCCTGGGTAATCGTGACGGTGATGCGCTCTTCGAGAAAATCCTTGATACTGGCGCGGAACTCGGCCGAGTGCGGCATGGTGAGATGTGCCTTGAAGTCGTCGATCGCTGCCCAGCGCTCGTGCACGACGATCATATTGGCATCCTTGTTCTGATTGACGGCGCCGATGTCAAAGTCGATCGTCGGGCTATATTCGAGACAACTTTTCTCGGCGGCAAAAATTTGCGGCAGCAGAACGCGATAGCAGTCGAGCGCCTTCGGAATCATGCCCGGCTTCATTTTGACATAAGCAATTACATGAATCATAGCAAAGCTTCCTCTTGATTAATGATTAAAACAACCGTGGATCAGACGCTGGGTTGATTACACGTCGTCGCACCGCCCGGGCAATTCCATTCATTCTGCAAAAACATGACGGCTAGCTAGCTACCAAGGGAGGCCCGCCGGCTGTGCCGGGGACTCTTACCCTTCGACAATTTGCGTTGTGCGGACGATATTCGGATCGGTGAAACCATCCAGAACATCCCTGACACAGGTCGAAAAGCTGTACATGACAGCGCCTTCCTGATCCGTTTGAAACCAGTGCGGGGTTCCCGGTGGCAAGGTTAATTGGTCACCGGGTTGCAGGACGATCTCGTTCCGGCAGGTATAGAACGCGTCCTTGCCCTTGGGAATGAAGCCTTCCTTCATATTATCTTCCCCCGGAATATAAAATCTGACCTTTCCCTTTATGGCCCTGATTATTTCTTCCTTGCCCGGATCGCTATCTACAGGCGGATGCCAGTGCTCGGGCTCGGTCTGGTTTGGAAATAGAACCAAAACCTTGGCGCTGATCCTTTCAGTGGCAAACATGGTGAAAACCTCGATGCCCTGGTTGGCCAGATCGCTAAGCCCGAAATCAGCAACATTAATCTTGTCGATTTCTTCCGGCAAGATATGAACACCTGAATCACTGATCATTCTGAAAGCAGCTTGTTTTGCTTCTTCAAATTCTTTTCGCGTGAGCATGATTTGTCCGGCGATGGTTATCGACTAATAATACTTTAGTCTATTCAGCAGCAGGCCTTTCAGGCCTTGGCTGTCCGTGCGTCGCTGTGCAATTTTACACAGCAATGAGGCGGAAATAATGTACCGTTCACGTGGTCGTGGTCGAATTCGTCACCAAGCCGGAGCACGCCGCGGCGTTTCGTTCCGAGATCGTCGCCAATGCGCGGATGTCGTGCGAACTTGAGCCGGGTTGCCGGCAGTTCGATGTTTGCGTCGTCGCGGACGATCGGAGCGAAATCTTCTTGTACGAGGGCTACACGGATCGAGCTCGGCGCGCGTTAGCGGCTGGTCGAGAGATCGGGCGGCGCGCTAGCCACACCACAAAGAAAAGGACCCCTTGCGGGGCCCTTCACCAGTCAACTGCTTACTGCCGGATTACGGAGCGGCCGAAATCGCCGCGATCTGCGCTTGCGTCAGGGTGCTGAGGAATCCCATGCCTCCGCGGTTGCTAGAGATCGCGTTGTTGATTGCCGTCACCGACTTGCCCTTCTTGCCATTACCATGGCAACCGCTGCAGTACTGCGTGTACAACGCTGCACCATCAATCACCGGTGCGGGAGTGCTTGTGGTCGCACTGGCCTGGGTCGATGCCGGACCTTCCCCAGTGGTATTTACCGCAGTGACCTTGTAGTAATAGGTCGTGCTATCGGCTAGGCCGGTCTGAACATAGGGCAGACTGGTCACGCCGGTGCGCACCAGTGTCGACGGCCCCGGCGTAAAGCCGCTCGTGGTCGACTCGTACACGTTGTACGAGGTTGCGTCTGTGACTGTGTTCCAGGAAACACTGACCTGCTTGCTGCCGCCGGTCGCCGCGACTCCCGTCGGTGTCGCCGGAAACACTGCTGCGGGCGCGTTGGTCGTCGCTGCGACCTCAGCTGAAGCACTGCTCTCGCCGGTCGCGTTCACCGCGGTGACGATGTAGTGGTAGGTGCTGCTGGCACCCAGTCCGGTATGGATGAACGGGCTGGAAAGAGCGGCAACCTTGGTCGACCCCGTGCTAACTCCTGAAGTGCTGGCCCAGTACACGTTGTACGAAGCCGCACCGTCGACTGGCGCCCAGCTAAGCGTCACCTGATTGTCGCCACCGGTAGCTGCCACGCCGGTCGGCGCAGTCGGAACGGCTGGCGGCGGCGGAGCGCCAGCCAAAGTGGTTGCCGCAACCTGCACCGAGGCTGTGCTCTCGCCCGCGCTGTTTACGGCGGTGACGATGTAGTAGAACGCCGTGCTGTCGGGCAACCCGGTAAGCACCGCCGGACTCGTCGCTGCGGTGACCAAGGTGCCGTTGAGGGTGGTTACCTCGGGCGTGTTCGACCAATACAGGTTGTACGACGTGGCACCCGTAACCTGCGCCCATGAAACCGTCGTCTGACTGGTTCCGCCGGTGGCGCTCACGTTGATCGGCGCACCCGGAATGGTTACGACCGGCGTCGTCGAGCTGGTAGTCGCCGAAACTTCGGCCGACGCGTAACCACTGCGACCGCCCTTCACCGCGCGCACGACGTAATGGTAGGTCGTGCCGGTGTCCAACCCGGTATGAACATAGGGGCTGGTGGCATTGCTGATTGATTGTGCGTGATGCTCGTCCTCTTCGGTCGTGACTGCCGACTTGGTTGACCAGGAGATGTTGTAGGAGGTGGCATTGGTGACCGGAGTCCAGGAAATCGTCACCTTGGCATCACCGGCCACGGCCTGAACCTCGGTCGGAGCCGCCAGACGGGAACCGTACTTCGGGATGTCGTCGTCGCGGTCGGTGAAGTGACCTTTGCGGACGTTGCTGGCCGGGGCGGTGAACAGGATCGCTCCGGTCTCGGCGTTGGTGATGTTCAGAACGCCGTCGATGACCACCACCTTGATGTGGTCGAAGACGCCGTCGAGGCCCTGGTGATCGGCCTTGTAGTCGCCCGTGACCGGGTTGGTGGCGGCGGCGCTGAAGACGTCAAGCAGGGGTTTGAGCTGGGTTTGCAGCGCTTCGACGTTCATTGGCAGCGCGAGCCGAACTCTCTCCATGGTCACCGCATCGGTCTCTTCATACGCCGAGGCCGGATTGTCGATCCCAGCCGCGCTGGCAACCGCCGCGGATGAGAGTGGGTTGATGTTCGCTACCCCCGGCCCTTTCGCAAACGAATACATCGTACGGCTGACACCATCGACGACGCCGGTCGCCTTCAGAATGAACGGCGCTTTCATATCGGCGACGTCAATTGCAAATGAACCATCACCGCCAATGACGGTGGACTTTTCCTTGCGGATCGTCGACGAGTCCCGCAGGCTGACCTGTCCGGCCAACGGCGCCCCGGTTGCAGCCACACCGGCGACGACTAGGGGTGAAACGGGGCTGTCGACGTCGCCGCCGCAGCCCGACAGCACGGCCCCGACTAGTAGCAGGCCGAGTGTCGCGACGACGGAACTTCCTCGCTTCAGCAACGCGCCCGCCAGATCCCGCAATCGCGGGGGACTGCCGAATCGGTGGATGGTCTGTGCTCTCATATCCGCTCCTCTGTTTTGTTGTACCAACATGCCGTCGCCCGGGAAGGCGCACAGCGCTAGCAACAAGGTCTAAAGCAAGTGGCGGGCCAGAGCGATTTTGTCCTTATAAATCAATGGTGAGAACTTGGAGGGCAGGCCTCTGCAGGCGCCTTGGAGGACGGATTTGTCGCCGCTTCCCGACACCCGAACAGGCGCCGCGCGCTAAGTGCCTGATGGCAAGCGAAAAGTGCTGTCGCCGGTGCCCGACAGCGCTGCGGCCGCTGATGAGCGCCGGCGCCTATTGGTCTTCGGGCTTGAACATCCCGGGCACGAGTTGATGACGCTCGAGCAGGCGGTAGAACTCGGTGCGGTTGCGTTGAGCGAGCTTGGCGGCCTGGGCGACGTTGCCCTGCGTGATCTTGAGCACGCTCACCAGATAGTCGAGCTCGAACGCCCGTCTCGCCTCATCGAGCGGAATCAGGCCGCGCGAACGATCGTCCAACGCGCTGCGCACCAGCGATGCCGGAATGATCGAGTTGGTGGCGAGCGCCACGGTTTGCTCGACCACGTTCTGCAATTGCCTGACGTTGCCCGGCCACTGGGCCGAGACCAACAGCTCAAGCGCTTCCGGGGCGAAGCTGCTGATCTTCTTGTGATAATGCCGCGCCACCTGGCGCAGGAAATACGTCGCAAGCGGGAGGATGTCTTCCGGACGTTCCGCCAGCGACGGGATGGTCAGGGCCACCACGTTCAGGCGGTAATAAAGATCTTCCCGGAACTGCCCGTTGGCGATGCCTTCCTCCAGGCTCTGATGGGTCGCGCAGATCACCCGCATGGTCACGGCGACCGACTGGCTGGCCCCGACCGGACGCACCTGCCGCTCCTGCAGAGCTCGCAACAGCTTGGCCTGCATCGCCACCGGCATGTCGCCGATTTCATCGAGCAGCAGGGTGCCGCCGTCGGCGTGCTGCAGCAGTCCCTTGTGATCGTGAGCCGCGCCGGTAAAGGCTCCTTTGCGGTGTCCGAAGAGCTCTGATTCCATCAGTGGCTCGGGGATCGCGGCGCAATTCACCGCCACGAAGGGCCCAGCGGCGCGGGCGCTGGCACGATGGATCGCACGAGCCAGCAATTCCTTGCCGGTGCCGCTGGCACCGTAGATCAGCACGCTGACATCCGAGCGGGCCACCAGCCGGGCCCGGCTGAGCAGGTCTTCCATCACCGCACTGACCGCGACGATGCCGTCGCGCCATTCGCCCGGCGCCGATGGCGCGAGCGGGTTGTTGTTGCCCGCCGAGAGCTTGATCGCTTGGGCGACCTGCTCGAGCAGCGCCTGCTGGTCGAAGGGTTTGGGGAGGAAGCCGAAGACGCCGCGCTGGGTAGCCGCGACCGCGTCCGGGATGTTGCCATGCGCGGTCAGGATGATCACCGGCAGCGTTGGCGCCGCGTTGTGAACCGCCTCAAAGAGCGCCATCCCGTCCATCCCGTCCATTTTCAGGTCGGTAATCACCAACCGGGGGCGTGAACGCGCCAGTGCCGCCAGCGCGAGCGCGCCACTGTCGACGGCTTCGACCGCGTAGCCGGCGGCGTGCAGGCGCATCGCCACCAGCTTGAGAATATCGGGGTCATCGTCGACCAGCAGGATCAAAGGCCCGGGTGTGCTCATTTTCGTGGTGGCTCGTTGTCCTGTTTGCGCTGCAGCATCGAACGCTCGACCTCCTTGAGCGCCTCGAGTTGATGGCGCAGTTGGTTGGCGCGTTGCTTCTCGCCCGCGCTCTCGTGGATCAGGCCATGGAGGAGTTTGGCGAACAAACGCAGAGGCAGGCTCGTGTCACCGCCGGAGCTGGCCACGGGTCGCAACAGGCTCTCGGCGCGGGCCGTGTCCTCGACACCAGCCTCGGGTGTGGCCAGCACGAGGGCTAGGCGCAACCGGCTGGCGACATCCTTGTCCCGGGAAAAGGCCTGATTGCGGACGGTTTGTTCGGCACGTCTCTGTTCGGGCGACATCGCTGCCACGCGTTGCGCGTACTCAATCAATCCGATGACTTCGCGCTCCTCGGCACTGATGACGGGCGCCGGTTCGATCCGCGGCAGTGGCACCGGAAGCGCAAGCGGCGGCGGCGGCGGGGCCGAGCCGAGTACGACGGTCGGGGCCGGCTGCTGGCTGGTGGCGCACCCGGCGAGGATCATTGCGATGGCGGCGTAACGGCTGATGCGGATCACGTTCTGCTGCTCCTCAGGCATGCCGAAGCGGCAGGATCACGCGCAAATGCGCCCCCGAACCAGATCCGGCGATCACCTCGATACTGCCGTGGTGTGCCTGCACGAATTCGCGTGCGATTGCCAAGCCCAATCCGCTGCTCTTGATACGCCCTTCATGACCTAGCTTACCCTGGAAGAACCAGTCGAACACCCGTTCGCGGTCGCCAGGGGGGATGCCGGGGCCGTCGTCGCGAACGTCGACCACAGCCCTCTCGGCAAGAGTTTTGACGCTCAAGGATACCGTGCCGGAGTGGGGTGAAAATTTGACCGCGTTGGATAAAAGGTTATCGAGCACGACGCGCAGCTTGTCGCGATCCGCGCTCAGCACCGCGCGCTTGAGGCGCAGCTCGATCTTGACGTCGCGGGCGGCGCTGGCGAGCTTGTGAGCTGCTGCAACCTCGCGTGCCAGCTCCGCCAGGTCGAGGGTTGCGAGCGTCAGGTGATCGACGCTGTTGAGCGCCTGCTGGTAGCCGAGAAGACCCTCGATGAGACGCTGCAGCTGGACGCTGTTGCTGCGCAGGATGCCGGCGATTTCGCTCTGTTGCGCATTCAGCGCGCCGCTCGTTCCGTCGGCCAGCAGCTCGGATCCCTCGCGTAGCGCGGTGAGCGGCGTTTTCAGTTCATGCGAGACCGTATGCAGGAAGCGGCTCTTTTGCTCCTGCAACTCTTGCAGTCTCTGGCGCAGCCACTCGAGGCGATCGCCAAGCAGTTCCAGATCGGCCGGACCGCGCACCTGAATCGGCGCCGCCAGATCGGCGCCGCCGAGCTGGCGGATGGCACGGTCAAGCTGGCGGATCGGCCTGGCCAGCAGATACGCAAACAGCCAGGCAATCAGCACCCCGAACGCGAACGAGGCCACCAGTTGCCACAACATCGAACGCTGGGCGTGCCGCGCTGCTTCACCCATGGCCATGACCTCGCGGTCAATGAGCAGATTGCTCTGGGTCTGCACTTCGGCAGCAAATTCTGACAAGGCACCATACGCCTGGATCAGACGCTGCTGCCCATCACCCGCAGCCGGTGCGCTACCCAACTGCGCGAACGCCACTGCCTCCTGCTCGACGGTCTGGCTGATCGCCTGCAATTGCTGGGGGTCGATGGGCAAGAGCAGCAGCTCACTCGCAGTGCGTTCAAAATTGCCGCGTACTTTCGCGTAATCATTGAGCAAGGCAGCGTCATGCAGGATCAGGAACTGCCGCGCCAGCCGCTCCATCGCCGTGACCTGCTCCATCAGCACCCGACTGTTACGCACCGCCGCCGCCGCGTTGTCGACTGCGCTCTGGCTCCGGGAGGTGAGGCGATCGACGTCCGCCGCGGCGTTCAACAGCGCCAGGATCAGGGGCAGTGCGACCAGACCAAAACCTAGTACCAGGAGCTCGAGGAATGATCTTGGATAGCGCAGGGCGGCGAGGCGGGAACCTTGTTTCACGGTGGATCGGAGTTTGGATCAGGTTTGTCATACTATCAGTGGCGCGGAAATCCAACGGCGTGTCGGGTGATCCGCGTCATCCCCGGGGACGGCGCCCGTTTGCGGCCGCCGCCCCGACATTTCGGCACCAACAGGAGAGGGCTCCAACATGGAATATCGCCGCATCGGCAAGGCCGGACTGAAGGTCAGCGCACTCTCGCTCGGTTCCTGGGTTACGTACGGCAACCAGATCGATGGCGGCGAGGCCCGCGAGATCATGGCGGCGGCCTGGGACGCGGGGGTCAACTTCTTTGACAACGCCGAAGCCTACGCCCGCGGCAAGAGCGAGGAGATGATGGGCGCGGCGCTGAAGGCGCTGGCCTGGCCGCGCCAGAAATACGTCGTGTCGACCAAGTTTTTCTGGGGCATCACCGACGGGCCAAACGAGCGCAACACGCTCAATCGCAAGTACCTGCGCCACGCCATCGACGCGTCACTCAAGCGCATGCAGCTCGACTACGTCGACCTGGTGTTCTGCCACCGACCTGACCCCGAAACCCCGATCGAGGAAACAGTGTGGGCGATGCACGAGATGATCGCGCGGGGACAGGCCCTGTACTGGGGAACCAGCGAGTGGAGCGCGGGCGAGATCAGCAGCGCCTGGCACATCGCCGACCAGCATCACCTCCACAAACCGGTGATGGAGCAGCCGCAGTACAACCTGCTGCACCGCAAGCGGGTCGAGCAGGAATACGCCCGGCTCTACGACGACCTCTGTCTCGGACTGACGACCTGGAGTCCGCTCGCCAGCGGCTTGCTGACTGGAAAATATCGCCAGGGCATTCCGACGGGCAGCCGCGGCACGCTCGCGAGTTACGAATTCCTGCGCGCGCGCCTCACCGACGTCCGGGGCAACGAGATTGCCGGGCTGCTCGAACCGGTGGCGCAGGACCTCGGCTGTACCCTCGGGCAGCTGGCGCTCGCCTGGTGCGTGAAGAACCCGCGGGTGTCGACCGTGATCACCGGGGCCACCAGCGTGGCGCAGGTAAGCGAGAACATGAAGGCGCTCTCCGTGGTGCCCAAGCTCACGCCCGAAGTGCTGAAGCGGATCGACGCGATCGTTGGCGACAACTTCGACTGAGTGCCTGGCAGCGGGCATCGTTTCCGAGGGCACGAAGATGGCAACCACCTTCCGCCTGGCGCTGAAATCCGATCTGGCGGCGATCATGGCGATGCTGGCTGACGACGAGATCGTCAAGACCCGCGGTGATTACCCCACCGAGATCTGAGAGCGCGCGGCCGGGCAGCAGGAGACTCGATGCGACTCTGGACGGTTCATCCCCGTTACCTCGACGCCAAGGGCTTGGTGGCGTTGTGGCGTGAGGCGCTGCTCGCCAAGGCGGTTCTCGAAGGCAAGACCAAGGGCTATCGCAATCATCCCCAACTGGTGCGCTTTCGCGCCCACCAGCAACCAGTGGCAGCGGTGTGCGAGTACCTGCGCTGCGTGCTCGCTGAGGCAACACGACGCGGCTACAGCTTCGACGCGACCAAGATCCCCGCGCAGCCGGAGCCGGTAGCGGCGATAGCGGAGACCAGCGGGCAGCTCGACTACGAGTGGCAACACCTGCGTGCCAAGCTCGCGCTGCGCGATCCCGAGCGCCTGGCAAGTTACCGCGCGATCGAGCGGCCCGATCCCCACCCCCTGTTCACTCTGGTGCCGGGCGGCGTGCGGAACTGGGAGGTCGTCGCCAGGCCCGGCGCCAGGACCTGATTCCTAGGCGCGGGCCGAGCGCTGCAAATCGGTGATGGTCGAGAACGCGCTGATGTGTTCGAGCGCGCAGACCACCTCGACCACCACCGGTCCCGGGCACGCCAGCGCCTCGCGGGTTACCGGCAGCGCGTCTTCGAGGCGCTCGATGCGCAGCCCTGTTGCACCAAAGGCGCGGGCCAACAGTGCGAAATCAGGGTTGTGCAGGTCGGTGCCGTGGTTGCGTCCCGGGTAGCTGCGTTCCTGGTGCATCCTGATGGTTCCGTAGCTGCCGTTGTTGCAGATAAACACCTTGACCGGCACGCCGTACTGGATCGCCGTGGCCAGTTCCGAACCGGTCATCAGGAAACCGCCGTCGCCGATCATTGCCACCACCTGGCGCTGCGGGTAGAGCAGCCCGGCCGCGACCGTCGCCGGCATCGCCAGTCCCATCGCGCCGCCGACCGCACCCACCAGCCGATGGCGGCCGGAGAAGACGAAGTGACGGTGGAGCCAGCCCGAGAAGTTGCCGGCGTCGGTGATCAGCACCGCATCGTCGTCGAGGTGTTCGCCCAGCGCTGCAACGATCGCGCCCATGTCGAGCGACCCATTCGCCGGTGGCTGCCACGGCTGGCGGGCGCTGACATGGCCATGGATGCGTTCGATCCAGTCGGTGCGCGCTCCGGAAACAGCAGGGAGGGCGGCCGCGGCCTTGAGTGCCGCCAGTTCGGCCAGGAACCCCACCGGATCGGCGAGCACCGGATGGTGGGCGGCGATAACCCGCCCCAACACCCGGGGATCGTCGTGGACATGGACCAGTGTCTGGCGCGGATCGGGCGCGCGCGGGAAGCGGTAACCCTGGGTGCTGACTTCGCCCAACCGGGTGCCGACGGCCAGCACCAGGTCGGCTTCCTCGTAGAGTTCGATCTGGTCGCGCGCGATCTTGAAGCCGAGGTGCCCACCGTAGAGCGGATGAGCGTTCGGAAACTGGTCCTGGCGCTTGAAGGTGAGCACGACCGGCACCTGCAGGGCTTCGGCGGCGCTCTGCAGCACCGCGCGTGCGGCTGCGCTGGCAAAGGCGCCTCCGGCCACCAGCAGCGGGCGTTCGGCGAGCGCCAGCAGAGGCGCGATGGCGGCAGCCAGTTCCGGCGCACTGCCACAGCCCAGTTGCGGGTGAGGCGCCACCACCGCAGCAGCGGTGAGTTCGTCAAGGACGTCCTCGGGCAGCACCACGACCACCGGTCCCGGCGTGGGGCTGAGCGCGATGGCGAAAGCCTGGGCGACGATCTCGGGAATGCGGCCGGCGTCGTGCACCACCGCAACCCACTTGGCCATGTCGGCGAAGGTCTTGCCGTAGTCGACTTCCTGGAACGCGCCGCGGCCGATTTCGTGGCGCGGCACGTGCCCGACAAACAGCACCAGCGGCTCCGCATCCTGCTCGGCCAGGTGCACGCCGATCGCGGCATTGGTGGCGCCCGGACCACGGCTGACAAACGCGACGCCCGGACTCGACGTGAGCTTCGCGTGGCCCAGCGCCATCATTGCCGCGCCGCTTTCGTGGCGGCAGGTGATGGTGGCGATTTCGTCGCGTTGGTGCAGGGCGTCGAGCACACTGAGAAAGCTTTCGCCCGGGACGCAGAAGACCCGCTGGACGTCGTGGGCCACCAGGCAATCGATCAGCAGGTCTGCACAGCGTCGCGTCATCGGCGGGCCTCTTTAGTTGTGGGCGGTGTGGTGCTGGGTTCGGTAGTATGCTACCGCGCAGGGCGCAACGTTGCAGGCTTTTGCCGCAGTGCGCCGCGGCAGTTCCAGGCGCGTCGCCCTGAGCATCGAAGCCGAGCGTTGATGACGGAGAAGAGGTGAACAAGATTCGCATTGCCATCTGTGACGATTACGAAGTCGCGGCACTTGCTGGCGCCGACTGGTCGGCGGTGCGCGAGCGCGCCGAGGTCGTGGTGTTCGACCAACCGTTCGCGAGCCTCGAGGCCGCCGCCGAAGCGCTGCGCGACTTCGACGCGCTCTGCCTGATGCGCGAGCGCCAGGCCTTTCCGGCGGCGCTGCTCGAGCGCCTGCCGCGCTTGCGCTTCATCGTGTTCACCGGGCAGAGCAACGCCGCGGTCGATCACGTGGCAGCCGGCCGGCAAGGCGTGGTGGTTTCGAACACCCCCGGCGGGCCGGTCAAGGCCTGCACTGCCGAACAGACCTGGGCGCTGATCCTCGCCGGCGCCAAGCGCCTGGCAGCAGCTGACGCCGGCGTGCGCGCCGGCCATTGGCGCGGTGATGCGCGGGGCGCGCGTTACGCGTTGCCGTTCTGCCTCGAAGGCGCGCGGCTCGGAGTGGTCGGACTGGGCGCGATCGGCGAGCGGGTCGCGCGCATCGGCCAGGCTTTCGGCATGGAGGTGCTCGCCTGGAGCACCAACCTCAGCGAAGAGCGTGCCGCCGAGGTCGGGGTCCGGCGGGTGTCGCGCGAGGAACTCTTCTCGGCTTGCCGGGTGGTCACGCTGCACCTGGTGCTCTCGCAACGGACGCGGGCAATAGTTGGCGCCGCCGATCTCGCGCGCATGGCCCCCGATTCCTTGCTGGTCAATACCTCACGCTCCGGGCTGATCGAGGACGGGGCGCTGGTGACGGCGCTGCGCAACGGCCGCCCGGCTCATGCGGCGCTCGACGTTTTTGCTACCGAGCCGCTGCCCGCCTCTGACCCGCTGCTGGAGTTGCCCAACGTGACGTTCTCGCCGCATCTGGGCTACGCGACCGAACAGGTCTTTCACGCCCACTTCAACGGGATGGTCGAGGCACTGAGCGCCTGGCTCGAGGGCTCACCGATCAGGGTGGTCAACGCCGCTGACCTGGCGCCACCGACCTAGGCTTCAGTCTTCGGGCGTCACCCCGACCGCAACCAGGAAGCGCGACACCATGTTGTAGGCGGCGATCGTGGCGATCAGCTCGACCAGCGACTGGCGATCGAGCAGGACACTGATGCGGGCAAAAGTCGTATCCGATACCTTGACGTGGCGCGTCATCTCGATCGCCAGCGAGATCGTCGCCCGCTCGGTTTCGTCGAACAGTTCCATGTCGAGGCTCGCCTCCTCGGGCGAGCGCATTCTCCTGACCTGGTTCTCGCCGCCGCCGGCCTTGATGAACTCCGGAGCATGGTGGACGAACTCGTATTCGGCGTTGTTGAGCACCGCGACGATGCACATCGCCAGTTCGCGCAGCCGTGGATTGAGCGACAGGCGGGTGCGCACCGCGCCGAGCAGATGGTTCCAGCCCAGCGCCAGCTCGGGGCTGTGCAGCAGGACGCGGTCGAGATTGATCAGCTCGCCGCCGCGGCGCGCGCGCACCGCGTCGACTATTGCTGCCGGCTCCTGGATGTCAGCTGGAACATATGGAATGCGTGACATGGCAGGTCCTCTTGCGGTTGGTGATATCAGACCATGATCGCACGAACCTGCCGGCGGCTTCAGTCCTCGTCGCCGAAGAAGCGCAGTTTGTCCAGATCGTGGTAGTCGGGGGCGCGGCGTTCCTGGCGCGCCGCCATGCTCTCGGCGATGGCGCTGGTGTCCCAGATCGCCGACTGCAGCCAGCCCATCTGGCGCAGGCCGTCGGCTACCGGGTGATCGCGCGCGTAGTCGATCGCCTGCTTGCTGCCCCATATCGCCACCGGCGGCTTGGCGGCAATCTCGCTTGCCGTTGCCAGCGCTGCCTTTAGCGCCGCGTCGGCGTCCGGCGCGACCTCGTTGACCAGTCCGACCGCCATTGCCCGTTCGGCCGGGAGGCGGCGTCCGGTGAACGCCAGTTCGCGTACCACCGCGTCGGGAATCAGCTTGGGCAGGCGCTGAAGTGTGCCCAGATCGGCCGTCATGCCGATGTTGATTTCCTGGATGCAGAAGAACGCGTCGGCACTGCAGTAGCGCAGGTCGCAGGCGCTCACGAGGTCGACGCCGCCGCCGATGCAACCGCCCTGGATGACCGCGATCACCGGCATGCGCAGCGCCGCCAGCTTGTCGAGCACGCGCTGCATGTCGGCGAGCACCGCTGCGATGTTGGCCCGCGACGCGGCGCTGGCCTCGTTGATCGAGATTGAGCCGCCGAACATTTCCAGTGCCATGCCGGCGCTGAAGTGCTTGCCGGTCGAGGAGATCACCAGTGCGCGTGCCGGAGCCTCGCGCTGCAGGTGATCGAGCACCATGTCGAGCTCGCGCCAGAAGTCCGGGTTGATGGTGTTGAGCTCATCGGGACGGCTCATCGTCAGCCGTGCGATCCGTTCGCTGACCGAGAAGGTAAAGCACTTCATGTCCATTGGAACTCTCCTGATTTGTCCGCGGCCGCCTGCCGGGAAACCAGGATCAGGACGTCGCAGCCCGCTCCTTGGCGGCTTGCCACCGGTCCAGCTTGGCGCGCGCTTCGTTGGTGCCTGGATCCATCGCCTGGTCGTGGCCGGGCATCTTCGCAGTCAGCTCGATCACGTACCCGTTGGGATCCCGGAAGTATATCGAGTGGATGAACCGGTGATCCGAAACCCCGCGGGTTTCGATCCCGGCGGCCTTGCCCTTGGCCAGCATCTGCTCGAGTACGGGCAGTTCCACTTCGAGCGCGATATGCAGGTCGAAGTCGTGCTGGTCCTTGAATTCGAAGGGCATGTCGGGCGCTTCAAAGAAGGCCAGGTACGAGCCATCGTCCAGTTCGTAGAAGGTGTGCAGGGTCTCGGTCTTGCGGCCGCTCTTGGTTTCCTTGATCTCCAGCGTGCCGGCCAGCGGCAGGCCGAGGAAACCCTCGTAGAAGCGCCGCGTCTCCTCGGAGTCGCGGCAGCGGTAGGCGTTGTGGTGCAGTTTCTTGATCATGTTCATACCGTTTCGAATGGGCCCGCGAGTGAGGCCGCGAAGCCGACCTGGGAACGTTATACCTTTTTCCAAACGATAACAACTCTCATTACCAGCAAAAAGACTTGTCGCTACAATGAGCCGGTGAAACCCATGTCGGAAATCATCAAGACCGCGGTTTCGTTTGCCCGACGCGACTGGCGTGCGGGCGAACTCAACCTTCTGATCGCCGCACTGGTGGTCGCGGTGGCGGCAATTTCGTCGGTCGGATTCTTCGTCGACCGGATGCGCCTGGCGCTTTCGCTCCAGGCGGTCCAGCTGCTCGGTGGCGACCTGGTTATTGCCTCGCACCAGCCGATCCCGCCCGAGTTCCTGGCGGCGGCCAAGGATCGCGGACTGGATGCCGGCCGCACCGTCGAGTTCCCCAGCATGATCCTGGCCAACGATCGGGCCCAGTTGGTCTCGGTCAAGGCGGTCAGCGCCAACTATCCGCTGCGTGGCCGGATGAGGGTTGCCGATGGACTGCAGGATGCGGAGCGCGATGCCGTGCGGGCGCCCGAGCGCGGCGAGATCTGGGGCGATCCGCAACTGCTGCGCTCTCTCTCGCTCGGCCAGGGCGACGAAGTTGGCATTGGCGACATCAAGCTGCGAATCGCGCGGGTGATCCGACTCGAATCCGACCGCGGCAGCGGGTTTGCGAGCCTGGCGCCGCGGGCCATGATTGCGCTCGACGATCTCGCTGCCACCGGGCTGATCCAGCCGGCGAGTCGCATCAACTACCGGATGATCGTCGCCGGCCAGCCAGGTGCCGTGGCCGATTTCAGCAGCTGGCTGAAGCCGCGCCTGGAACGCGGCCAGCGCCTCGAGACCCTGGAGGCCGGGCGTCCCGACCTGCGCATGACGCTCGATCGCGCCGAACAGTTCCTGTCGCTGGTGGCGCTGCTCTCGGCGCTGATCGCGGCGGTGGCGGTAGCGCTGGCGGCGCGCCGCTTTGCCGGCCGTCACGTCGATGGCTGCGCGGTCATCAAGGCGATCGGGCTGTCGCAGCGTCGGCTGCTGGCCATCCTGCTGGTTGAACTGGCGCTGCTTGCGCTGGCGGGAGGACTGCTCGGTGCCGTGCTGGGCTGGATCCTGCATTACGTGCTGGCAGCGGCTTTCGCGCCGTTGCTGGCGATGCCGCTGCCGCTGCCCTCGCTCTATCCGGGGCTGCAGGCGCTGCTGGTGTCGCTGGCGCTGGTGGGAGGTTTCGGGGCGTGGCCGTTCGTGCGACTGGCGGGCGTGCCACCGTTGCGTGCGCTGCGCCGCGAGCTGGGAGTGCCGCCGGCCTCGGCGTGGTTCGGGGCAATCATCGCGCTGGCCTGCTTTGCCGCATTGCTGTTCTGGTTCGCGGGGAACGCCAAGCTGGCCAGCATCGCGCTGGGCGGTTTCGCGCTCGGCAGCGTCATATTTCTGGGGGTCGGTTTCGCGGTCGTCATGCTGGTCGCGCGCCTGCGCTTGTTCGCGGGAGTGGCGCGCAATGCCGCGCTCCGCCTGGCGTTCGCGTCCTGGACCAGGCGGCGCGCGTCAACGGTAATCCAGACCGCGGCATTGGCGATCGGACTGATGGCGCTCACCCTGCTGGCGGTGACGCGCACCGACCTGATCGACGGCTGGCGCAAGGCCGCCCCGGCGGATGCCCCCAACCGCTTCCTGATCAATATCCAGCCCGACCAAAGAGATGCGGTGGCGGCGGCGCTGAGCGCCGGCGGCGTCACTGGTGCCGAACTGTCGCCGATGATTCGCGGCCGGCTGGTGGCGATCAACGGCCAGCCCATTGACTCGCAGCGTTATCAAGACGATCGCGCCCGGCGCCTGGTCGAGCGCGAGTTCAAT
The DNA here is from genome assembly GCA_024637395.1 of Burkholderiaceae bacterium. Classification (GTDB taxonomy): domain Bacteria; phylum Pseudomonadota; class Gammaproteobacteria; order Burkholderiales; family Burkholderiaceae_E; genus JAGXFR01. The sequence goes on along the minus strand of JAGXFG010000038.1, from coordinate 26,855 downwards.
CTCTCGTACATGGACCAGATGCCGAGCCACAACCGGCTCGCGGCCGGCCGCTGGCTGAACCCCAAAGCCATGGAAGCGTCGGCCGAGATCGGCATCATGCAGACCCTGGGCCTGGCGCTCGGCGATGAACTGCGGTTCGACATCGGCGGCAGCCATGTCGATGTGCGTCTTACCGGCGCGCGCAAGGTCGCGTGGGATTCGATGAAGGTGAATTTCTTCATGATCCTGTCGCCGGCGGCGGTGGCAGACATGCCGCAATCGCTGATCACCGCCTACCATCAGCCGGCGTCGGCGCCGGCGCTCGACACCGAACTGGTGCGCGCCTTTCCCAACCTGACCGTGATCGACACCGGCAACATCCTGCGCCAGATCCAGACCATGCTCGATCAGGTGGTGCGCGCGGTGCAGTTTCTGTTCGTGCTCACGTTGGTGGCCGGCGTGATCGTGCTCTACGGCGCGCTTGCCAGCACCCGCGACGAGCGGGTGCGCGAGTCCGCGCTGATGCGCGCGCTGGGAGCCTCGCGCCGCCAGCTCGCCACTGCGCAGCTCTGGGAACTGGCTTTCACCGGCGCCCTGGCCGGCACCCTGGCGGGGCTGGGCGCGTTGGCGATCGGCTGGGCGCTCGCGGCGCAGGTATTCGACTTCACGATGACGCTGCGCTGGGCCACGGTGCCGCTAGCGGCGCTCGCCGGCGCGTTGCTGACTCTGGTGGCCGGTTATTTCGAGTTTCGGGGCGTGGTCTCAACGCCGCCCGGAGCGACCCTGCGCGAACTCTGAATCTGGCCGTTTGCGGTGAGCAGCAACCGGGCAGCTTGTGTATGCTGCACATCACGCCCGCCGCGGCTGTGCCGCTGCCAACCCCAGTGCTGGAAGAAGAGACGACGTGAGTGAACTGATGAGCCTTCCCTGGTTGCCGGAGACCGCCGTGGTCGCGCTGCTGGTGCTGGTGCTGGTCGTGGTGGTGGTCGTGGTGGTGGCGGTGCTGCTGCGGCGGCGTAGCGATCCGACCGCCGCGCTGCTCGCCGAGCTGAGCACGCTCTCCGCGGAGCAAGCCCAGCAGCAGCGCGAGTTGCGCGGCGAAGTCGCGTCGCAGGCGCGTGATAATCGTGCCGAGATGGCCACCACGCTCAACGACCTCGGCCGCAGCCTGATGCAGCAGACCGCGTCGATCGCCCAGCTCCAGAACACCCAGATCGACGCCTTCGCGCGCCAGCTGGTGACGCTCACCGAATCCAACGAGCAGCGCCTGAACGCCGCGCGCGAAGCCGCGACTATCGACTCCCAGCGCAACCGCGAGGAAGGCGCCAAGAGCCTCAAGGATTTCTCGACCAGCGTGCAGCTGGCGCTGGCCGAACTCGGTCAGCGCAACGACCGCCGGATGCAGGAGATCCGCGAGACCCTCGAGACCAGGCTGCGCGAACTCCAGGCCGACAACACCGTCAAGCTCGAGGAGATGCGCCGCACCGTCGACGAGAAGCTCCACGCCACGCTCGAGCAGCGCCTCGGGCAGTCGTTCCAGATGGTCTCGGAGCGGCTCGAACAGGTCCACAAGGGGCTGGGCGAGATGCAGGCTCTGGCTTCCGACGTCGGCGACCTCAAGCGGGTGCTGACCAACGTCAAGAGCCGCGGCACCTGGGGCGAAGTCCAGCTCGGCGCGATTCTCGAGCAGATCCTGGTGCGCGAGCAATATGAGCTCAATGTCGAGGTAGTCGCCGGTTCTGGTGAACGGGTCGAGTATGCGATCCGACTGCCCGGGCAGGGCGGCGATCTGCCGGTGTGGCTGCCAATCGACGCCAAGTTTCCGCGCGAGGATTACGAGCGGCTGGTGCAGGCCCTGGAGCGTGCCGACCCGGTGGCTGCCGAGACGGCGGCGCGCCAGCTCGAAGTCCGGCTGCGGGCCGAGGCCAAGACCATTGCCCAGAAGTACCTGTCACCGCCCCAGACCACCGACTTCGCGATCCTGTTCCTGCCCACCGAGGGGCTCTATGCCGAGGTGCTGCGCCGTCCGGGACTGGTCGACGGGCTGCAGCGCGACAGCCGCGTGGTGATCGCCGGCCCGACCACGCTCGCCGCCATCCTCTCGAGCCTGCAGATGGGCTTTCGCACCCTGGCGGTCGAGCAACGCTCGAGCGAAGTCTGGCGGCTGTTGGGCGCGGTCAAGAGCGAGTTCGGCAAGTTCGGCGACGTGCTCGACAAGACTCGCACCCAGCTCGAGCGGGCGGCCAACACGATCGGCAGCGCCCGCACCCGCACCCGCGCCATCGAGCGCAAGTTGCGCGATGTGGAATCATTGCCCGAGACCGACAGTCGCCGCCTGCTGCCGGAGTTCGACCAGCCGTTCGATGAGGAAGACCTCGCCGACAGCGATCCTGAAGCGGCCGGCTAGGGCCGGAAACTCCGGCCCCGAGTGAGGGGCAGCAATACCTCCAGGATTGATCAGGCGCCGCCCAGGGTGGTGACGAACTGATCCGGGGCAGGGCGCTCGCGCCGGGGCTTGGCGCTCACCACGGTGCCGAAGCTGACGAAGCACACCGCGATCTCCCCGTTGCCCAGCCGGAAGCCGTGGCGCAATGCCTCCGAGGCCAGCCCCTGGCCGCTGCTTAGCCCCGCGCCAAAGCCCATCGCCTGCGCGGTCAGCATCATGTTCTGGATCGCGCAGCCCAGTGAGACCAGGCGTTCATGGGACGGGGTATCGGGGTCGCGCTCCGAGAGATCGGCAACGCAGAGCAGCAGCACCGCGCCGCGCTGGGCCTTGGCCCGGGCATCGGCGACCTGCTCTGCGCTCGCCGTGGGGTCACGTTCGGTCAGCGCGGCGGCGAACATCTCCCCGAGGGTGGGGCGTTGCGCGGCGGGGATCAGCACGAAACGCCAGGGCACCAGCAGCCCATGGTCGGGCGCCGCGGCAGCGGCTTCGAAGATCAGCTTGAGCTGCTGTGCGCTCGGTCCCGGTTCAACCAGTCGCTTGGGCGAAACGTGCTGGCGCAGGTGGATCAGCGACTCGGTGAAGGCCAGCGCATCGTCGTCGCTCATCGTTGTTTCCCGCGCGCGTTCTCAGGTCCCCAGCGGGTACTCGGAAACCAGGATGCCGTCGGCGTCGCTGTAGAGGTAGTGGCCGGGCATGAAGGTGACCCCGCCGAAGGTAACCGCGACGTCGCGCTCGCCGGTGCCGTCCTTGGCGCTCTTGCGCGGATTACTGCCCAGCGCCTTGGCGCCGAAATCAAGCGTGTCCAGAGTCTCGCTGTCGCGCACCGCGCCGTTGATGATCACTCCGGCCCAACCGTTGTTCATGCCGCTCTTGGCAATCATGTCGCCCATCAGCGCGGTGTGCAGCGAGCCGCCGCCATCGACCACCAGGACCTCGCCATCCGAGGGCTTGGCCAGCGTTTCCTTGACCAGCTGGTTGTCCTCGTGGCAGCGGATCGTCCGGATCTTGCCGGCAAATGATTTGCGCCGCCCCAGGGAGCGGAATTGCAGGTCGCAGGACTGGGCGCGCGGGTGGGCGTCGAAGAGATCGCAGGTGACGATGGCCATGTTCTTGAATCCGTTGGTAGGGAAACAGGTCGGTGGGAGAGCCGAGTATCGCCCATCCCGCCCGGCTCGTCACTGGGGCGCGCGCAGATCGGGGGAGTCGCCGGGACGGGAAGTTGAATGGCCAGCACTGCCCGCAAATTCGCGGAGCGGGATTCATGTTGCACGATGTGAAATATGGGCGCTGCGGCGCATCAATGGAGTATTTCAGAGGGCTGTATTTCATTCCGTATCGCGATACGATACTCCAAGTAATTGTTTTATAACGGGAAAAACGACCTTGTTCGTAGTAGGCTTTTTTGATGCCGTGCAATACGAAAAAGTTAGTCTGAATCACCGAATCTGATTTCAGCGATGCCAAAAGCGTCGCCAGGCAGTTACCCAGCAAGCCTACTTAATTATCGATAACCGAGGAGTCGACATGCCATCAAGAGAACTGGAAGCCCAGAAACTGCAGAAGGATTGGTCCGAAAACCCCCGCTGGCGGGGGATCAAGCGCGGCTACAGCGCCGAGGACGTGATCCGGCTGCGCGGGTCGCTGCCGATCGAGCACACGCTGGCCAAGCACGGCGCCGAGAAACTGTGGAAACTGCTCGAGGACGAGCCGTTCGTGAACTCTCTGGGCGCGATGACCGGCAACCAGGCGATGCAGCAGGTGCGCGCCGGGCTCAAGGCGATCTACCTGTCGGGCTGGCAGGTGGCCGCTGACGCCAACGTCGCCGGCGAGATGTATCCCGACCAGTCGCTCTATCCGGCCAACTCGGTGCCGCTGGTGGTCAAGCGCATCAACAACACCCTGACCCGCGCCGACCAGATCCAGTGGATGGAAGGCAAGACCCGGGCCGATGCCGACTACGTCGATTACTTCGCGCCGATCATGGCCGATGCCGAAGCCGGATTCGGCGGCGTCCTCAACGCCCTCGAGCTGATGAAATCGATGATCGAAGCGGGCGCCTCGGGGGTGCATTTCGAGGACCAGTTGGCGTCGGTCAAGAAATGCGGCCACATGGGCGGCAAGGTGCTGGTGCCGACCAGGGAGCAGGTCAGCAAGCTGACCGCGGCAAGGCTCGCCGCCGACGTGATGGGCGTGCCGACGCTGGTGGTCGCGCGCACCGACGCCGAAGCTGCCGATCTGATCACCTCGGATGTCGACGAGAACGATCGCCCGTTCCTCACCGGTGAGCGCACCGTCGAGGGGTTCTACCGCACCCGTCCTGGCCTCGAGCAGGCGATCTCGCGCGGCCTGGCCTACTCGCCGTATGCCGACCTGGTGTGGTGCGAGACCGGCAAGCCCGATCTCGAATATGCGCGCAAGTTCGCTGAAGCGATCCACCAGCAGTTTCCGGGCAAGATGATGGCCTACAACTGCTCGCCGTCGTTCAACTGGAAGAAGAACCTCGACGACGCCACGATCGCGCGCTTCCAGACCGAACTCGCAGCGATGGGCTACAAGTTCCAGTTCATCACGCTGGCCGGCTTCCACTCCCTGAACTACGGGATGTTCGACCTCGCCCACGGTTATGCGCGCCGCCAGATGTCGGCTTTCGTGGAACTGCAGGAGAAGGAGTTCGCAGCCGCCGAACGCGGCTTCACCGCGGTCAAGCACCAGCGCGAAGTCGGCACCGGCTACTTCGACGCGGTGACCACCACCGTCGAGAGCAATTCTTCGACCGCAGCGCTCAAGGGCTCGACCGAAGAGGAGCAGTTCGCTGCGCCCAAGGCCCGCGCCGCGGCCTGATTTACCGACAGAAGTGTGAATGCCCCCGGCCTGGCATGGGCAAGCCACTAACTTAACCTGTTGATATCTGCCCTCTCACAGGGCACACCGGCCCCGAAGTCTCAACGACTTGCGGGGCCTCTTTCATGTCCGCACCGACGGCCGGCTGTTGCAGCGGTTCATGCTCCATTCCAAGACCCCGGCGGGCGCCGAGTGACCCGGATCTACGGCTTCGTCTCGATTGGTGTGCCATTTTCACGACTCCGCGGACTTAGCAGTTTGAAATGCGTCCGGGATTTTTCGAAGGCATTGCAAGCCGTCATGTCCACAATCACCGTATCGAGCTCTTCGTAGTCGAAGGCTGCCGTCCATTCGTGAATTTTCTGCATCGCGTCGAGGAATGGCTTCGGGTCGCCCTCGCGGCTTAGCACGCGCAAACAGTCCAAGTATTCCTCGCGAAACAGCGTCGGCACAATAATGCGACTGCTATTGACGACCGACAGCTCAGCGTTCATGACCAAACGGGCTAAGCGCCCATTCCCGTCTGCGAAAGGGTGCAGCTCGGAGACAAGAAACATCACCATGAGCGCCCTGGCCACGCCCGACGGCACCGAGGGTAGCAACTTCGAGCCCTCGACGAGCGTGCCGCGAACCAACCGTGGCGCCACAAACTCCGTGTTGCCCGCACGGTTGGCCAATGTTTTGAATTCGCCTGGTCCGACCTCTGGTCGCTCCCTCATCTGGTCCGCGTGACGAGATCGCAATTGGTTCAATACGGCTTCGCCGGTGGCTAGCGTCTGGTTGGCCCAGCCCGGGTGCAGTGCCTGTCGAAATACCCCAAGGATGTCGTGCGAGTCCTTGGGACGTTCGACAATGGCCTTGCCCTCAAGGACGAAACCGCGCGCTTCCTTGACATCGAACTCGGTGCCCTCGATAAAATTGCTGAAGTAGGCCTCAAGGAAAGCAAAGTGGGTTCGGGCCCTTTGCGTTTTGACCACAGCAGCGGGTTGCCGAAGTGGTGCGACACGCAATTTCGCGGCTAACTTTTCGAACAGCTCAAGCCGGTTGAAGTCGTACGGGATGGTCGCGGCCATGGCCTTGCCGACCGAGGTCGCCATAGCGTTCCTGCGCGTGCCAAGAATGCCTCCGACGAGACCGTCCAGGACGACGAATTCACGCTCCAGACCAAGAGTTGGTGCCAAGATCCGTGCTTCTTCCCGCAGCGTCGACAGCACGTCTTCGCCACGCGCTTCGCAGACGCTTATGAGACGCGCTTCTACCGCCGCTCGTCCAGCCGACTTGCGGACCCCCCCCCTGCTGATGGCGAGATTCTCCATCAAGAGGCGGGGAAGCGATGGGAAGTAGAGCTCTCGGCCCATTATTGGGGCATCGCCAGGCGCTTTGCCGGGACCTTTGAACAGCTGAACCGTCAAGCCCGGCAGGAGCACTTTTCGCGGGTACGTGTACGTTAAGTACATCACCCCTTCGACCGGCACTCCTCCCTCGAAGGCGCTACGGTAGCCGATGATGGCACCCGGGCACAGCGCGGCCAAGACACGGGTCCGTTCTCGGGCGATGAGAGCCGGCCATTCATCAATGGGTCGGCTCGTGACAATGCCGGGCAAGATGCGAGTCAGGTTGCCGTCTTGCAGCCGACGCTGCACGGCGCGAATGTCCGCTTTGCTCAGCTCAGCGTAGAGAATGAGGATGTCGTCCCTTGTCGTGTTCTTTTGTAGTTTGTGCATACGCAACCTCGTTTCTGTCGTCAAACTTGGTGCTTAAATGTCGGGTTTGTCGCAAACTTGCGCTGTAACGAGGCTGAGGCCTGACTACTTCCAGCCGTCTGCTGGTCGCAAGTTTCGATGGTTAGATGACCATCAAGCCCCTGTCTTGTCGCCACAATTATAGTCTATAGCTATTTTATGTCGTGTTTACCAATTTTAGATGTAACACGCCAAGTCAGCCACCGGCCCTTGTCTCGCCGTGTTATCGACAGCTTAAGTTAGTGGCTTGGCTCGTGAGAGCTTCGGGGGGCAGAGACAGTCAAGCCCAACAGGTTAAGTTAGTGGCTTGTGTTATGGGCCGGGGGCTTTTCCGTCAGGTTTCAGGCGCGCGATCAGGCGAGCTTGAGCAGGGACCTGACCTTGGCTTTGATGTCGGCGATCTCGGTCGGCGTGGCGCGACCTTTGCTTTCTGCCTGGCGGACTTTCCAGTCGAGACTCTTGATCTGGTCGGCAAGCGCCGCGCCTGACGCGCCACTGCCGGAGAGCAAGACTTCGAAGGGGTAGCCCTTGATCTGGTTGGTGATCGGGACACAGATCAACAGTCCCGTCCGCCGGTTGTACGCCTTGGGGCTCAGGACGACGGCAGGTCGCCGTCCGGCTTGCTTGTGCCCGCTCTGGGGCGTGAAGTTCAACCAGATGATGTCCCCTTCATCAGGGACATATACCGCTGCCATCAGAGCAACTCCTGCCCCTGCGGCATGCCGAAGTCCTGCCCTGTATGCCGGTTCTTGGCCGTGATGCCGGCCAGCAAATCATCCAGGGAATACACCGGCGCCGCCGGTTCGATGATGACTCGCCCCCGCTCCGCACGGACTTCGACTTGCTGATCCACAGACAGATGGGCCGCTTCCATGATGGCGGCAGGCAAACGAACCGCCGGGCTGTTGCCCCATTTCTTGACCAGTTGAAGTGCCACGAAATCCTCCTGAGTTGAAACAAATGTAGATATTCAACAGTATGGTCGGTCAGCTTCTAAGTATCAACAATAGTATCTACCAGATTACATGGGCGGCTGATCGCGATTATGACCGGCGGCAAAGATTTGCAGGCGTTCGCTCTCGTGGCGAGCCTCGGCCAGCAATTCGCTCCAGTCCTCGGGTGGGCGGGGGATGTCGCTAGGTCCAGTAGGAGATATGCGGTGAGGGTCAAGGTCTTCGCTCGTCAATGATCACGCGCCCAGGATCAGAACCGCAAGAGTGTCCTCGATCGTTCGGTTGATGAGCAGCGCCGGGGCCTCGGGTCGAGCGCCATGATCTAGGCGCGATGTGCAATTGAGGACTCCATTTCGCAGGGCTAACGTGTTGCTCATCCCAACCACTCCATCAAAGGAGAAGACATGAGCAAGCGCCCCTCCCAGTTCGGCCAGGGAATGACGGAATACATCGTGATCGTCGCCCTGATCTCGGTCGCCGCGATCGGCACCTACACCCTGTTCGGCCAGACCATTCGCAACCAGACCGCCGGGCTGGCAATGGAGGTTTCCGGACAGAACGCGGCGACTGCGATCGGGCAGGCCCAGGGCAACGCCAGCACTTCGCAGACCAATGCCAACCAGCGCAAGGGTCTGGACAACTACAACCTCGACAACCGCTGATCGCAGCGGAACCTTGGACCGGGCACGGCAGCCATGAACTGGCGCGGGCAGCGGCGGGAACTGGGGCAGGCGCTCGTGCTGGCGCTGCTGCTGGTGTTCATCGGCCTGCTCGCGCTGTTCTTCGTGTTCAGCGCCGGTCAGGTGGCGGCGACCAAGGCACGCCTGACCAATGCCGCGGATGCGGCCGCCTACAGCGCCGCGCTGTGGCGTGCCCGGGTGCTCAACTTCGACGCCTACGCCAACCGCGCGATCGTCGCCCAGGAAGTAGCGGTGGCGCAGGCCCTTACGCTGGTTTCCTGGTCCAAGTACTTCGAACATTTCACCCAGAACGCCGCGGTTCTCGCGGCCGCTTATCCGCCGCTGGCCCCGGTGCTCGACGCTGCGGCTAAGGTCGCGACCCAGGCACGCACCATGACCGAGGTGGCGGCCGCCGACGAGGTGTTCTGGCGTGCCGCCGCCGGCACCGGCTACAAGGAGATACTGCAGGCGAGCCAGGAGATGCTGCAACTCTCGGCGGGCGTATTTGGCGCCGGCGCGGTGGCCAACGAAATCGCCCGTGCCAACGACCCCTCGTTCTTTGCCTACGCGCTCACCGACGCCGGCGAATTCGAGCGCTTCACCCGCCGCTACGCGAGCGACCCCGACCGAGCGCGGATTCGCGACATCGTGCTGCGTTCGCTCGACCCGTTCACCGCCGGGCCGCGCAGCGAAGACCAGATCCTGTGGCTGTTGCCCTCGAGTTGCGTGCTCTCGTTCAACGACCTGAGCGCCTGGTTCCAGCTGTTTCGCAAGCGCGGTGGCACGGCGCTTACCCCCGGGCTCGAGCGCTGGGAGGCAGCGGACACCGGTTCGATGCACGACAACCGTCGCAGCGGCTTCCTGGGCCTCAGTTGCCGCCGCCGGGAACTCGTGCCGCTCGGCTGGGGAGCAGTCGAGTCCGGGTCGCCCAAGGCGGGCGCCATTCTCGCCAATCCCGGCAATGTCGCAGCCAACCCGGCCGCCCTGGCAGCCGCGGTGGCAGAGATCGGCGGGGCAGGACTGCCCGGCCTGGACAGCTACGGCGGCATCTCCCGGGTGCGGGAACTGAATTACGAAGGGCTTGCCAACCGGCGCTTCCCGACCAGCCCGTTGGCGGTGCTGGCGCGGGTGGAACACAAGGCGGTGCGCACGGCCAATACCCTCAACCTGGGCACCGGCCGGTTGCGACTGTTCGAACGCTTTGCCGGCGAACGGATCTGGGCTCTCGCCGCGGCGGAAGTCTATTTCCGGCGGCCGCCGGATGCCGGGCAGGGCACCGAATACGCCAGCCTCTACAGCCCGTATTGGCAGGCCCGGCTGGTCGAGCCGAGTGCCGCGCAGCGCTCGGCGGCGGAATCGTATGTTCACTGAGCGATCACCCGCCCGAGCGGCCCGCCTGGGGGTGGCACGGCGAAGCCGCGGCCAGGCGCTGACCGAGACGCTGGTCGCGGTGCTGGTCCTGGTTCCGCTCGCGGCTCTGATCGTCATGCTGGGCAAGTACCAGTCGCTTCAGATGGCCGCAATCTCGGCCTCACGGACCCTGGCCTTCGAGTGCACGGTGCGCATGCCGGAGTGCGCCGAGCGGGCCGGTCAGGAACGACTGGTGGCCGAAATTCGCGACCGTCATTTCACGCGCGGCGATCGTCCGATCACCAGCGCACCGGCCGTGGCCGGCCTCGTCCCGACCGACCAGTCGCAGCCACTTTGGACCGCCGCCGGAGGTCAACAGCTGTTGCCCGATCTCGGGGCGGTTAGGGCGGGCTTCGAGTGGAGCAGCTTCGATGCTGGCGGCGGCGTCGCAATTGGGCAGGGTCAGTCGCGCTTCGCCAACGCCGCGGCCCTGCTCGATTCGCTGGCCGGGCCGGGCCGCTTCGGACTGGCGTTGCGCGCCGGCCTGGTCGATACCCGGGTAGAGGCCAGCCTGCCCGGTGTAGCGCCGTTGGCGGCGCGGGCCTTCGAGACCATGGGGCTGACTTTTCGCGCCCACACCGCGATCCTGACTGATGACTGGAGCGCCGCGCGCGCCCTCGGTCCCGAGCCGGATACGCTCGAGAGCCGGGTGGCATTGGGCCAACGCCTGGATCCGCTTCATGAGGCGGCGCAACCGCTCGCCTATCAGCTCACGCTCTGGTCGATCGAGTTGATGGGGATGCTGAGCCTGGAGGCCCAGGCCGGGAGCTTCCGCTATCACCACAGCGACGTCTCGCTCCTGCCGCCCGATCGGGTGGGGCCATGATGAACCGCGCTGCGTTGCTGCTGGCGTTTTCGCTGTCCTTGCCGTCAACCGCGGCCGAGTTGCTCCGTCCGCCGATCGCGGTGACCGGCCTCGAACTGGTGCTGCCTGGCGCCGTGATGGGCGGGCGAGAGGTCAGCACCGCGCGCTTCGCTGCCAGTGGCAATGCGCGGCAAGCTGCCGAGAGAATCGCCGGCGCCTGGCGGACCGCCGGCACCCGCGACGTGGTGCGACGCGACAGTGGGTCCTGGCAGATAGTGTCGCGCATCGTCACCGGTCAGGTCGAGACGATCCAGTTGCGTGATGACCCCGACGGGTCGAGCACGGGGTTGATCAGCCGCTGGAGCCTGCAGCCGGTGGTCGTCAGGATCGCCAACCACCCCAGGCGACTGCTGCCCGCTGACGCTACCACCATCGATCAGCTGATCAGTCGCGACGGCGCGCGGGTCGTGGTCACCACCGTCGCCTTGTCGGCAAGTGCGGTGGGCGAGCTGGCCAGCGAGGTGGCGGTCCGCGCCAAGGCACTGGGGTTCACCCGCCGGCCGGTGATGGAAGCAGCGCGCTCGAACGGTGAACTCGACGTGGCCTTTTATCGCAAGAGCGGACGCCGCGATTCAACGCCTGGCAACGACCGGGCCAGTGCCAGCCGCGGGGCCAGTGCCGGCGGAGAGGACAGGGCGGGCGCTGCCGAACTGGTGGTCACCATCGAGCGGCGTGCAGCCAAGAGCGCGATCGTGCTCCACCTCAGCGAGGAAAAGCCATGAGGGCTCACCAACGCGGCCAGTCGCTGGTCGAGTACCTGCTCATCGTCGCTCTTACGGTCATGGTTCTGGCCGTGGGCCCCAGCAGTCCGCTGCAGCGTGTTTTCGATGCACTCGGGCAGCGTTACCAGTCCTACACGGAGGCTATGTCCCGACCATGAAAGCGCTCGCTTTTCTCCAGCGTCATCGCACCGCACTGCTCTTTGGCGCGGCCCTCGCTTTCGGCGCCCTGGCGACGTTGGCCGCGCGCGGCTATATCGCCGAATACCTCGAGCGCGAGCGCGAGTTGCTGCGGCCGACCCAGGACATGGCCGAGGTGGTGGTCGCCAAGCGCAATCTCGACGCTGGTGAGATTGTCAGTGCCGATTCGATGGCGCTGCGCCGGATCCCGGCCGAATATGTCGCCAGTACGGCGCTGCAACCGGGACAGTTCGAGGGTTTCGTCGGGGCGCGTCTGACAGTGCCGCTGCGCGCCGGCGAGGTGCTGATCCAGGGAGCGATTGCCGGCGCCGACGTGGCGACCTTCTCGTCGAAAATTCGTCCCGGAATCCGGGCGCTGACCATCGCGGTCGACGAGATCAATTCGGTCTCGGGGATGCTCCAGCCAGGGGACCGGATCGACCTGTTCCTTTCGGTCCGGCCGCCAGGGCAGGGCCCGGCACAACTGCTCCCAGAAGCGACCGCGCCATTGATGCAGGACTTGCTGGTGCTGGCGACCGGCCGCCAGGTCCGGCCTGGCGGTGATGATCCGCGGCTCGGACGCAGCTTCACGACCATCACGGTCGAGGCCTCTCCGGCAGAAGCCCAGCGCCTGATCGTGGCCCAACGCGGCGGCAAGCTCACCGCGATGCTGCGCAACCCTGAGGATCGCGCTCCCCTGACGCGGCGCGTGCTCGACCTTCCGGGGCTGCTTGGGCTGGCGCCGGCCAAGCCGCTCGCGCCGCTGGAGCCGGGTCCGGAAATCATCATCGGCGGTCGCGGGACGCTTCAGGCTTCGTTCCCGGTTACCGCCACGGTGCCAACGCCAACGCCAACGCCCACGGCCACGCTCGCGGCCACGCTCGCGGCCACGCTCGCGGCCACGCCTACGCCCACGCCCACGCCCACGCTCGCGGCCACGCCGACCGCCACTGTGCCCACTTCCACGCCTGTCATCGCTCCCCAGCCAAAGGATTCGAAATGAGCTCAATAGCGTCGCGCCACTGCGCCCGATCAGCCGGGAAGATCCTGGCGCTGGCCATGACCACCGTCCTTGGCGCAAGTGCCCTGGCCCAGGGAGTTCCGGAAATTCCGGAAGCCAGCTTCCTGCCCGAGTTGTCGGCCGAAACTGTTGCGGCGGGAACTGGGCAGCTCAAGCGCACGCTCAATCTCTACGTCGGGCAGGCGCGGGTGCTCGACGAAGGCGCCGTGCGGCGCATCGCGGTCGGCAATGGTCGCGTCATCCAGGCCACCGCGCTCGACGAGCGCCAGATCCTGGTGATTGCCGAGCAGCCTGGCCAGAGCACGCTGCACGTCTGGACCAAGAGCGGCGAGGAACGAGCTTACGTGATCAACGTCGGCGCAGCCGATGGCGAGCGACTGCTCGGCGAAGTGAGGGCGATGCTCGGCGAGCACTCCGGGGTCAGCGCGCGACTGGTGGGCGATCGGGTGGTGGTCGACGGCGGCAACATCTCCGAGGAGCAGTCCGCGCGACTCGCCGAGATCGCCAAGCGCGTGCCCCAGATCGTCAACCTGGTGAGCAAGCTGGGCGTCGAGCGGATGATCGAGATGGACGTGCGCATGGTCGAGGTCAAGCGCAGCGCCATGGACAGCATCGGAGTCAAGTGGAGCACCAGCGCCGCCGGCCCGGCCTTCGGACTGATCGGTGATCTGCAACGCGGTGCAACTTTCCTGCCCGATGGCGCCGGTGGCGCGAGTGGTTACGAACTGCGGCCCCGGGTGCCGGCTTTCTCCACCGGGCTGGGCATCGCTAGCTCGGTCAGCTCGATGCTCCAGTTCATGGTCCAGAACGGCGATGCGGTGATCCTCGCCGAACCGCGCCTGTCGTGCCGCAGCGGTGGCTCGGCGCGCTTCGTCGCCGGTGGCGAATTGCCGATCCCCTACACCGGCGGCAATGGCGCGGTGTCGGTGATGTTCAAGGAATATGGCGTCAAGTTCGAAATCAGTCCGCAGGCCAGTGCCAGCGGCGTGATCGCCGCCAAGATCGCTGCCGAGATTTCGGCGGTCAACTTCGAGGTGATGGTGCGCGAGGTTCCGGGGCTTCTGAAGCGCCGCGCCGAGACCGAAGTCAACCTGCGCGAGAACGAGACCCTGGTGATCGCCGGGCTGGTCAGTGACGAGAGCGCGCGCAGCATCGACAAGGTCCCGGGCCTTGGCGACCTGCCGATCCTCGGTGCGCTGTTTCGCTCCCGGCAGTTTCGCGAACAGGTCAGCGACCTGTACGTCTTCATCACGCCGCGCTTCGTCAACGCCGGCAGCGCCGCAAGCCGGGCCGAGTTGGGCGCGGTTGAGGAACGAATCGTCGCCGGTCGTGAGCGGGTGCGCGCGGAGAACTGAAATGGACACCGTCATCATCGAATCAGCCGGGGAACCGGCACGAATCGTCCAGCTCACCGGCTTCCCGTGTCGCATCGGGCGCGAGCGCAATTGCGCGGTGATGCTTGCCAACTGGCGTGTCGCCAGGGCCCATGCCGAACTCCATCGGCTGGAACACGGCGTCAAGATCGTCGATTGCGGCAGCCTCGGGGGCAGCACCATAAACGGCGAACGCTTCGTCGAGTTCGGGCCGTTGTCGGAAAACGATGTCGTTCAGATCGCGGGCTTTCGGCTGCGCTTCGAGAGGCGCGGCGCTGGCGGCGAAGGTGGTACCAGCGAGTTGCCGGCAGCCGGGTCCTCGGCTGGTATCGTAGCCACGCCCGATGACCAGCGCCCAGCGCAACCGAGCCCAGCCAATGCCAGTGCCTGTGGCAATGGTTCGTTCGAAAGCCACCGGCAGCTGCATCGCCGCCTGCTCGCTCGCATCGATCTCCAGCGCCATGAAATTCGCCACCTCGGCGCCAGCGAATTGCGCGTCCTGACCCGCCACTTGCTCGCGGAAATAGCCGACGAGGACCCGGCACTGGTCGCAGCCGAGGCGCGCGAGGCGATGTTCGATGAGGTTCTCGACGAAGCGATCGGGCTCGGCCCGATCGATCGCCTGCTCGGTGACGGCGAGGTGAGCGAAATCATGGTCAACGGCACCTCGGCGATCTTCGTCGAGCGAGCGGGGAAGCTCGAGCGCACCAGCTTGCGGTTCAGCAGCACCGAGGCGATTCGGGCCGTGATCGAGCGCATCGTCACGCCGATCGGCCGCCGCATCGACGACGCCTCGCCGATGGTCGACGCCCGCCTGCCGGATGGATCGCGGGTTCACGCGGTGCTCGACCCGCTGGCCATCAACGGCCCGACCATCACGATCCGGCGCTTCCATCGGCGCGCCTTCGATTTCGCCGACCTGGTGGCGTTCGGCAGCGCCTCGCGCGAGATGCTGGCGTTCCTCAAGCTATGCGTCGAGACCAGGCGCACATCGTGGTCTCCGGCGGCACCGGTGCCGGCAAGACGACGCTCCTGAATGTGCTCTCGGCCCTGATCGGAGCCGACGAACGCCTGATCACCATCGAGGACGCCGCCGAACTGCAGCTGCGCCATCCTCATCTGGTGTCGCTCGAGGCCCGGCCGGCCAATGCCGAGGGGCGCGGTGAAGTGCCCATTCGCGAACTGGTGCGCAACGCGCTGCGCATGCGCCCCGATCGCATCGTGGTCGGCGAGTGCCGCGGCCGCGAGGCGCTCGACATGCTGCAGGCGATGAATACCGGGCACGACGGATCGCTGACCACGATCCACGCCAACAGCGCTCGTGACGCGATCTCGCGCCTGGAGGTAATGGTGCTGATGGCCGGGGTCGAGATGCCGGTGCAGGCCATCCGCGAGCAGATCGCCGCGGCGATCGACATCATCGTGCAGCAGGCCCGGATGCCCGACGGTTGCCGCCGGATAGTCGAGATCGCCGAGGTCACGGGCATCGAGGGCTCGCGGGTACTGATGCAGCCGATATTTCGCTTCGACCGGGGCGATCGCGATTGCGACGGTGAGGCGGGCCGTTTCGTCGCCTGCGACAACGTGCCCGATTTCTTTGAAGGGCTGCGCTCGGGCGGCAGGCTCCCCGATCTGAGCGTCTTCGCGGGCACGCCATGAACAGCCTGTGGTCGTTGCCGGGAACATCGAGCGGGCCTGCCTGGGTGCTGGCAGCAGTGTTTGCAGCTGCGGCGCTCGGTTTCGCGGTGCTGGCGCTCGTCGGCATGCGTGCCGCTGCTGGCTACCGGCGCCGCTTTGCGACCGAGGTAGGGTCCGGTCTGCGGCGCGCGTTCGTATTCGTCGACTCCGGCCGCCTGCTGGGCGTTGGTGCGGTGCTGGCCAGTGCGACTGCCACCGTGGTCATACTGCTCAGCGGCAACGTCCTGGCGGGGGTTGCCGCGGCGCTGGCCTGCGGGTTCCTGCCCAGGTTGTTGCTGCGGCGCCTGCGCCGTCGGCGCGAAGGGCGCTTTCGAGATCAGGTCCCGGACCTGATCGGGCTGGTGGCCGGTGGCCTGCGCGCGGGCAATGGGCTGTCTCAGGCGCTGGCCCAGGCAGCCGCTGAAATCCCGCCACCGGCTGGCCAGGAACTGCAATTGTTGCTGCGCGAACAGCATCTCGGCGCAAGCCTCGAGCGCTGCCTGACCAACCTCGAGGTTCGCATGCCGCTGGAGGAAACGCGGCTGCTGGTGGCGGCGCTGCGCATCGGTGCGGCCACCGGTGGCAGCGTCGCCGGGGCGCTCGACTCGCTCGCCGAGACCACGCGCCGCAAGATCGCCCTCGAAGGCCGGATTCGCGCGCTTACCGCGCAGGGGCGCCTGCAGGCGCTCGTCATGGGGCTGCTGCCTTTCGCTCTGGCCGGCGTGTTGTTCGCCATCGATCCGGAGTCGATGCGCGCGTTGTTTGGCACCGGCATCGGCCTGGCGGTGTGCTCGTTCGTGCTGGTCTCGCAGGCCGCCGGGATCTATCTGATACGGCGTATCGTCGCCATCGAGGTCTGAGAATGATGCTCAATGTGGCGTTGGCCCTGATGTTTGCCGCGATCGTGCTCACGGCCGGATCGGTGCTGAGTGCCGTCGCCGAGGTGCCCAACGAGGATCGCCGCCATCGCGATCCGCCACCGCTGCTGTGGCGACTGGGATGGCCGCTCATCGATCTGGTGGCGCATCAGTTTGGGAGACTGCCGGGTGACGCTGCGCAGGAGCGCTGCCGCCGGCAACTGGCTCTGGCCGGACTGGACTTCACGATGCGCCCAGAGCAGTTCCTTGCCGGGCGGATTGTCGCGGCAGCCATCGGTGCGGCCACGGCAACTGCCCTGGCCCTGATGGTCGCGACCGCATGGCTGCCGGCGGCATTCGCGGGAGGGTTGCTGGGCGCGATCCTGCCGGCAGCGGCGTTGCGCGACCGGATCGCCCGCCGGCGCGCCCAGACCCTGCGTCAACTGGCCTTCACGCTCGACCTGATCGCCCTGGCCGTCGAAGGTGGGCTGCATCTGCCGGCGGCGATCGCCCAGGCAGTGGAACGCGGTCCTGCCGGCGCGTTGCGCGACGAACTGGAGCGCGCGCTGCGTGATGTCAAGGCCGGCAGGCCGCGCAACGAGGCCTTGCGCCAGGTCGCCGAGCGGCTCGACTTGCCGGCGGTAACCAGCATGGTCGCGAGCCTGCGCGGTGCCGAACGCCAGGGCGCGGACCTCGCGCCCACCTTGCGCGCGCAAGCCGAGCAGCGGCGCAGCGAACGCTTCCTGCGTGCCGAAAAGCAGGCCGCCGAGGCACCGGTGAAGATGCTCCTGCCGCTGGTGGTGTTCATTTTTCCGGGAACCTTCGCGATCCTGCTGTTCCCGGTGGTGGTGCAACTGCTTGAACAGGGGCTGCTCCAGTGAGGCGCGAAATTGAACCTCTCAAACGCACCGTCGAGGTGCGCGTGGCTGCGACATTCTTGACCAGATTGCGGGGGCTGATAGCGAGACCGCCGCTGACTGCCTGGCAGGGGCTATGGATCGAGCCCTGCTGCGCGATCCATACCTTCGGCATGACTCACCCGATCGACGTGGTGTTCGTCGACTCCGACGGCTGCGTGGTGGCGGTGCACGAGCAGTTGCCGCCGCGCCGCCTGCGCGTCTGCTGGGGTGGACGTGGCGCGCTCGAGCTGGCCCCCGGTTTCGCCAGCCAGGCGGGCATCAGTCCCGGGTTGAGATTGAGTTGGGAAGGCGGCGATCGGCGCGGCTCTCGGGTTTGTATCGTCGAAGCCAGGCGCTCGCCACCGGCAAGATCACCAGGCACAGCAAGTCGCAGTCGAATGGCGGGCAGCGGCACCGTCGAGTGGTTGCTCGCGGCACCGTTCGTGCTCCTGCTCGGACTGGGGACTTTGCAGTGGGGGCTCCTCTTCAATGCCCGCCAGGCGCTCGATTACGCATTGCAGCAGGCCACCCGGGCCGGGGCGGTGAGCGCCGCCAGCGCCGCCTCGATTGAACGCGGCCTGGCTCATGGAATGCTGCCTTATTTCGGCGGCACCGAAGCCGGGCAACCGGTGTCGGCGTCCCTGCCGGCGGCGCTGGCAAGGGTCCAGAGCGGCAAGGCTGCGGGTTGGCTCAATTGGCGGCAACTGTCACCGACGCGGGCAAGTTTCGACGACTGGGGAGAGCCAGCCCGCGATGCCATGGGTGATCCGGTGGCGGGCGCTATCGAAATACCGAACGACAACCTGCGCTACCGCACCCGTGCCATCGGGACAAGCTCCCGGCAGACGCTGGCCGATGCCAACCTGCTAAAGCTCGAACTTACCGTTGGCGTGCCGCTGGCAGTGCCGCTCGTGGCTCCGCTGGCAGTCTGGTGGATGGAAATTGTCGATCACTGTCGCGCAGCCGCTCCCAGGATGCTCGGCGCGGTGCCGCTGCCCGCCGGAGCGGTGGGCATGAATCAGGCCGGCGCCGAACTTGGCCAGCCGTGGCGCTGCACCTACTATCGCGCCCGCGACGACGAGGGGCGGGCGTTGTTGCGCTGGCCGGTGCGCCTGCACGCCATGATGCGGATGCAGTCGCCGGCGCGCCTCTGGGCGCATACCCCGGCCGCTGGTGCAGGGGTTGCCGGCGATGTGGGTTCAACTGACGCCGTCGCTTCAGGCGACAACGTGGGCACGATTGCGCCCGGCAACTATTCCACTGCCCCAACGCCGCCCGCGCTGCTCGACTCCTGGTCCGATCAATCGCTGCCCGGCGTTGCTCGCCTCAACCCCAACGGCGAAGGATCGACCAGCGACGGAAGTGCCGCGCGCGGCAGCGAATTCCTGCAAATCGGCTCGGATCGTCTTGTCCCGGAACCAGCGGTCTGCGGACCGTCTGCCGGGTGAATTACTTGGAGACGGTTCCATTGACAATAAGTATTAGAGACTTATACTCAGGGCGTGAACTCGATGAACGCACGTACTGAGTTTCAGGTCATCGTCGGGAAAGACGGCAAGCCCGCCTTTGTCGTGGTTCCCTACGATCAATTCCGTCGCATGAAGGGTGGCTTTGCGCACGCAACGGTACCCAATGAAGTCGTCAACCTGGCTTTTGAGCGCGGCGTGTCGCCCATGGCGGCCTGGCGCGAGCACTTCGCTCTAACCCAGGCCGACGTCGCGGCGCGTATTGGCATCACACAGGCTGCCTACGCACAAATGGAACGCGCCAAGCAGCCGCGCCGGGCCACCCTTGAAAAGGTTGCAGCGGCCATGGGTCTGGAGGCCGAGCAACTCCGCTGGTGAACGACTTGGTCAGGGCTGACTCTATTGCCTAAGACTCATCGGCCACAACCACGCCAGCGGCCGAATAGATAAGCATCTCTACGACTGTTCTACGACTGCCTCGAGAGTTCCGACGACAGCCAGTCGCAGACGTGGCGCCAGTGGTCTGGATGCGAGAAGGTGTGGTCGGCGCCGGGAACGCGCAAAAGGTTGCGGCTGTTGCCCAGCCGGGTGCGCCAGCGCGGGTCGCTGCCGATCAGGTCCTCGGTGTCGTCCGCGGTCGGGTCGTCGCCGGCAAGCACGGTCAACACCCGCTGGTCGTATACCTGCAGCGCCGCTAGCAGGGCGTCCGACAGGGTTTGGACATGGCTGTGCTCATCGACGGGCTCGGGCTTGCGGCGGAACAGCCGTGCCCAGAATTCGCGCGAGAAGAAGCCTGGCGTCTTCTCGCTGCGCAGCGCCGGTGCCGTCATGATCCGTTCCGAGCGCACCCAGGGGTTGATCAGGGCGATATCGGCAATCCGTTCAGCGTCCAGCTGCAGCTCGGTCGATGCCACCGCCAGGATCGCCGCCGCCGCTCCCTCGTTTAGACCGATGAGCACCAGCGGCCGCTCCGGATGCTCTCGGGCCAGGTAATGCAGCGCAGCGACTATGTCGTCCACGCTGTGTTCAAGGATGCCGCTCTGACCGGGGCTGTCGCCCCAGCCGCCGCAGTCGATCCGTAGCGACGAGATGCCGCGATCGGCAAGCCAGCGGGCGAGCTGATGAAACATCCGGTGCGGCCCGTAGCGGGTGAATGGCCGGCCGGCGGCGATCAGGGCGATCGGACCGGTCGGTATCGGCGAGGGCCGAAAGACGCCGATCAGCTGGCCATTTGGCCCGGTGACGCTGACCGCCTGCTCGTCGAATCCCCAGCTCATCGCAGGCCCTCGATGAACTGCTCGGTGGTCTCGAAGACCTCGACCGGAATGTCGGCCATGACCCTCGACCAGAACGGCCGGGCGTGAACCGTGCGGGCCGTCAGCAGGTAGCCGGCGTCGAGCCATCTTTCGGCCACGACCGAGAGCGTCTTGGAGGGCACCATCGAGCGTTGCGACTCGGCGCGCATCTCCACCATCAACACCGCTGGTGGATCGCCGGCCGCCTCGGAGTGGCGGTTGGGGGCCAGCGACAGCTCGCCGATATCGTTGAGCAGCGACTTGAGATAGCGCGCGCCACCGATCACCTCGAATTCGTCGTCGGGATCGCCCACGGAAAGGATTGGTGCGGTGCGGACCGCTTCCGGCCCGGTGAAGGCGGCGATTACCGTCTCCGGGGTGGGTTCGGTCTCGAGCCTGGTACTTGGCCAGTCGGTTGGCGGGCCCGAAATGTCGGAGCTGGTTACAGCCGCACCGCCACTTCCACGACGGGCATCAGCGCTCCTGGCCCTTTCCCGCGCGTGAGCGCGCACCATGTTCTCCTGGCCGCCGAGCCGGCGCCAGCTTGCCAGCCAGGTGCGTCCCAGTGGCGGCGGCGCCCAAAGAATCAGCGCATCCACGAGCTGCACCAGCGCCGCGCTGATGTCGACCGCAAGCAGGGCCCCGACCCTGGTTCCCCAGAGGATCGTCGGCCCGTTCGCGCGCTCGCGCACGTGCATGGTCGCGCGCAACAGGTCGGCGCGCCAGCGCCCCAGGGTCGCGTCGTCGATGTCGCCCGGGGAATCGCCACAGCCATAGAGGTCGATCATCAGCACCGCCCAGCCCAGCCGTGCAAGGCGGCGTGCCTGCAAAGCCAACACCCGGCGCGAGTGGCCCATCTCCTCGCCCATCGGCTGCAGGCACAGCACCGCACCGATCGGCTCGGAATCGCTGGGAGTCAGCCAGACGGCAAAGCGCGGACCGTTGGCGAATCCTTCCAGGAACTCTGGCTTGATCGTGATGCCTTCGTTCATTGGTTCCCTGTGGCTTGGTGGCGCACCGCTTGATTCTCGCCAGTTGGTTGCAGTGCATTGTAGACACTGGGTTGTAGTCGGGGAACAGTGTCCGCGGCGTCCGAACCAGTAATAATCGCGCTCGGCCGGGTTGGCAACGGGACCCTACCGCCGCACGGGCGCCTGTTCCGCAAGAACGAATAGAATGGCCCGATACTGACTTGACTCTCAGCAGTGCGCAACCAGAGGGATGTCCAACGTGAAACTCCGCAAGGCTGTTTTCCCGGTCGCCGGGCTGGGAACGCGATTCCTGCCCGCCACCAAGTCGATCCCCAAGGAGATGCTGCCGATCGTCGATCGGCCGATCATCCAGTACGCGGTCGACGAGGCAATCGAGGCCGGCTGCGACACGCTGATCTTCATCACCGGGCGCTCGAAGCGCGCGGTCGAGGATTACTTCGACCGCAGCCCCGAGCTTGAGGCCGAGCTCGAGGCCAAGGGCAAGACCGAGGCGCTGGCGGCCATCCGCAACATCATTCCGCCGCATGTGCGAGTGCTGTTCGTGCGCCAGTCGGCGCCGCTCGGGCTGGGCCACGCGGTGCTGTGCGCGGCGCCGATGATCGGCCACGACGAGTTCTTCGCGGTATTGTTGCCCGACGACCTGATCGACGGCTATCCCGAAGGGGTGCTGAGCCAGATGTGGCCCGTGGCGCTCGAGCACCGGGCGTCGGTGGTGGCGATCGAGCAGGTCACACGCGAGGACGTCAGCAAGTATGGGATCGTCGAGGCGGCCTCCGAGGACGGGCCGGTGATGAAGCTGCGCGGCATCGTCGAGAAGCCGGCAATCGACAAGGCACCGTCGACCAGTGCCGTGGTCGGTCGCTACATCCTGCACTCGAGCGTGCTCGAGACCCTGGCCACGCAGCAGGCTGGCGCGGGCGGCGAGATCCAGCTCACCGATGCGTTGGTCGGGCAGATCGAGTCGCCGGGGCTTTATGGCTATCGGTTCGGTGGCAAGCGCTTCGACTGCGGCGACAAGCGCGGCTTCCTGACGGCCAATATTCACTTCGGGCTGAAGTAGCGGCCTGATCAAGACACATAACTGAGCACATAACCGAGCAAAAACGGAGTTGCCAAGATGAGCGTGCGCAAGCTATTCGAACTGGACGGCAAGGTTGCCTTGATCACCGGCGGGTCGCGCGGGCTGGGCCTGCAGATGGCCGAGGCGCTGGGCGAGATGGGCTGCAAGGTGGCGATTTCGGCGCGCAAGGCCGACGAACTGGCGCAGGCCAAGACCCATCTGGAAGCGCTCGGTGTCGAGGTGCTCACCGTGGTCAACGACCTCTCCAAACCGGAGGGGATTCCGGGACTGGTCGACCAGGTGCTGGCGCGCTTCGGCACTATCGACATCCTGGTCAACAACGCCGGCGCCACCTGGGGCGCCCCCGCCGAGGACCACCCCGACGCGGCCTGGCGCAAGGTGATGGCACTCAACATAGACGCGATGTTCTTCCTGTCGCGCGAAGTCGGCAAGCGGGTGATGATCCCGGCGCGCTCGGGCAAGATCATCAACATCGCCTCGATTGCCGGGCTGCGCGGGACGCCGCCGGGCATGAACACCATCTCGTACAGCACCTCCAAGGCGGCGGCGATCAACTTCACCAAGGCGCTGGCCTCCGAGTGGGGCCAGTACAACATCAACGTCAACGCAATCCTGCCGGGGTTTTTCCCGAGCAAGATGGCAAGCGGGCTGATCGGGCAGTTCGGCGAGACGCTGCTCGCGCGCATGCCGCTGCGTCGGATCGGCGGCGAGGAAGACCTCAAGGGCGCGGTCGTGTTCCTCGCTTCCGAAGCCGCTCGCCACATCACCGGCCACGGGCTGGTGGTCGACGGCGGCAGCAGCATCGTATAGTCGCCGGTCAGTCGACGGCGACAGCATCATTCGCAGCGCCGGGGCAGCAACCCCGGCCCCTACATCGAGAAGAACAAGGAGCGCAGCAATGGACTTTTCCTACTCCCAGAAAGTGAAGGACCTCCAGGAACGGCTGAACGCGTTCATGGACGCGTACATCTATCCGAACGAGAAGCGCTATCACGACGAAGTCCGCGCCAATCGCGCCGCCGGCGACGCATTCCAGCCGGTCAAGGTGATGGAGGAACTGAAGGCGAAGGCGCGCACTCACGACCTCTGGAACCTGTTCCTGCCGGAGTCCGATTTCGGCGCGGGACTGACCAACCTCGAGTACGCGCCGCTGTGCGAGATCATGGGGCGCTCGCACATCGCGCCCGAGGCCTTCAACTGCTCGGCGCCGGACACCGGCAACATGGAAGTGATCTCGCGCTACGGCACTCCCGAGCAGCAGCAGCAGTGGCTGGTGCCGCTGCTCGAAGGGAAGATCCGCTCCGGGTTTGCGATGACCGAGCCGGGGGTGGCCTCGTCGGACGCCACCACAATCGAGGCGAGCATCGTGCGCGAGGGCGACGAGTATGTGATCAACGGCCGCAAGTGGTGGACCTCGGGCGCGCCCGATGCGCGTTGCGAGATCCTGATCTTCATGGGCAAGACTGACCCGGACAACCCCAATCGCCACCGCCAGCAGTCGATGATCCTGGTGCCGTTGCGCACCCCGGGCGTCAAGGTCGAGCGCGCGCTGCGGGTCTTTGGCTACGACCACGCGCCCCACGGCCACGGCGAGCTGAGCTTCGACAACGTCCGGGTGCCGGCGAGCAACATCCTGCTGGGCGAGGGGCGCGGTTTCGAGATCGCGCAGGGGCGGCTTGGCCCGGGGCGGATCCACCACTGCATGCGCCTCATCGGCGTGGCCGAGCGCGCGCTGGAAGCAATGTGCCGGCGGGCGCTGGTCAGGAAGCCTTTCGGGCGCCTGCTTTCCGATCGCGGCATCACCCGCGAGCGCATCGCCAACGCGCGCATCCTGATCGACCAGGCGCGCTGGATGGTCCTGAACGCTGCCTACATGATGGACACGGTCGGCAACAAGGCCGCGCGCAAGGAAATCGCGATGATCAAGGTAATGGCGCCCAACATGGCGCTGCAAGTGATCGACTGGGCGATGCAGGTTCATGGCGGCGCTGGCGTGAGCGAGGATTTCGGCCTGGCCGCCGCCTACGCGCAGTCGCGCACGCTGCGCTTTGCCGATGGTCCCGACGAGGTCCACCGCAACCAGATCGGCAAGATGGAGATCGCGCGCTACCTTAAACCCTGAGCGCACTCGCCGGAAACTGACGGAGGAACCTTGTCGGATCGCCACTACGCCCACTGGCCCGCGCACCTGCCGAGCCACCACCTGACGCTGCCCAAGACCAATCTCTACCGCAACGTCGAGGTATCGGCGCTGCGCTATCCGGACAAGCCGTTCCTGGTCTTCTACGGCGCGGAAATCAGTTACGCGCGTTTCCAGGCCGAAACCGAACAGCTGGCCGGCTATCTCCAGCACGAGTGCGGGGTGGGGCGCGGCGACCGGGTGCTGCTCGACATGCAGAGCAGCCCACAGTTCACGATTGGTTATTACGCGATCCTGCGCGCCGATGCGGTGGTGGTGCCGGTCAATCCGATGAACCTGACGCTCGAGCTGGAGCACTTCGTCAACGACAGCGGGGCAAAGGTGGCGCTCGTCGCGCAGGAACTATTTGCGCAATGGGAGCCGCTGCTGGAGGGCGGGCTCGAGCGCGTGATCGTCGCGGCCTACAGCGACTATCTTGGGGAAGCATCCGCAGACAGTCCTGTCCCGCCGGCATTTATCGCCGAGCCCCACCAGTCGTTCGCCGACTCGCGGGTGAGCCTCTGGAGCGCCGCGCTGGCCGCAGGATTCACGCCCGGGCCGCTCGAGAACGGCCCCCTGGACCTGTGCCTGCTGCAATACACTTCCGGTACCACCGGGCACCCCAAGGGTTGCATGCACACGCACCGCAGCGTGATGTACAACACCCTCGCCGCGATGAACTGGTTCGGCGCGCAGCAGGATGCAGTGTTCCTCGCCACGCTGCCGTTCTTCCACGTAACCGCGATGCAGGGCAGCATGAGCGGGCCGCTCTACATCGGCGCCACCGTGGTGGTCTTGCCGCGCTGGGATCGCACCGCGGTGGTCGAGATGATCGAGCGCCACCGCGTGACCAGCCTGCACATGATCGCCGCGATGGTGATGGATCTGCTGGCGACTCCCGACATCGAACACCACGACCTCTCGAGCGTGAGGCGCATCAGCGGTGGCGGTGCGGCCATGCCCGAGGCCGTGGCCCAGCGCATGCAGGAGCTCCTTGGCCTGGCGTATTACGAGGGCTACGGAATGTCGGAGACCATCGCGCCGACGCACCTCAACCCGCCGCAGAATCCCAAGAAACAGTGCCTCGGCATCCCGATGTTCGACGTCGACTCCCGGGTCGTCGATCCCGAGACCATGAAGGAACTGCCTCCCGGCGAAGTGGGCGAAATAGTCGTCAATGGCCCGCAGGTGATGACCGGCTACTGGAACAACGAGGCCGCCACCGAAGCGAGTTTCGTCACGATCGAGGGCAAGAGGTTCCTCCGCACCGGGGACCTGGGCACCATCGACGAAGACGGTTACTTCTTCATGGTCGACCGGCTCAAGCGGATGATCAACGCCTCCGGCTACAAGGTCTGGCCGGCCGAAGTCGAGTCGCTGCTCTACCATCACCCGGCGATCCAGGAGGCCTGCGTGATCTCGGCGCTCGACGAGAAGCGCGGCGAGACCGTCAAGGCCATCGTCGTGCTGCGCGCGGGGCAAGCCGGGCAGGTGAGCGGGGCGGACATCATCGCCTGGGCGCGGGAGAACATGGCCGCCTACAAGGTGCCGCGGGTCATCGAGTTCGCCGAAAGCATCCCCAAGTCTGGCGCTGGCAAGGTGCAATGGCGGATGCTGCAGGATCGGGAAATGGGGCGTTGATATTCACGGCTGGGTGATTTGCTCGGATCATTCGCATTCATTTTCCGTCTGACGGTATCTGAACGATCTGCTCCCCCATTAGTGTGTTGATTGCGTCGTCGTCATTCGCCGTCCGTCGGGCCTGGCTTGCCGCCCCGCTGCGGCCCTCGAGTCTCGCGTTAACACAGACCCAAAATGTGACAAATATCACGCAAACACGCTGGCTAAAGTCTAACTAGGACCGAACAAGAAAGAATCTGAAGCATCGGACCAGACGCCAAGACAAGGGGAATAGTATGAAATTTGTTGTCCATACCTCTCGGGAAACCCGGAAACGTGCGCTCTTAATGCTCTCCGCCTTTGCGTTGGCTACCGGTTTAGCAGCCTGCGGTGGAGGCGACCTCGGCACCAACGCCTTCGCAGCTCTCGCGGAGGCGAAGAAGCCGACCTCGCCCGGCAACCCATCAGGTAAGCCGTCCGGCAAACCAAATAAAGGGCAGCCTGGGGAAGTCGTGCCGATCGAGTTGAGTTGCGCTCCGGGTACGGTCGGTTCGCAAACAGTGAGCTTCGGTATGCCGTT
>JAGXFG010000037.1 GCA_024637395.1 Burkholderiaceae bacterium | reverse complement strand
GGAGCTCACTGATGATGCCGGGCCGCAGCTCGCTGATGCGACCGGGCCGGAACTCGCTGGCGAAATGCCAGCCGGGCTGAGCGAGGAACTGGCGGAAAGTTTCCCGGCAGAGATTCTGCCCGAGCCAGCCGACCAGGCGCTGACCGCAATGTTCGCCGACAGCCCGAGCGAGCGTCCGGACGAAACCACGTCCGAGTCCAGCGGCGAGAATCAATCGGCGCAGTTCGACGAAGCCTTCCCGGACTTCCCCGCCGAGAATCAGCCCGCAAGCATGGACGACGAAGCCCTGGCCGAGTTCATCGCCGAGAATCGGATCGGGCCGTTGGCAGAGGACCGGGCCGCGTTGCCCCCGGATGCCTGGTCAGCAGTGCAGCAGGAATGGCCGCCCGGGATTGCGGCCGAGCTGCCGAGCGCGGAACCGCCCTCGCAAGCAGGCGAAGCAGCTGCGCTGGAGCTCGCGTCGGAGCCGCAGGAAGACGCCATCGATTTCTTTTCGGAATCGGCCCAGCGCCGAATCCGCTGGTGGCCGCGTGGCGCACTTGGCAAGGGGTTCGCCGTCGTGCTGATGATCGGGCTGGCCGCACAACTGGCGCTGGCGATGCGCTCGGAGATCGTCGCCCGGTTCCCGCCCGCCCGCGCCGCGCTCGAAGCGCTTTCCCAGCCGCTTGGCCTCAAGGTCGAACTGCCGCGCAATCCCAGGAAAGTAACCATCGAGATTGACCTCTCGATCGGCGACGCGCCCGGGATGTACCGGATGAACGCGCTGCTGCGCAGCCACGCCGATACACCGCTGCAATGGCCAGCAATCGAAATCTCGCTTACCGACGCCAATGGTGCGACCGTGGTGCGCCGGGTACTCACGCCCAAGGACTACCTCGCCGAGAAGGCGATGATAGTGACTGGATTGCCAGGTCGTTCGGAGCAGAACCTGCGGGTCGATTTCATGCTGCGCGACGTCGTGCTGACCGGCTACTCGGCCGTGCTGTTCTATCCCTGACCTTCCCCATGATCATCCGGATGAACCACCCATGACCAGACGCGTTGCCATCAGCGGCTCCCTCGCCTACGACAACATCATGGTCTTCGATGGCCATTTCAAGGACCACATCCTTCCGGATCGAGTGCACATCCTCAATGTTTCCTTTTTGACCCCGCAGCTCAAGCGCGAGTTCGGGGGATGCGCCGCAAACATCGCCTACAACCTGCGCGCACTGGGTGGCGAACCGGTGGTCCTCGGCGCGGTCGGTCGCGACGGTGGCGACTGCCTGGAGCGCCTGCGCGGGCTCGGCGTCGACGTCAGCCAAGTGCTTCAGCTCGATGAGCACTACACCGCACAGGCGTTCATCACCACCGATCTTGCCGACAACCAGATCACCGCGTTTCATCCGGGCGCGATGGCGCTGGCGCACATGGTCTCGGTGAACGACGCCTTGCCGGCCGCCTTTGGCATCGTCGCTCCCAACGGCAAGGCGGCAATGATTCGCCACGCCGAGGAGTTCCGCAAGGCGGCGATTCCGTTCCTTTTCGACCCCGGGCAGGGACTGCCCATGTTCGACGGCGCGGAGTTGCGCGCGCTCATCGAAGGCGCCACCGCGGTTACCGTCAATGACTACGAGTGCCAGTTGATGTGCGAGCGCACTGGCTGGGACCAGCGCACGATCGCAGAACATGTCGAAGCGCTGATCATCACTCGGGGCGGCGATGGCTCAACGCTATGTTTAGAAGGTCGGCAGGTGAAGATCGCGCCGGCTGGAATCACCAGCCCGGTCGATCCGACCGGCTGCGGCGACGCCTACCGCGGGGGACTGCTGTTCGGCCTGGCACAAGGCTGGGACTGGCTGCGCTGCGCCCAACTGGGCAGCGTCATGGGAGCGATCAAGATCGAGTGCCAGGGCGCGCAGAATCACCGCTTCGAGTTATCCGAGGTGTCCCGCAGGTTCACCGATAGCTACGGCTCAGCACCCTGGTAGAGCAGACCCCGCCCGCTCAGGCATGACCCAGCATGAACAGCGTCGGCAGCGCCGAGTGCAGTGCCGAGAGCAGGACCTGGGCGATGATCAGCAGCGCCAGCGGCGACAGGTCGACTCCGCCAATTAGCGGGATGACGCGGCGCAGCGGCATCAGGAATGGCATCGTCAAGGCATCGACAATCGGCCGGATCGGCGCATAGGGATTGACCCACGAGAGGATCGCGCCAAAGAGCACCAGCCCCATGATCAGGTACAGGATCCATTTGACGATCCAGAAAGCCGCCAGCAGCACCGCCAGACCGAGCATGGGAATGCGTCCGCCACCGAACATGACCAGATAGAGCAGCGCGAGCAGGAACGCTATCAGCACGGCGGCCAGCACGCTGCCCCAATCGAAACGGCCCGGACGCGGCAACATCCGGCGCAGCGGCCTAACCAGCCAGTCAGTGGCGGCAACCAAGAACTTTCCGATCGGATCGCGGGCGCCCTGCCCGAGCCAGTTCATGTAGCCACGCAACAGGCACGCCGCGGCTAGAAGGCTGGCGACGGTATCAATGAGATACCAGATGGTCTGCATCATGGTCTTCGATTTTTCGCTTGCGACAAGATTGCGCTGGCTGCTTCGCGCAGCCAACCGGATCGGCTGCACGTGCGCTGCCGGCAACTATCGGCTGAGACGATTTTCGCACGAAACAGGGGCTTCACGGATTTCAGTGAAGAATCAAAAAAGGCCCCGGGCCGTCGTCGACGGACTCGGGGCCTGAACGACATGCCAACCGGACGAGGCGAACGCCTCGCCCGGTGGCAGTATCAGGGCTTGTCGCCCGTCGGGAAGGGCCAGGCTGCCTGCGGCACTGGCGCCGGGGCGGGGGCCGCGACCGGGGCTGCGGCTTTGCGCTTGCGTGGAGCGGCCGGTTTCTTGGCGGCCGGGGCTGCTGCCGGTTTGGCGGCAGCTTTCTTCACGGCGGGTTTCTTGGCTGCCGGTTTGGCTGCAGCTTTCTTCGCTACCGCTTTCTTCGCTGCGGGCTTGGCTGCGGCCTTTTTCGCAACAGCCTTCTTCGCTGCCGGCTTCTTCGCTACAGCCTTCTTCGCTACAGCTTTCTTCGCTGCCGGCTTCTTGGCTGCGGCCTTCTTCGCGACAGCTTTCTTCGCTGCCGGCTTCTTGGCTACAGCTTTCTTCGCTACCGCTTTCTTCGCTGCGGGTTTGGCTGCGGCTTTCTTCGCGACAGCCTTCTTCGCTACCGGCTTCTTGGCTGCGGCTTTCTTCGCGACAGCTTTCTTGGCTGCCGGCTTCTTCGCTACAGCTTTTTTCGCAACAGCTTTTTTCGCAACAGCTTTCTTGGCTGCGGGCTTGGCTGCGGCTTTCTTCGCGACAGCTTTCTTGGCTGCCGGCTTCTTCGCTACAGCTTTCTTCGCAACAGCTTTCTTGGCTGCCGGCTTGGCCGCAGCTTTCTTCACGGCGGGCTTCTTCGCTGCCGGCTTCTTCGCCACAGCTTTCTTGGCGGCGGGTTTCTTCGCTGCCGGTTTGGCCGCAGCTTTCTTGACGGCGGGTTTCTTAGTGGTAGCCATAGGACGAACTCCTCAGTTGATAAAAAGGACTCGAAAGACCCGTCCGGTCAATCCAAAAAACTCGCGTTGCACGGGCCATTCATCGGCACAAGATCCGCTGGAAATAGCGGGGGAATGTTCCTGCGCTAATGAATCAGGGGCTGAAAAAACGCCAGGCTCGAGGGCCTGGCGGACAGCGATTCGACAAGAAAGGGGCGGGATCTGCGGCACCCTGCTGACAGTGCGCCAATAGGCGTTTCCGACGCCGTCGCGGCGGCTGGCGCGCGCGGTCTGGATCGCGTTCCCGTGGTACTTGGCAATTGACGTTCTTCGATAACCGAGCGCCATCTCGCGACTCGCTTCAATATTTCGCGTTAACTGCTTGTACCGAATCGAGATTCTGTGGTTATACACATGCGCGATAATACGATCGACGTTCGCATAACGCAATGGAATGCGTGACAGAAAAACATCACATTGCGCAACTCGTGATGTCCCCACCGCGCGTGCGGTTGACAGTGTTGGTCAGGCTGCTTTGTTTGTTCGTTCGATCCCCGCCAGCTGTGCGCTCGCCAACAAGCGTCGCCAATCGAAATGCTCGCCGGGATCGTGCTTGCGGCCAGGCGCGATATCGGAATGTCCCGCGACGTAGCGCAGCGCGTAGCGTTCACGCAATTTTCCGATCAGGAATTTGAGCCGCCGATACTGCGCCTGCGTGAAGTCGTGTTCGCCGTCACCTTCGAGTTCGATGCCGATCGAGAAATCGTTGCATCCGCAGCGCCCCAGAAATTGCGACGCGCCGGCATGCCAGGCGCGCTCGTCGCAACCGACGAATTGAATCAGCTCACCGCGGCGGCGCACGAGAAAATGCGCCGACACCTCCAATGCGGCAACGTCACGATAGGCCGGATGCGCAGCGGGATCGAGACGGTTGCAGAACAGTTGCTCGATCGCATCGCCGCTGAAGCGCCCGGGCGGCAGGCTGATGTGGTGGATCACTACCAAGTCGACAGTTGCGCCACTGGGACGGGGGTTGCGATTCGGCGAGGGCACGCGCCGCGCGCGCCTCAGCCAGCCGCCCGCCGAGAAGCTGCCGCCACCAGGTGGCTGGCTCCCGCGCGCTGATTTGTGTGCCCCGCCAATGACCGGCATCGGGGAACTCAGTTGATGTCGAGACGCTGCATCCGGTGGCGCAGCGCGCGAAAACTGATTCCCAGCAGCCGCGCCGCGGCGGTGCGATTGAAGCGGGTCTTCTCGAGCGCACGCTCGATGGCCTGGCGTTCGACCTGTTCAAGATAGTCCGGCAGGGCTTCCGGAATGCCGTCCGGGCTCACCTTCGCGACGGTGCGTCCGGCTCTGGCAGCGGCGGCGCTCGCGGCACTGGTTGCCGGAGCCTCGGCGCGTTCGCTGGCCGCGTCTTCCGAGACGATTGGCCGAAGAGCAAGATCCTCGACGTTGACGGTCGTCCCGTCGGAGAACGCCAGCGAGCGCTCGAGAATGTTCTCGAGTTCGCGCACGTTGCCCGGAAAGTTGTAACTCTGCAGATAGCGCAGGGTCACGGTCGAGAGCTTGGGCGCGTGGTCCATCCCGGCACGGGCGGCGAGCTTCCCGATGATCGAATCGGCGAGTACCGGGATATCGTCCGGGCGCTCCCGCAGCGGCGGCAGCGCCAGTTCGATCACGTTGAGCCGGTAATAAAGATCCTGGCGGAAACGCCCCGCCGCGACGCACTGCGCCAGGTCCTGGTGGGTGGCGCTGACGATGCGCACGTCGACCGGCTCCTCGATCGTCGCGCCAACCTTGCGCACCCTTTTTTCCTGGATCGCCCGCAGCAGCTTGACCTGCATTACCAGCGGCAGGTCGGCGACCTCGTCGAGCAGCATCGTGCCGCCGTTGGCAGCCTGAAAGAAACCGTCCCGATCGCGATCGGCGCCGGTGAAAGCGCCCTTCTTGTGGCCGAAGAACTCCGCTTCCATCAACTGCTCAGGAATGGCGCCGCAGTTCACGCCGACGAAGGGTTCGCGTGCCCGCGGCCCGGCCTCGTGGATGAGCCGCGCCGCCAGTTCCTTGCCCGACCCGGACTCGCCGACGATCGACACCGGTGCCATGCTGCGCGCCAGCCTGACGATCTGGCGCCGGACTTCGAGAATCGCCTCCGAGACACCGAGCATTCGTGCGGTGACATCGGTGGCGCCTTGTTCCAGCGCCTCGGGTGACTGGCCGGAGCCAGGCAACTGGATTGCCGAACGGACCAGGCTGCGCAGCGCCTCGAGCGCGAGCGGTTTGCCCAGATAGTCGAACGCACCCGCCTTGAGCGCGGCGACCGCGTTCTCGGCGCTGCCGTAGGCGGTTATCACTGCCACCGGTGTGGCTGGAAAATCGCGCGAGATCAACTCGACCAGTTCCAGCCCTTCGCCATCGGGCAGCCTCATGTCGGTAAGGCACAGCGCGTAATTATTGCTGGCCAGAAATCCGCGCGCCTGGGCCAGATCCGCTGCGCAGTCGACGTCGAGCCCCATGCCGGCGATCGTCAGGTCGAGCAACTCGCGCAGGTCGGCTTCGTCATCGACCACCAGTACGCGCCGGTTGACGTGGTCCCCCAGTTCTATGCCGTCGCCAGTTTCCCGATCCATTGTCATCCCGCGTATTCAACCATATCGTTGCCGGCGACTCGAGCGCCCCCCACGCGATCCTGTTGGGTGACCACGAATGCGCCACGATACCGGGAATCGGCGCCCAACGCTTCATAGTGAATGCTCGAGCTATTTGACCGGCACAGTTCCCGCGCCAAGTACAGCCCCAATCCGGTGCCCCTTGAATCAGTGGTGAAGAAGGGCTCGAAAGCATAAGCGAGCGCTTCCTCGCTCATTCCGGAAC
This sequence comes from Burkholderiaceae bacterium, assembly GCA_024637395.1. GTDB lineage: Bacteria > Pseudomonadota > Gammaproteobacteria > Burkholderiales > Burkholderiaceae_E > JAGXFR01. Next base: position 6,650 of record JAGXFG010000037.1, on the reverse strand, counting down.
CGTCATCGCAAACCCGCAGTTCGGTTCGCTCCCCGTCGCGATCGCGCCACTCGATCAGGATCGCCGCGGGGGCGGTGGTGGCATGGCGCAAGGCGTTGCGCAACAGGTTATAGAGCACCTGACGAAGATGGTTCTCGTCGAAATAGAGTTCCCTGCTGGAGCTCACCAGCAGCGCGATCCGTTCTGCTTCCACGCCCTCCTGGCTGAGATATTCGGCCAGAAAGCGCGCCAGGTAATCGTGCATTGCGATCGGCTCCTCGATCGCGCGCTCGCGCCGCGCGATCGCCAGCACATCCTCGATGATGCGGTTGATGCGCAGCGTATTGTCCTCGATGATCTTGGCCAGGCGGCGCTGAGCGGCCAGGCCCAGGGTTTCGGAGAGCAACTCGTTGGCGTGGCGGATCGCGCCGAGCGGGTTGCGGATTTCGTGCGCAATCGATGCTGACAGTCTTCCCATCGCCGCCAGCTTGAGTTGTTGCGCCCGAACCTCGACCAGGCGCAGATCCTCGAGCAGCAAGACGTTGCCGGAGGGCGGCGCGCGCCACCCGCCAAGCAGGCGCAAACCGATCCGGCGCGCCGGCTCGACCGCGCCTGGACTCTGCTCGAGGTCAAACTCGGCACTCGCCGCACCGCCCCGGCGCGTCCGCGCCCGTTCCAGCGCAGCGGCCAGCCCACGCCACGTCCCGCTGGCGAGATCCTCGAAGCGCAGTGGCGTGGTCGACCAGGCGGCCGGGTTGACACCCAGCATCACCTGGGCAACCCGATTGATCGCCCGCACCTCGCCGTTGCCGCCGAGGACCACGATGCCGCGATCGAGTTCCGCCATCACCTGTCGCGTCACCGCCAGCTGGCTCTGCAACTCCTCGCCGCGACGCCGCGCCAGCGCCTCCTGCGCGTGCAGCCGCGCCGCCAGCCAACTGACGGCAAGCGCCGCGATGAAGCAGGCGATGCCAAGCAGGCCGGCCTGCGTGAACGCGCCGGCTTCGAAGTAGCCGGTGTCCTTGGTGCGCAATGCGGTTTCGCCGAGCAGCAGCAGCGAGGCCGCAGCGGCGAACGCAGTCGCCAGGCGCGGCGGCGATACCGTCGCCGCACCCACCATTGCCGCGACCATCAGCGCGCCGAGCCCGCTGCGCACTCCGCCGCCAGCCCAGATCAGCACTATGAACACCGCCAGATCGGTCACCACATGGGCAACTACCTGGGGGTAATACAGCGGGCGCAAGACTCCCAGCAACGCCAGATAAGTCACCGCCAGCAGCAGGTAGCCGAAGACTACCGGAGCGAAGACCGAGAGATGGTCGAACGGGAAAGCCGGCGCGAAGCCCGACAGCGAGGCCAGCGCGGCGAGGACCACGGCAACCACCAGCCGCCCGCCGGCAAACCAGCGCAGGGTGCGCCAGAACGATTCGGGTACCGGGCCGGAACCGTGCGCCGCCACTGCGGCGCCGGCATCACGCCCCGGAATCCAGACAGTGTCCGGCGCCGACCCAGGCCGCGCCGGCAGGTTCATGCGTCGGCGTCGCGGTGCGCGCTGCTGCAATAGGCGCGCGTACCCGAGAGCAGGGCTTCGGAAGACGGCACGTGCACACCGCAATGGGCGCATTGCAGCATCGACTCGCTGTTGTCGCGACCCGCAGCATCACGCCTTTGGGCGGCGTCGCCACGGCGCTGCGATATCCCCATGAACTTCATGCCAAGGTAGACCAACGCAACCACCGCCGCCCAGAACGCCAGTTTGCCCATTACATCCGCCCGATGATCACTTCGATGACGAAGCGGCTGCCGATGTAGGCGAGCAACAGCACCCCGTAGCCGGCGATGGTCGCCCGCAGGGCGCCGCGCCCGCGCCAGCCGCGCAGCTTGCGGCCGAGCAGCAGGACCCCGAACACCACCCAGGCGATCAGCGTGAAGACCGTCTTGTGGTCGAAGCGCAGCGGCTGCCCGAAAATCTCCTCGGTGAAGAACACGCCACTCACCGCGGTCAGCGTGAGCAGCACGATACCAAAGCGGATCAGGGTAAAGAGCATGCGCTCGAGGACCAAAAGCGGGGGCAACTCCTCCAGCAACAACGCCAGCAGTGAGCGCGGCCCGCCGCTTGCGCCATGCAGGGAGCGCTCGGCCGCGGTCATCAGGCCGGCGTGCAACGCCGCCAGCAGCAGCACCCCGTATGCCAGGGTGCCAACCAGCAGGTGCGACACAAACAGCGGCCGCAGGCGAATCTCGGCCATCTCCACGCCGGGGAAGAACAGCGGCAACAATACCGCCACCACCGCAATCGGCAGGATCATGGCCCGCAGCGCCGCGACCCGCACCCGGCGCCCTTCGATCCAGAGCACTGCCACACCGACGAGCAGCGTGGCCGAAAGAGCCTGCGCAAAGCCGAACCGGAACACCGGCCCGGAGAGTGTCACGAAGTACAGGGAAACGGCGTGGGCCACCAGCCCGACCAACAGCAATGCTGCCGGTCCGGAACCGGCCGCGACCATGATGGAATTGCCATCGGCGCCGGCCGGCGCGCCGGCCATCCGGCGCTGCGCCGCAAACACCCGCCAGTCACCAAACCACGACAGCGCATACAGCACTGCCGGAAGCACCAGGGTCAGAACCAGTAGAATGCTCATTTATCTAGTGTAATCCAACCCAACGATGCTCGAAAACCTCTCCCAACGTCTCTCCCGGGTCGTGAAAACGATGCGCGGCGAGGCTCGCCTCACCGAAGCCAATACCGCAGAGATCCTGCGCGAGATTCGCATCGCTCTGCTCGAGGCCGATGTCGCCTTGCCGGTGGTGCGCGAGTTCATCGCCCGGGTCAAGGAACAGGCGCTCGGCCAGGAAGTGATCCAGAGCCTGACGCCGGGGCAGGCACTGGTGGGCGTGTTCCACCGTGAACTGACCGAGCTGATGGGCGGGGCCAATGCCGAACTGAGCTTTGCGACCCAACCGCCGGCGGTGATCCTGATGGCCGGCCTGCAGGGCGCGGGCAAGACCACCACCGTCGCCAAGCTCGCCAAGTGGCTGCGCGAGCACGGCAAGAAGAAGGTCCTCACCGTGTCGTGCGACGTTTACCGGCCGGCGGCGATCGAGCAGTTACGCACCGTCACTGCCCAGGCCGGCGCCGACTTCTTCGCCTCCGATCCCAGCCAGAAACCGGCTGACATCGCGGCCGCGGCACTGCAGTGGGCGCGCACCCACTTCCACGACGTGCTGATCGTCGATACCGCCGGGCGACTGGCGATCGACGAAGCGATGATGGCCGAGATCAAGGCGCTGCACTCCCAGCTGCACCCGATCGAGACGCTGTTCGTGGTCGATGCGATGCAGGGCCAGGATGCGGTCAACACCGCGCGCGCCTTCAAGGAAGCATTGCCGCTCACCGGGGTGGTGCTGACCAAGCTCGACGGTGACGCCCGCGGCGGCGCGGCGCTCTCGGTCAAGGCGGTCACCGGCGCACCGATCAAGTTCGCCGGGATCGGCGAGAAGATCGACGGGATCGAGCCCTTCCATCCCGAACGCATGGCCAGCCGCATCCTCGGGATGGGCGACATCGTCTCGCTGGTCGAGGACGCCCACAAGCTCATCGACCAGAAGGCGGCCACGGATCTCGCCGCGAAGCTCAAGTCGGGCAACCGCTTCGATCTCAACGACTTCGCCAGCCAGATCGGCCAGATGAAGAAGATGGGCGGACTCGCCGGGATGCTCGACAAGCTGCCGGCACAGATGCAGCAGGCCGCTGCCGGAGCAAATCTGGGAGTGGCGGAGAAACAGACCGCGCGGATGCAGGGCATCATCCACTCGATGACCCCGTCCGAGCGCCGCCGCCCGGAAATAATCAAGGCCACCCGCAAGCGGCGGATAGCCGCCGGCGCGGGCGTGCAGGTGCAGGAAGTCAACCGGCTCCTGAAGCAGTTCGACCAGGTGCAGGGCATGATGAAGAAGATGCAAAAGGGCGGGATGGTCAAGATGATGCGCGCGATGAAAGGCATGATGCCGGGGATGCGTTGACCGGCAAGCGCTCACCAGTATTTGTCGCGCTCTGGGCCGGCGCCGCGCTGGCAGCGGCACTTGTCACCGGATCAGCCGCCGCGAAGGAACCCCTGCCAGTGCTGCTTGGCAGTGCGATCAGTGGGGGACTCATCGAGCACGTGGTGCAGCCCGGCGAATTCCTCGGTCTGATCGGCGCGCGCTACGGCGTCAGCTGGCGCTTGCTGGCGCAGGCCAACCAAATCCAGGCATCCGACCGGCTCAGTCCGGGATGGATGGTGGCGGTCGATTCGCGCCACATCGTCCCCCCGCCGCTGGTCGACGGGATCCTGATCAACCTGCCCCAGCGCATGTTGTTTTATTTCGTGGGTGGCGCACTGCGCGCTGCCTATCCGGTCGCGCTTGGTCGGCCGAGCTGGCGGACACCCACCGAAGCGTTCAACGTCGTCAACCTCCAGCAGGACAAGACCTGGTACGTACCGCGTTCGATCCAGGAAGAAATGCGGCGCGAGGGCAAGCCGGTGCTCACCGAAGTGCCGCCCGGGCCGCAGAATCCTCTCGGGCGCCACTGGATCGGCCTGTCGCTACCGGCGATCGGGATTCACGGGACGATCGCCCCGTCGAGCGTCTACTCTTTCAGGTCGCACGGCTGCATCCGTCTGCATCCCGACGATGTCGCCGACTTGTTCGCGCAGGTCAGGATCGGGACCACGGGGGAAATCATCTATTACCCGCTGTTGCTCGCCCAGCTCCCCGACGGCCGGGTGTTCGCTGAAATCCACCCCGACATCTACCGGCGCGGGGTCCAGGCCGAGGCGGCCTTCGCGCGGCTGATCAGCGAGCGCGGTTTGACCTATGCCGTCGATCCGGTCAAACTGGCCGCCGCAATCCGCGCCCGGGACGGCATCGCGCGCGACGTAACCATGGGAAGCACGCAGTGAGTTTTCATTTTGGCAACCAAGCCGGCGGCGCTTTGACCGCTCCAGAAGAGGGCCCCAGCCGCCCAAAGCGCCGGGTGCTGCTGCGCCAGGGCCTGGCGGCAGCAATGTTGCTGGTCAGTCCCGGGATCGTGCGCGCCGCGCTCGCGCCGCGCGCTGGCGAGCCTGCCCAACTCGCGTTCTATAACACCCACACCAGCGAGCGGCTCGAGCTCGTCTACCGCGACGAGAGCGGCTACCTGCCCGACGCGCTGGCCGAGGTGGCCCACCTGCTGCGCGACCATCGCAACAACGAGGTCAAGCCGATCGACCCGGCGCTGCTCGACCAGCTGCACCGCATCGGAGCGGTGCTCGGTTCGGACCAGACCTTCCACGTGATCTCGGGCTATCGCTCGCCCGAGACCAACGCCAAGCTCGCGGCCGCCAGCAACGGAGTAGCGCGCCACAGCATGCATCTCGAGGGCCGGGCAATCGACATCCGGCTGCCGGGCCAGCCGCTCACGCAGCTCCACCGCGCGGCGCTGGCACTGCACGCCGGGGGCGTAGGCGCCTACCCCTCCTCAGACTTCGTCCACATCGACACCGGGCGCGTGCGCACCTGGTAGGTGGCGCAAATGACCGCACCCGATACTGCCGAACTGGCAGCGGCCTTCAGCGGCCGGCTGCTGACCGACCCCGCCGACACCGCCCCGTTCCTTACTGACTGGCGCGGCCGCTACACTGGTCGGGCGCTCGCCGTTGCCCAGCCCGACACCACATCGGACGTCGCCGCAGTGGTGCGCTGGTGCGCAGAGCGCCGGGTGCCGATCGTGGCCCAGGGCGGCAACACCGGGCTCTCGGGCGGCGGCACCCCAGATACATCAGGCTCGGCACTGGTGCTCTCGCTCGCGCGGCTCAACAAGGTGCGCGCCGTCGATCCGGTCAACAACTCCATGACTGTCGAAGCCGGCTGCCTGCTGGCCAACGTCCAGCAGGCCGCGCGCGACGCCGGGCGGCTCTTTCCGCTCACGCTCGGCGCGCAGGGTTCGTGCACCATCGGCGGCAACCTCGCGACCAACGCCGGCGGCACCCAGGTGCTGCGCTACGGCAACAGCCGCGAACTCTGCCTCGGGCTCGAAGTGGTCACCGCCGGCGGCGAGATCTGGAACGGGCTGCGCGCGCTCCGCAAGGACAACACCGGCTACGACCTGCGCGACCTCTTCATCGGTTCTGAAGGAACGCTGGGCGTGATCACCGCCGCCACCGTCAAGCTGTTTCCGTTGCCGGCCGCGCAGGTGACCGCGTTCGCCGCGGTATCGACCCCGGCCGACGCGCTGCGCCTGCTGGCGCTGGCGCAACAGCGCCTCGGCGCCGCACTGACCGCCTTCGAGGTGATCGGCGAATTCTGCGTCGAACTGGTCGAACGCCACTTCCCGCAACTGCGCCGGCCGTTGTCCGAGCGCAGCCCGTGGTACGTGCTGCTCGAGTCGTCGGACTCCGACGGGGCCGAGCAGGCCAGCAGCCGCTTCGAGGCGCTGCTCGGCGAGGCGGTGTCAGGCAAGTCGCCCTGCATCAGCGACGCCGTGCTGGCAACGTCGCTGGCCCAGGCGCGTTCGCTGTGGGACATCCGCGAGCACATCACCATGGCGCAGATGGCCGAGGGCAAGAACATCAAGCACGACATATCGGTGCCGATCTCATCGATCCCGGCCTTCCTCGAACAGGTCGAGGGCGAACTGGCGACAAAGTTCC
>JAGXFG010000036.1 GCA_024637395.1 Burkholderiaceae bacterium | reverse complement strand
CGAGCCGACCCCGGCGCCCGTGCCCGCCGCCGCACCCCCGCCTCTGGTGCCTGCCGCCACGCCGGCTCCTGCCCCGGTCGCCCTCGCCACCCCGCCGATCGCGACGGTGGTCGTGCCGCCGCGCCCTGCTCCCGCTCCAGCCGCCGCGCCCGCCCCGCGACCCGAACCAGGCGCGGTGCTCGCTCCGCTCACCCAGCGCTACAGCCGCGGCGATCTCGACGGCTTCATGGCGCTGTTCGACGCCGCGGCGCGCAACGAGAGCGGCGGCCGCGCCAAGATCCGCAGCGACTACGCCGACCTGTTCGCCAACACCGTGCAGCGCAATCTGTCGATCTGGGGCCTCAACTGGGTCGAGCGTAACGGCGTCTGGAACGGCGCAGGCCAATTCCAGGTGACGGTCAAGCGCAGAGACGAGAACGTGGTGCGGCGCTACACCGGCGTCATCCGCCTCGAGGTGGAGGCCGATGGCGCCAAGCCGCTGATTCGCGGCATTTTCCACAATGTCACCGGCCAGACGGTCGAGGAACGCTAGCGAGCATGACTGTCGATCCCGCGGCCGCCGTCGCACCCCCGCCACAAGTCGCGCCCGAGCGGCCGCGCTTCGGGTTGCGCGGCGTCATTTTGCTGCTCCTGGTCGCAGCGTTGGCGGGCCCGGTGGTAGTCGTCAACGTAAGCGATTACTTCGCCCAGGAAGAAACAGCAGCGGGGGCGCGCCAGGCGCTCGCCTGGAACGACCGCAACCCGGCGGGGCGCACCTCCCTGGCGCTGGAGGCGGTTGCCGGGGAGTCGCCCGCCGCAACGCTGGCGCGCTTGCGGGTCGCGGCGGCGGTCGAACCTACCGAGGGCCGACTCTACGCCGCGCTCGCCCTGCAGGCCGAGGCGCAGGGCGCACCGGCACTGGCTGCGGGCGCCATGCAGGTCGCCGCCTCATTGGCGCCGCAACGTACCGACGTCAGTCTCGCGGCCCTCGCCTTCTGGCTGCGCCACGACGACGTGCTGCGCGCCTTGCAGGCCGGCAGCGTGGCGCTCACCCGCTCGCCCGAACTCGCGCCCAAGCTCTACCCGATCTTCCTCAAGCTGATGGCCTCGCCGCAGTCCGACGCGGCCTTCCGGGCGGTGCTCGCCGCGCCGCTGCCGTGGTGGCCGGGGTTCTTCCGCTATGTCGCCCAACGGGCACCCAGCGCCGCCGTGCTGCGCGTGCTGCATTCCCTTCAGGCGCGCGGCCCCAACGCCTTCGACGAGGACCAGCTGCGGGTCTATCTCGAGCGGCTGTTCCAGGACGGCGACTGGCTCGAGGCCTACTTCGCGTGGCTCGATTCGTTGCCGCCGGCAAGCGCGGCGTTTGCCAGCGAACTCTACAACGGCGGATTCGAGGAGCCCACCCGCAACCTCGGTTTCGAGTGGACCGACCAGCCCTTGAAGGGCGTGCTGGTGGGTTTCGACCCCACCTACGGCACCACCGGGTCGCGCGCCCTGCACGTGGTCTTCCAGGGCCTGCCGACGCGCTGGCGGCATTTCAACCAATACCTGATGCTTGCGCCCGGCGACTACCATTTGCGTGGCCGGGTGCGGGTCGACAGCCTCAAGGCCGAGCGCGGGGTGCAGTGGAACATCCGCTGCATTGGCTCGACCAAGCCGCTGGCAGTGACCGATCGCTTCAAGGGCACCGAGCCGTGGCGTCATTTCAGCGTCTCGTTCACGGTCCCGGCCGGCGGTTGCGCTTCGCAGGACCTGCGCCTGTCGCTGGTTGGCAACGCCCAGCTCGACTTTGTCGCCAATGGGCAAATCTGGTTCGACGACCTCGTGGTGGTCCGCCAGTGAACGTCGGCGCGATTTCATCGGGGTCGCGACCGTTGGTCGACCTGACCGACGGCAGCCTTTTTGATGGCCGTCACCCGGATGAGGGATTGACGCCTCGCTCGCGAGACACTACCGTGTCACCCTGTGACCAACCCTCAATGGGCCGGGCACTTGACGGTGGTTGTTCGAGGAGATTGTGAGGATGAGTTTGAGGCTTTCCCCCCTGTTGTTAGCCGTGGCGCTCAGCGCCGCAGCCGGCGCGCAGGCCGCCGAGAAAATCGTGCTGGCCTCGCTCGGTGACGTGAACGGCAAGGTGATGATCAACCAGGGCCGGGGCTACGTCGCCGCGCGTGCAGGCATGGAAGTGAGTGTGGGGGACCGCGTGATTGCGCTCGAAGGCGCCAGCGCGCAGGTGCTCTACAAGGACGGTTGCGTCACCAGCCTCAAGGAACGCAACCTGCTGCCGGTGGACGCCAAGGGTTGCGCCACCCAGCCGCTGAACCCCAACGCCGAGGTGGTCAAACTGGCGCAGGCCATTGGCGCCGGCGGCCCGAAGACTGATACCCCGCCCAACGACAAGCCGCCGCCGCCACCGGTGGTCGAAAGTGGCATGTCCACCGGTGCAATGATCGGTATTGGAGTGCTCGGCCTGGCCATGATGGGCAGTGGTGGTGGCGGTGGTGATTCCACGCCGATTAGCCGACGGTAGCAGACACTGAAGACACGCAACTGAAGAAACGCAAGATTTCCGGAGAACATCGCCTATGAATCGCAGCACCCGCCCGATCCTGATTGCCGCCGCCGTCGCTGCGCTAGTTGCCGCGACCGGAGTCCAGTCCGCCGAGCGCATCGTGCTCGCATCGCTGGGCGACGTCAGCGGCAAGGTGATGATCAACCAGGGCAGGGGCTACGTGGCGGCGCGCTCCGGCATGGCCGTGCGCGAGGGCGATCGCGTGATCGCGCTCGAGGGTGCAGGCGCGCAGATCGTCTATAAGGACGGCTGCGTCACCAACCTCAAGGAACGCAACCTGCTGCCGGTGAGCGCGGGTGGCTGCGCCAACCTGGCGCTCAATCGCGACGGCGAAGCGGTGAAGCTGGCGCAGGCGCTCGGCACCAGCAGCCGGACCGATACCTCGCCGCGCGACCAGGCGCCGGCGGCGCTGCCCGCCAGCGACAACGCGTGGATGACAGTGGCCGGCGGCGCCGGACTGGTGCTCGGGGCCGGGCTGTTCATGAAAGGCGTGGACGAGAAGCCGATCAGCGCGCGGTAAGCGCTTCATCCCTTTGTGTATTGCTCCCTGGCCGCGGGTGCGCTAGGATTGGGGGGTTCGATCCGTGCGCCGCGTCCGCGCGCCGCGGGGGTCGGACGTCATTGTCAGCTCGCTGACGAAGGACCTCCCAATGAAGCCCCGCATTCGCACGTTTTTCCCGGCTGCCACCATGGTCGGACTCCTCATGTTTGCCGCAGCCCAGGCTGCCGACAGGGTCGAACCCCAAGCGCCGGCCTTGCCGGTCACTTTGGCGCAGGCGATGCTCGTCGTCGTGGCGAATAACGCCGGTGCGCAGGCTCAAGAGCAGCGCGCGACCCGGTTGTCCAGCACTGATCTCGCCACTTCGAACAACAAGCCCGGGAACCCGGCCCCGTGCGGCTTGCAGGTCGCGGCGGGCAATCGCCCCAACTGCGGTCGCGACGACCGGCCTATTAGTAGGCGATAATCCCGCTCGTGAGCCCAACCAAACGCCGCGCGCCTGAGCGCGCCGCGCTGACTTTTCCATTGCTGGTTGCTGCCCTGCTGGTGGTGGCGCCGCTCTTTCGTGCCGGCAACCGGCCGCTGCCGCTGCTGGCGCTCGAGCTCCTCGCGCTCGCCGTGTTCGCCGCCTTCGCACTGCACCGGGTCGCGCCCTGGGCGGGACTGAACATTGCCGAGCGCAGCGCGCTGATCCTGCTGCCGGCCATTCCGCTGCTCGCGCTCATCCCCCTGCCGGCGGCCTGGTGGGCAGCGTTGCCGGGGCACGCGCTCTACGCCGACGCGCTCACGCTGTTGGGCGACACCACCGCCTGGCGCGGCGCCTCGCTGGTGCCCTGGAGCACCCAGGCGAGCGCCCTGGCGCTGCTGCCGGTGCTGGCGGTGTTCCTGGCCACCCGGGCGTGCTCGCAGCGCCAACGCGCGCGCCTGGTGTTCCTGGTACTGGCGCTGGCTACGCTCCAGGCGTTCCTGGGGCTCATCCAGTACGGCACCCAGGATCCGCTGCTCTATCTCGGCATGGAGCCGGCCGCCAGCGCAGTGGGCACTTACCCCAACCGCAACCATTTCGCCGGATTGTTCGAGATGGCCTTCCCGCTGGCGGCGGCGTTGTTCGCGGCCAACTTCGGCCACGATGTGCACGCCCAGCGCCGCTATCACGGCCATGGGCTGCGCGCGGTGGTCGCCGCGCTCGGCTCAGCCCAGGTCAACCGCTACCTGGTGTTCATGCTGCTGCTGGTGCTGTTTGGCCTGGCGGTGGTGTTCTCGCGTTCGCGCACCGGCATCACGCTGCTGATCGTGGGCATCGTGGTCAGCGCACTGGCCTTCGCGCCGCGCCTGGGCGGCAGGCAGAGCCTGCGCACCGTCGGCGGGGTGATGGTGCTGCTACTGGGCGGCGCCACTGCCGTGGGACTGGTGCCGGTGCTCGAGCGCTTCACCCAGGTCGACGCGATCGCCGACTCCCGCTGGAGCATCGCCCAGGCCACCATCAACGGCATCGGCACGTTTTTTCCTTTCGGCGCCGGGCAGGGGACCTTCCCCGAAGTGTTTCGGCGCTTCCACCCCGGTGACGTGCCGCTCTTCGTGAACAGCGCCCACAACGACTACCTCGAGTGGTTGTTCGACGGCGGCGCGCTGGCGGGGCTGGCGATCGTGCTGGTGGCGGCGCTGATCGTGCTGCGCGTGGTGCGCACGGCGCGCATGTATGGCTGGCCGCGCGATCGCTACCTGCGCATCGGCGCGGCGCTCGGCATCGGGCTCATCGCGCTCCACAGCCTGGTGGACTACAACCTGCGCATTCCCGCCAACGCGATCCTGTTCGCCTTCCTGCTGGGGCTGCTGTTCGCGCCGGAAGCCGCGCCCGCCGAGCACCGAGTTCCGCCGCGCAGCGGCTGGAAAGCCGAATCCGATGACGGAGTCGAGACGGCCGCAGCATCGGCTACCCCGCCCAATGGCGCTGCCCCCGCCGCGGCTCCGCTCGAGCCAGACCTCGCCCCGGCAGCGCCCAATCCGTTCGCACTCTGACCAGGCAGCGGTACCGTCAAGCGCACTCCCGAACGGGCACTAGCCGTTCAATGTCTTCGCGCAGGACCTCACCCGGGTGTACGGGGCGCATGCCATTGACTGGACGTGCCATCTTCACTCCTTCAGTGGCGGGCATAACCAAGAGGCGATGCAGTAGTCACGCTGGCGTCTTCCCGGCCAGCTCCTCGCGGACTACCTGCCGTACGGCTTCAATCATCGAACGCTGCTGGATGAAGGCGGTCAAGGCATCGTTGATCAGGGTCTGGTAGTTGCCGGCGCCGGCGCGCTCGACTTGCCCTCGGAAGTAGTCGATCACCCGGTTGTCGAGTCGGATCGAGATCTTGGTCTTACCCGGCCCCAGCGGGATCACGGCGCCACGCTTTGCGCCCGTGAAATCAATGTCCCGAAAGGGATCAGCGGCGATTTTCTTCATAGATCTTCCTCTGCGGTTTGTTGGCCTTCCACGAAGAGATGAGCCGGTATGTGCCTGGTTCGCGATGGGTATAAACGACAACCAGGAGAGCGCCCGTGGCGCTCATGCCAAGCGTGATGAACCGTTGCTCGCCCAGCACATCCGGATCCTCCCGGGTCAAAGCGTAATCGTCAGTGAGCACTGTCGCAGCCTCGCTGAACGCCACCCCGTGAGCTTGCAGGTTGGCGGCCGCCTTTGTCGGGTCCCAGTCGATGCCGACAGTTTGGAGTGTATGGACATATGTCTTCCGAGTCAATTTCAACGATCTCCCAGTACGGGCATGACCAGTGCGGACAGCACCTCGATGTCGAAAGAGTGGTGAGGCCACCAAAATATCGGCTACCTTTCTCCAGGCACCGACCGTTCGTCAACCCCTACTAATGGATGAGGCGTTTGCTCTTGACGCCAACCCTGGGTTGCGGTTGAATCTGCGTTCAATGACTGAACGCAAGACAATACGCAACGGCGCACCCAAAGCCGCGGCCCAACGGCCGGCCGCCGCTGTCGAGCCGCCCGCCAGCGCCGCCACCGAAACCCACCTGCAACTGCTGCGCCTGCTCGAAGACAATCCCGAGCTCTCGCAGCGCGAGCTGGCCCACGAGCTGGGCATCAGCGTCGGCAAGATCAACTACTGCGTCAACGCGCTGCTGGCAAGGGGCTGGATCAAGGCGCGCAACTTCAAGAACAGCCGCAACAAGCTCTCCTACGCCTACCTGCTCACCCCCAGTGGCATCGAGCAGAAGGCCAGCCTCACGGTGAACTTCCTGCGCCGCAAGATCGACGAATACGAGCAGTTGCATCGCGAGATCGCCGAGCTGCGCGCCGAAATCGGCCCAGCCGGGGCGCTGGGCGAGGAGGCCGACGGCGGCCCCGCCAGCCCGACACCAAACCGCCGCAGCACCGACCTGCTTGCCGGGAGGGCTAAGTGAGCGCCCACTGGTACGCGGTCTTCTGCAAACCGCGCGGCGAAGCCACGGCCGAAGCCAACCTGTTGCGCCAGGGCTACGCCACATATCTGCCGCGGATGGTGAGCGAGCGCCGCAAGGCCGGCAAATGGGTGGCGAGCAGCGAACCGTTGTTTCCGCGCTACCTGTTCCTGCAGCCGCGCGACGCGGGGCACAGCCTCGCGCCGGTGCGCTCGACGCTGGGCGTCACCGGGCTGGTGCGCTTTGGCATGCAGCCGGCGGTGGTGCCGGCAGCGCTAATCGAGGAATTGCGGGCCTGCGAGGCGGCCGCGAGCGGCGACGGAGCCATGAGCGGTGTCGCCGGGCAACAAACCCGGCGCGAACTGTTCGCGCCCGGGGCGCTGGTGAAATTCATGTCGGGCCCGTTCGCGGGCCTGGAGGGAATCTTTGGCAAGGCGAGCGGCGCGCAGCGCGCCATCGTGCTGCTCGAGTTGCTGGGAAGGATGCAGGACGTCAGCGTCGAGCGCGACTGGATCGTGCCGGCTGCGGCATGAGGTTGGAAGGAAGGCAGTAGGCAGCAAGGAAGATCGCGCAGCACCCGCCGGCCAGGCTCCGCAAGGGACCTGGCACGGCGGTAGCGTGCCCGAAGAGGGCCCCAGAAGCTGGACTTCCTAATATGACCATAGTAAGGTGACCATAGTCACCACAAAGAGATTCCCGATGGATACCGAAGTCTCCAAATCGAAGTTCAAGGCGCGGGCGCTGGAAATCTTCCGTCGCGTCGAGATGACCGGCGAGCCGGTCATCGTCACCGACCACGGCAAGCCCACGCTGATCGTGCGCAAGTACCAGGGCGGCGTGGCCGATGCGCGCGCGCGCCTGAAGGGCTCCGTCCTGCGCTACGACGACCCGCTCGCACCCGTGGCCGAAGAGGACTGGGAGGCGGCGGCACCTTGATCGTGCTGGATACCCATGCGCTAGTCTGGTGGGTCAATGGCGACGCGCAGCTCTCGTCGCCGGCGAAGTCCGCCATCGAGGATGCGCTCACCAAGGGTGATCAGGTTCTCGTCTCGGCGATCAGCGCCTGGGAGCTGGCGATGCTGGTGCAGCGCGGCCGCATCGACCTTGCCATGGGGTTGGACGAGTGGCTGAGCGCGGTCGCGAGCATCGACGGGGTCTCACTGGTGGCGATCAGCGCGCAGGTTGCCGCCCAGGCGGCGAACCTGCCCGGCGAATTTCACAACGACCCCGCCGACCGAATGATCGTCGCGCTGGCGCGGGAACACAACGTGGCATTGGTCACCGCCGACCAACGCATCCAGAGCTACCCTCACGTGCGCTGGATCTGGTGAAGCCCGTGGTACCACGCCAGCCCGAGCATGATCTCGCGAAACACGCGCACGCGGCGAGCGCCTTGCAGCAGTCACGCCATTTACAAGACACCGTGGCCAGGCAATCCGCGCGTCAACATCCAGAACGAGAAGGGCAAAGCAAAGGCGTATCAGGTCAGGCAGGTCTTGCTGGCCGTCGAACGCCTGGGAGTCAAGACATGAACATCAATCACTACACCTATCGGGTGACCTGGTCT
>JAGXFG010000035.1 GCA_024637395.1 Burkholderiaceae bacterium | reverse complement strand
TTCGCGCACTCTGCGCGACACCGGGATTACTATCTGGGAGACCGAGTCCGGCGCCGCGGAACTGGAGTCCAGGCTCTCGCGGCGCACGATAACGACCGGCTGCGGGCAGGGATCGGCGTTTGGTGACCTGATGGAAGCACTCGAGCGGGTGGTGCTCCCGGCTCAGGTACGGCTCACCGAGGAAACGCTGTTCACGGTCATGGAGAGGATGCGCAACCACGACTCCATCTACCGCGTCGCTGGCGCCGTGCACGCCTGTGCCCTGTGCTCCAATGCCGGCGATGACCGCGGTGAAATCCTGCGTTTTGTCGAAGACGTCGGCCGCCACAATGCGGTTGACGCGATTGCTGGCTGGATGTGGCTGGAGCAGGTTGATGGTGCCGACAAGATCTTCTACACCACTGGCCGGTTGACCTCGGAGATGGTGATCAAGGCAGCTCAGATGGGCATTCCATTTCTCGTCTCGCGCTCGGGGCTGACCCAGATGGGCTACGAGATCGCCCGAAAAGTGGGGATGACGATGATCGGGCGCTGTCAGGGACGCCACTACCTGCTGTTCACCGGCAAGCAGCGCTTCGTCGGCTCGGCCACTGGCCTGCTGGCATGAGCGCTGCCGATGGCACGGGGGGCGTCACCGGGATCGCGCTGGCTGGCGGCCTGGGGCGGCGGATGAGCCCCGACGGCGCTGGCAGCGACAAGGGTTTGCAGAGCCTGGCGGGGCGCTCGATGGTGGCCCACGTCATCGAACGTCTGGCGCCGCAAGTGGACGCGATGCTGATCAATGCCAACAGCAACCTCGCCACCTACGAACAGTTCGGTTACCCGGTGTTGCCGGACGTGATCGGGGGTTACGCCGGACCGCTCGCCGGGCTGCATGCGGGGTTGCTGGCAGCCACCACTGCCTGGGTCGTCACCGCCCCCTGCGACTCCCCTTACCTGCCGCACGACCTGGTGTCGCGCCTGGCCTCGGCCGCTACCCAGGCCGGCGCCGAGATCGCGGTGGTGCGCGCCGGTGATCGGCTCCAGCCGGTGTTTGCACTGGTCAAGCGCAGCCTGACGAGCAGTCTGGAGAGCTATCTGGCAGAGGGCAACCGCAAGATCGCTCTCTGGTACTGCCAGCACAACGCGGTCGAAGTCGACTTCCCCGATCCGGCCGCCTTTCGCAACATCAATACCCGCCTTGAACTGGCGCGGCACGAGCAAGGACTGCTGTCATGAGCGCCACCAACCCCGGAGGGCCCCGGCCAACGCTCGCCGAGCTGACCGGCGGGCAACCCGACTATGACCCGCAAGCGCTGCCGGTCGCCCAGGCGCAGGCGATCATCGAAGCATTCGTGGCCCCCTGCTGCGGTCTCGAAGAAGTTGCGATCAGCGACGCGCTGACACGGGTTCTCGGTCTCGACGTGATCTCGCCGATCGATGTCCCCGCCGCCGACAACTCGGCGATGGACGGCTACGGCGTGCGCGGCGCGGACCTGGCTGCCAGCGGCCGGACCAGATTGCGGGTAGTGGCCACGGCGCTCGCTGGACAACCGAGCGCGCGTGGGGTCGGCGCCGGCGAGGCGGTGCGGATCATGACCGGCGCCATTATCCCCGCCGGTTGCGACACCGTGGTGGTCCAGGAAGTGGTCGAAAGCGATGGCGACTTCATCTCGGTTCCGCAAGGGCAACGCAGCGGGCAAAACCTGCGCCGGCGCGGCGAAGACCTGCGCGCGGCAGGGATTGCCCTGCCCGCCGGGAAGATCCTGACCCCGGCGGATATCGGGCTGCTGGCATCTCTGGGGATCGCCCGGGTGGCGATCCGCCAACGCCTGCGCGTGGCCTATTTCTCGACCGGCGACGAGGTGCGCTCGCTCGGCGAACCGCTCGCCGCAGGGCAGCTCTACGACAGCAATCGCTACACCATCGAAGCCATGTTGCGGCGCCTGGGTGCAGAGCCGATCGACCTGGGGGTGGTCCGCGACGACCCACAGGCTCTGGAAGATGCGATGCTGGAGGCAAGCCGCAGGGCCGACGCAATCATCTCCTCAGGCGGCGTTTCGGTCGGCGAAGCCGACTACACCAGGCCGGTACTTCACCGCCTGGGTGAAGTTGATTTCTGGAAGCTGGCAATCCGTCCGGGCCGTCCGATGGCTTTCGGCAGGATCGGTGACGCCTGCTATTTCGGCCTGCCGGGCAACCCGGTGGCAGTGATGATCAGCTTCTATTTCTTCGCGCGCGACGCGCTGCTGCGGATGATGGGTGCGACTCCGCAGCTGCTGCCACGGGTACGCGCGCGCACCACCACGGCATTGCGCAAGATCCCGGGCCGCACCGAATATCAGCGCGGCGTGCTCGAGATCGGTGCCGACGGCGCGATGACAGTGCGCCGCAGCGCCAGCCAGGGTGCCGGGGTGCTGCGCTCGATGTCCGAAGCCAACTGCGTGATCGTGCTGGGTGATGCCCAGGGCGACGTCGCCGCCCATGAATGGGTCGAGTGCATCGCCTTCCACGGGCTCATCTGAACCCGCGACGCATTCAGCCCAGACGGCGCAGCAGCGTCCCGACATCCTTGAAGGTGCGTTCGATCCGCTCTTGGTCAAGCGACGTTTCGCCAATTTCCTGCTCGAGATAGCAGACGATCATCTTGGCATAGACGCTGTCGAGCGCGCGGCGCGCAGCGGTCATCTGCTGCGCCACCGACAGACAGTTGTCGCCCTCCTCAATCATCCGGATCACGCCCCGCAACTGGCCTTCAACGCGGCGCAGCCGCTTGACGACCTCGCCTCGCGCCTTGGTATCGCTCAAACTTGCCATCGCCTCGCAGCTCCGCTGTAGTGATTGAAGAGAGCTAATGCCCATGGACTATCTTGCCTGGGAAAGCTCAACCGCGGTCTTGACGCCGAGCTTGCGCAGGATCGTTTCCATCAGACACCAGCGGGTAATTCCGCTCTGGAACAGGTTGGCCCCGACAAACAACGTGAACCACAGGAAATTGGCGCTGTAGAACCAGGGGCTGCCCTCGACCCCCAGGGCCAGCGACAGCATCACGAAAATACCCGCAAAGATACGGACGAAACGGTCAGTAGACATGGAAAAGTCCTCAGGTTGAAGAAACGGAAGAAGGTGTCAGCGGCGGGGCGCACTCGTGCCTGCCACGGTAGGTAATGAAGTAAAGCACCGGGATCACGACCAGCGTCAGCAGGGTCGAGATCATGATCCCGAAGATCAGCGACACCGCCAGCCCATTGAAGATCGGGTCATCGAGGATGAAGAAGGCGCCCAGCATGGCCGCCAGCGCGGTCAAGAGGATCGGCTGGGCACGCACTTGCGCCGAGCGGATCACCGCCATCGCGAAGGGCACGCCGCAGCGGGTCTCGAGCTCGATAAAGTCGACCAGCAGGATCGAATTGCGCACGATGATCCCCGCCAGCGCGATCATCCCGATCATCGACGTGGCCGTGAACTGGGCCCCGAGCAACGCGTGCCCCGGCATTACCCCGATGATGGTGAGCGGAATCGGCGCCATGATGATCAGCGGCGTCAGGTAGGAGCGGAACTGCGCCACCACCAGCACGTAGATCAGCGCGAGTCCGACGGCGTAGGCGATACCCATGTCACGGAAGGTCTCGTAGGTGATCTGCCATTCACCGTCCCACTTGATGGCGTACTGGACGTAGGGGTCCGAAGGCTGGGCGATGAAATACTCGCCCAGCGCACCGGTTCCCGGCAACTTCAGCTCATCGAGTCGCTTGCGGAAATCAAGCATGCCGTAGAGCGGGCTGTCGATCTTGTTGCCATCAACCAGGCCCATGTCGCCGAACACGTAGGTCAGCGGCAGCAGGTCCTTGTGGTAGACCGGGGTATCGCGCTCATCGGTTTCGATGCGCACCAGCTCCCCAATCCGGATCGGCTTGCCGCCGGCGCCCATAACCGGCACGTCGAGCACCGCGTCGAGCTTGCCCTTGGCCGATTCAGGCAAGGACAGCCGCACTGCCACCGCGAACTTCGAGCGTTCGTCGCGCAGGTAGGTCACGTCCATGCCCGCCAGTGCGGCTCGCGCCGCCTGTGCGATCGCTGCGTCGCTGACCCCCAGGGCCTGCGCCTTGGGCTTGTCCACGACCAGGCGCACCCGCGGCGCCGGAGCTTCCAGCGTGGTGTCCAACGCTACCATTCCCGGCACCTCGGCCATCGCCGCTTCGAGACGCCGCGCCAGCGCCGCGCGCCCCGCCGCATCGGGACCATAGACCTCAGCCACCAGCGGCGAGAGCACCGGTGGGCCCGGCGGGACCTCGACCACCTTCATGCGGGCACCGTGGCGCAGCGCGATCTCGCGCAGCGTCGGCAACAGCCGCTGGGCGATCGCGTGGCTCTGCTCGGAGCGGGCATGCTTGTCGACCAGGTTGACCTGCAGGTCGCCCTGCTCCGGATTGCGCCGGAAATCGTACTGGCGTACCAGCCCGTTGAAGTTGATCGGCGACGCGGTTCCGGCGTAACCCTGGACATTGGTTACCTCGGGCACCGTGGCGAGTGCCTGGGCAAGATCGAGCAAGGTGGCGTTGGTGCCCTCGACCGGCGTGCCGGGGGGCATGTCAACGATGACCTGGAACTCGGATTTGTTGTCGAACGGCAGCATCTTCAGGATCACCGCCTCCACGATCACCAGCGAGACGGCACCGGCAAGCAGCAAAGCAACCCCGCCGAGCAGCCCCCGGCGCCGCCAGGCATAGCCCTTCCTGGATCGGCTGGTCAGCCAGTTGCCGCCCTGGGTTGTATCGTCGTCGGGATGATCGATGAACGGCTTGAGCAACCCGCCAAAGGTTCCGTAGAGCACCCGCGCGACCGGATTGGCCGCGTGTCCGCCGACGCCATGGACCGGCGCCTTCATCAGGTGCAGCGCGAGCCAGGGCGTGACCGTGAAGGCGATGGCCAGCGAGAGCAGCATTCCCATCGACGAATTGATCGGAATCGGGCTCATGTAAGGGCCCATCAACCCGCTCACGAAGGCCATCGGCAACAGCGCCGCGATCACCGTCAGCGTGGCCAGGATCGTCGGGCCGCCCACTTCGTCGACTGCCACCGGAATGATCGATGCCAGCGAGCGGCTGGGCTCGAGCGCGCGATGGCGGTGGATGTTCTCGACCACCACTATGGCGTCATCGACCAGGATCCCGATCGAGAAAATCAGGGCAAAGAGCGAGACCCGGTTGAGGGTGAATCCCCACGCCCAGGAGGCAAACAGGGTCGCGGTCAGGGTGAGAATCACCGCCCCGCCGACGATCAGCGCTTCGCGCCGCCCCAGTGCGATGCCGACCAGGACGATGACCGAGAGGGTGGCGAAGCCCAGCTTCTGGATCAGTTTCATGGCCTTGTCGCTGGCGGTCACGCCGTAGTTGCGGCTGACCGTAGCCTCGACGTCGCTCGGGATGAGAGCGCCGTGGAGTTCTTCGAGCCGCTTCTCGAGCGCGGTCGTGACGTCGATGGCATTCTCGCCGGGCTTCTTGGTGATCGCGATCGTGACCGCCGGGAAGATCTGGCCGGCGGCCGGCGCGGCCTCGGTCACACCCGCTCCAGCACTCGCCGCTGGTTCGGAAGACTTGGCCGGACTGTGAGCAGCCCCGCCCGCTGCTCCTGGCATGTGCCAGACGTAGCGCTGGGCCGGGATCGCGCCGTATCTGATCTGCGCGACATCGCGCAGGAAGACCGGGCGACCGGCACTTACGCCCACAACCAGTTCGCCGACGTCTTCGACCGAGCGCAGGAAAGAGCCGGTTTCGACCCGGATCGAGGCTCCGTTGTGGATCAGATCGCCCGATGGCAAGGCCAGGTTCGCCGCCTGCAGCGCCCCGATCAGCGGTTCGACCGACAGCCCCGCGGCGCGCAGCCGTCCGGGATCGAATTCGACGTTGACTGCCCGCCCGGGTCCGCCGATGGTCCGCACCTCACGAGTGCCGGCGACACGCTTGAGTTCATGTTCGATCGAGGCCGAAACCCGCTCGAGCGCATCGGCCGAGCGCGCGTCGTGCGCCCAGAGCGTAACCGCCAGCACCGGGACATCATCGATGCCCTTGGGCTTGACGATTGGATCCCCCACCCCGAGGCCGGCCGGCAGCCAGTCCCGATTGGCATTGAGCGTGTCGTGCAAGCGCACCAGTGCCTCGGTACGCGACACCCCGACCTTGAACTGCACCGTGACCATCGCCATCCCGGGCTGGGACACCGAATAGATGTGCTCGATCCCGGCAATCTGCGACAGTACCTGTTCGGCCGGCGAGGAGACCAGTTTCTCGACGCTGGCCACCGATGCTCCCGGGAACGGGATCAGTACGTTGGCCATCGTCACGTTGATCTGCGGCTCTTCCTCGCGCGGCGTCACCACCGCCGCGAACAGCCCCATCATCAACAGCACCAACGCCAGCAACGGGGTCAGCGCATTATTCTGGAAATGGGCTGCGATCCACCCCGAAACGCCCAGCGCCGCGGCTGGAGTCGTCGTCGCTGCGGACGCCTCGGGCGCTGCTGCCGCGGGAGTTTCGTGTCCTGCCGGGCCCTGGTTCATTGGCGTAGCCTCACCTTCTCGCGGGTCCATCTGCTACTTCGCCTGGCCGTTGGCCGGACGCGCGTTGCTCAGCCCGGCGCGTACCGGGTCAAGCGCGATCTTCTCGCCCTCGCGGAGTCCCGCGAGCACCTCGACGCGCTCGCCGAGGTCCCGGCCGAGCCGCAGCGCCCGCAGCACGAAGCGCTCGGGCGTTGCGACATAAACTGCCTGCAACTCGCCGCGTACCAGCAAGGCGGCACGCGGAATGACCAGCATCGACTCGGCGGCGCCGCTGGTATGGAGCTTGATGCGCTGGCCGGGCAGGAAGCGGCGCGACTCATCGGTCGGCAGATCCACCCGCAATTCCACCGTTGCGCTCGACGGATCGGCCGAAGGCACTACCGTGCCGGCCACTGCCTCGAGACGCCGGGCAACTGTACCAACCGGCGCCGGCAGCACCACAGTCACCTGCGGTTGCGGGCCAAGCGCCAGAGCTACGCTCGCCGGAACGTAGGCGACGGCACGCAAGCGTTCGCTGCCGTGGAGTTCGACCAGGGGGCGCCCCGGGGCTGCCAGATCGCCCTGTTCCACCATCACCGCTGTCACCACGCCATCATAGGGCGCCACCAGGCTCGAATAGCTGCTGGCCAGTTGGCGCAGGGTCGAGCCGGCGCCCGCCTGGCTCCGTTGGGCTTCGGCCTGACGCAACTGGGCATTGGCGGCATCCATCGCTGCCTGGCTGATGAAGCCCTGTTGCAGCAGGCTCTTGCTGCGGGAATTCCCGGCACGCGCTTCATCGAGAGCGGCCTGCACTTGCGCTTCCTGGGCGTTCGCCTGGCTGACTCCGGCTGCCGCCTCGCGATTGTCGAGCGAAACCAGCACCTGCCCGGCGCGAACGCGATCACCGGCGTGGACCTTGACCGCCAGGACCCGGGCCTGGGTCTGTGCCGCCAGGGTCGACTGGCGCACCGGCTGGAGCGCCCCGTCCCAATCGAGACCTTGGCCGATCTTGAGTAACTGTGCCGCCGTTACTTGCACCTCCGGCCCGGGGGTGGTCTGCGCCAGCGCGTCGCGAGTTGCGCCCCACAAGATGGCGCCAGCCAGCAGCACGACCGCGGAGCGCCACACCAGCGCGGCGAAAGGGGGCATTGGTTTGGTATGCGAATTCATGGTTTGATGGCTTGGTCCGTTCCGATTAGCGGCCGATTATATACCCAGGGGGGTATACGATCAAGCCCCCTGGCTTTGACAAAGTCGGGCGCCGTTATACTTGGCCCAACGCTTCCCGGCGTCGCCAAAAGCGCCGCCCCACTCCCTTGCAGGTGTCCCTGATGCGCTTCGAAGGTTCCAGCACATACGTCACCACTGACGATCTCCGTCTGGCGGTCAACGCCGCCATAACGCTGCAGCGGCCGCTCCTGATCAAGGGCGAGCCCGGCACCGGCAAGACGATGCTGGCTGAAGAGGTCGCCCGTGCTGTCGGTATGCCGCTGCTGCAGTGGCATATCAAATCGACCACCAAGGCCCAGCAGGGCCTTTATGAATATGACGCCGTGTCCCGCCTGCGTGACTCCCAGCTTGGTGACCAGCGCGTTCAGGACATTGCCAACTACATTGTCAAAGGTGTTCTCTGGCAGGCTTTCGACTCGCCAGTCCCGATGGTGCTACTGATTGACGAGATCGACAAGGCCGATATCGAGTTCCCCAACGACTTGCTGCGTGAACTCGACCGGATGGAGTTCTACGTCTACGAGACCCGTGAACTGATCCGGGCGCGGCATCGGCCGCTGGTGGTGATCACGTCGAACAACGAAAAGGAACTCCCCGACGCGTTCCTGCGCCGCTGTTTCTTCCATTACATCAAGTTCCCCGACCGCGACACTATGAGCCAGATTGTCGATGTCCACTATCCGCAACTCAAGCGTGACCTGCTCAAGGAAGCGCTCGACTCCTTCTATCAGGTCCGCGACCTGCCCGGATTGAAGAAGAAGCCCTCGACCTCGGAATTGCTGGACTGGCTCAAGCTCTTGCTGGCCGAGGACATTCCACCCGAGGCACTGCGCAGCACCGACCACAAGTCGGTCATTCCGCCGCTGCACGGCGCGCTGCTCAAGAACGAGCAGGACGTCCATCTCTTCGAGCGACTCGCCTACATGGCGCGGCATAACCGCTAGGCATTGGCAGGCCGCGGCTTCCCCATATCCCGATGCTGATCGATTTCTTCCTGCACCTGCGCAAGGCCAAGCTGCCGGTGTCGATCAACGAGCACCTGCTGCTGCTCGAAGCAATGGCGGCGCGGGTCATCGACCCGTCGATCGACCAGTTCTACTTCCTGTCGCGGGCGACCTTCGTCAAGGACGAACGCAACTTCGACAAGTTTGACCGGGCCTTCGCGTCCTACTTCAAAGGCGTCGAGGAAATCCCCGGAATGAGCGCCGAGTTGCCGCTCGAGTGGCTGCGGCGCGAGATGCAGCGCCAGTTCAGCGCCGAGGAGAAGGCCGCGATCGAGGCGATGGGCGGACTCGACAAACTGCTCGAACGCCTGCGGGAGTTGCTCGACGAGCAAAAGGAACGCCATCAGGGCGGCAGCCGCTGGATCGGCACCAATGGCACTTCGCCGTTTGGCAACGGCGGCTACAACCCCGAGGGAATTCGCATCGGCGGGCCATCGGCCGGCAACCGCAGCGCGGTCAAGGTCTGGGAACAACGCGCCTACCGCGACTACGACGACAGCGTCGAACTGGGCACGCGCAACATCAAGGTGGCGTTGCGCCGGCTGCGGCGCTTTGCCCGCGAGGGTGCCGAAGAGGAACTGGACCTCGACGATACCATCGCCTCGACCGCGCGCAACGCCGGCTGGCTTGATATCCGCATGGTTCCCGAGCGCCACAACACCATCAAGGTGCTGATGCTGCTTGACGTCGGCGGCACCATGGACGACCACATCCGCCAGACCGAGGAACTGTTCTCGGCCGCCAAGACCGAATTCAAGCACCTCGAGTTCTACTACTTCCACAACTGCGTCTACGACCACGTCTGGAAGAACAACCACCGCCGCCACGCCGAGCGCAGCGATACCTGGGACATCATCCGCAAGTACAACTCTGACTACCGCCTGATTTTCGTCGGCGACGCCACCATGAGCCCGTACGAGGTGCTGCAGCCCGGTGGCTCGGTCGAGTACACCAACGAGGAAGCGGGTGCGGTCTGGCTGAGGCGGCTGGTAGAGCGCTTTCCGAAATTCGTCTGGCTCAATCCCGAGCCGGAAGGGGTTTGGGAATATCGCCAGTCGATCGCGGTGATCCGCCAGCTGCTGGCCGAAAGGATGTACCCGGTGACTCTGCAGGGACTCGAGCGGGCAATGCGCGAACTGTCGAAGTGAGGCCAGCGCCACGGCGCTCGCCCCCGGTTCCGGTCAGTTCTATTCGCTCAACCGGTCATCGGCGGCGCAGTGCGCAGCACTTCCTCGATCGTCGTCAGACCCGCGGCCACTTTCTGGGCACCGGCCAGGCGCAAGGGTTTCAGTCCCGAGCGCAGGGCGACCCGGCGTAATTCCTGGAGCTCGGCGTGGCGGTTGATCAGCGCCCGGAGCTCGTCATCGATGATCAGCAGCTCATACAGTCCGCTGCGCCCCTGATAGCCAGTCATCCGGCATTCCAGGCAGCCCACGGCACGCCAGCTGCGGGCCGGCTTGGTTGCCCGGAACGGCGCCACCAGTTCCTGCCACTGCTCATCCGGGATCGGTCCGCTCTCCTCCTTGCAGTGCGGGCACAGGGTGCGCACCAGGCGCTGCGCGACCACGCCGATCAGGGTCGCGTTGAGCAGGTACTCCGGGGCACCCAGATCGAGCAGGCGGGTGATGGCTCCAGGGGCATCCTGGGTGTGCAGCGTGGACAGCACCAGGTGCCCGGTCAGCGCCGCCTGGATCGCCATTTCGGCGGTTGCCAGGTCGCGGATTTCGCCGACCATGATGATGTCCGGGTCCTGGCGCATGAGCGCGCGCACCCCCTCGGCGAAGTTGAGTTCGAGCGCCGGCTGCACCTGCATCTGGTTGAAGGCCGGCTCGATCATCTCGATCGGGTCCTCGACGGTGCAGACGTTGACCTCGTCGGTGGCCAGATGCTTGAGCGTGGTGTAGAGCGTGGTGGTCTTCCCGGACCCGGTCGGGCCGGTGACGAGGATGATCCCGTTGGGCCGCGCCGTCATCTCGTTCCAGCGCACGATATCGTCGCTGGGGAAACCGAGTTCGGGGAAGTCGCGCATCAGCACTTCGGGATCGAAGATGCGCATCACCAGTTTTTCGCCGAAGGCGGTCGGCAGCGTCGAGAGCCGCAGTTCGATCTCCTTGCCGTCGCCGGTGCGGGTCTTGATCCGGCCATCCTGCGGCCGGCGCTTCTCGACCACGTCCATGCGCCCCAGCAGCTTGATCCGGCTGGTCATGGCGCTGAGCACCGCGGACGGCACCTGGTAGACCTGGTGCAGCACCCCGTCGATCCGGAACCTGATCGTGCCCAGCTCGCGCCGCGGCTCGACGTGGATGTCGCTGGCGCGCTGCTCGAAGGCGTACTGCCAGAGCCAGTCGACGATGGTGATGATGTGCGAGTCGTTGGCATCGAAGCTGCGCCCCGAACGGCCCAGATCGACAAGCTGCTCGAAATTGTTGCGCTCCTGGTCGAAACCCTTGCGGTTGGCCTGGCGGACCGACTTCGCGAGGCTGTAGAACTCGACCGAATAGCGCTTGAGTTCGAGCGGATTGACCAGCACGCGCTTGATGCTCTTGCGCAACAGCGCGCCGAGTTCATCGACCCAGTCGACCACGAACGGCTCGGCAGTGGCGATCGTCACCTCGGCACCGCTGACTTCAAGTGGCAGGATCGCAAATCGTTCGGCGTACTGGCTCGACATCACGTCTGCCACCCGGGCCAGGTCGACCTTGAGCGGGTCGATGTGTCGGTATGACAGTCCCACCCGGCCGGCCAGCCAGACGCACAGCGCGTCCAGTTCGAGCGGCTTGCCACTGGCGGACGATTTCAGTTTGCGTTGCGCCAGGGCGACCAGCGCGTGCTGGCCGGAGGTCGAGAGCCCGGCATAGCGCAGCACCTGGCGGGCGTCGTCGGCGGACAGCAGCCCGTCTTCGAGCAGCGCCGGGACGAGGTCGGCCAGCTCGAGCCTTTTACCCGGCTTGCCGAGCGGGCGCACGGCGGCGGCAGTGGGCGCATTCATCGACCGCAGGCTAGCACAACCTGGGGCGGCACAACGAGGCCCTCGGTCGGCGCGGCGGCCGAGAACTGGTTCCCGGCACGGCCAAATTCAGATGGCGAACCCGGCGCTGCCCGGTGGGGCCTGTTGCTCGAGCGCCCTGACCCACTGCCGGGCCGGCAGGCCGTACTGGCGCGCCAGCACCGCGGCGCGTGAACGCAGCGCGCGCCAGCCGATCGCCAGTGGCGGCCCGAAAAACGCCAGCGCAATGACATTGGAGTGTCCTGGCACCGCCAGTTCGACATACCTGCCCCCGAACGCTGCACTGATGCGGGCACTGTTGCGCGCCAGCGAACGATGCTCGCCGAACAGATTGACGACCAGGATCCCGGCCGGAGCCAGAGCCTGGCGGCAATCGGCGTAGAAGGCCTCCGAGTCGAGCGCCGGCCCGCGCGCGGCCGCGTCAAAGGCATCGACCGCGATCACGCCGTAGCGAGCGCGGTTCGCAGCCCTGGCGACCCAGTCGGCGCCATCGCCAACGACCAGCTTCAGCCGCTCGCCTTCCGGCGGCAGCCCGAACGATTGTCGGGCGACGGCCAGCACCAGGGGCGAGAGTTCGACCGCGGTCACGCTGGTCGCGGCCAGGCGCCGATGGCAGAAGCGGATCAGCGAACCGGCGCCAACGCCCACCTGCAGCATCTGCGCCGGCTCAGCGACGAACAGCAGCCAGGCCATCATCCGCTGGAGATATTCGAGTTCCAGCCGCTCGGGTGAACGCAAGCGCATCGCGCCCTGGATCCACTGGTTGCCAAAGTGCAGGTAGCGTACCCCGCCCTCTTCCGAGAGCGTGATCGGCGGGTCCGGCACCCGCCGGCGGCGTTCAGCGCGGCTCATCGGCCAGGCGCAAGGCTGGCGCCCACAGTTCAAGCTTCTGGGCGAGCGTGCGGGCGGCGTGGGCCGGGCTGGTCGAGGGCAGCACCCGCACCTCGTAGCCCAGGCGCTCGAGCTCACGCGCCTGGCGGGCCGCTGTCCCGCCGTTGAACAGCACCCGCTGCAGCTGCGGAGCCCGCCGTCGGAGTTCGCTGAAGTCATTGGCGCGCGGGTCGCGGATGGCCGCATCGAGGCTACCGCTGCGCTGACACGCCCCGAGCACGTCCCAGATGCCGATCCCCGCCCGGCGCAGCGCGCGGTAACGCTGCGCAAAGGGCAAGGCCATCAGGTCGAGGGCGAGCACGGCGGAGAGAATCGGCCAGAACTGGTTGCGCGGATGGGCGTAATAATGGCCGGCGGCCAGCGACGCTGCGCTGGGAAAACTTCCCAGCACGAGGATGCGGCAATCCCGCCCGATGACGGGCGCGAGGCCAACCAGCGCGCCGGCTGTCGGCATAACCCTGGTCAGGCGCCCGGAACTATCGTGACCAGCATCGCGTTGAGCCGGCGCACGAACCCGGCTGGATCGTCGAGTTGCCCGCCTTCGGCCAGCATGGCCTGGTCAAGCAGAAGCTGCGACCAGTCGGCCACCCGGCTGCGATCTTCGAGCAGCCGACGCACCAGCGCGTGTCCCGGGTTGATCTCCAGAATCGGCTTGCGCTCGGGTGCCTTCTGGCCGGCCTGGCGCAGCAGCCGCTCGAGATTACCGCTGATTTCGCCCTCCTCGGATACCAGGCAGGAGGCCGAGTCGGTCAGGCGGTTGGTGATGCGCACGTCCTTGACCTGGTCGCCGAGCGCCTCGCGCACCGCCGTCACGACTTCCTTGAACTCCTCGGCGGCCTCGACCTGGGCGGCCTGTTCCTGTTCGTCGGCGAGTTTGCCCAGGTCGACCCCACCGCGGCTGACCGAGACCAGTTCCTTGCCTTCGAATTCGGGCAGTTGCGAAAGCATCCACTCGTCGATCCGGTCCGACAGCAGCAGCACTTCGATGCCCTTGCGCGCGAACACCTCGAGATGGGGGCTGTTGGCCGCCGCAGCGTGGCTGTCGGCCGTGACGTAGTAGATCTTTTCCTGCCCCTCGACCATCCGGCCCAGGTAATCGGCCAGCGCCACGCCTTGCGCCGCGACCTCGCCCTTGGTGCTCGCAAAGCGCAGCAGCTTGGCAATCCGTTCCCGGTTGCCGGAATCCTCGCCCAGTCCTTCCTTGAGCACCTGACCGAATTCCTTCCAGAACCGCTGGTACTTCTCGGCGTCGTTTTCTGCGATATCCTCGAGCAGCGCCAGCACCCGCTTGGTGCAGCCCTCGCGAATCGCCTTGACGTCGCGTGACTCCTGGAGGATTTCGCGCGAAACGTTGAGCGGCAGGTCGCTCGAGTCCACCACGCCCCGCACGAACCGGAGGTAAGCCGGCAGCAGCTGCTCGGCGTCGTCCATGATGAAGACCCGGCGGACGTAGAGCCTGATGCCGTGGCGGTGCTCACGGTCCCAGATGTCGAACGGCGCGGTCCCCGGCACGTAGAGCAGCTGGGTATATTCGCTGCGCCCTTCGACCCGGTTGTGGGTGAAGCCCAGCGGATCCGCTTCATCATGGGTCAGGTGGCGGTAGAACGCGTTGTATTCCTCCGCCGTGATCTCGTTCTTGGGCCGTGCCCACAGGGCGCTCGCCTGGTTGACGGTTTCGAGTTCGTCCAGGGTGCGGTATTGGCCCTTGTCCTTGTCCCACTCGCGCTTGTGCATCCGGATCGGCAACGAAATGTGATCCGAGTACTTGCGCACGATCGAGCGCAGCCGCCAGTCGTCGAGCAAACCGTCCTCGCTGGCGGCATCGGCCTCGCCCTCGGCCGGCGCGCGCAGGTGCAAAGTCACCTCGGTGCCGCGGGCCTCGCGGTGGATGGTCTCGACACTGAATTCGCCGGTGCCGTCCGACTCCCAGCTCACCCCCTCGTCCGGTCCGGCGTCGGCACGGCGCGAAACCACCACAACCTTGTCGGCCACAATGAACGCGGAGTAGAACCCGACCCCGAACTGCCCGATCAGCTGGGCATCGTGTTTCTTGTCACCGGAGATCTGGCCGAGGAATTCCTGGGTGCCGGAGCGGGCGATGGTGCCCAGGTTGTCGATGGCCTCGCCGCGCGACATGCCAATGCCGTTGTCGCTGACCGTGATGGTGCGTGCCTCGGGGTCGAAACCGACCCTGATCTCGAGCTCGGTGTCTCCGCCGTAGAGTTCAGGCCGGTCCAGCGCTTCGAAGCGCAGCTTGTCGCAGGCATCGGAGGCATTCGAGATCAATTCGCGCAGGAAGATCTCGCGATTGCCGTAGAGGGAGTGAATCATCAGCTTGAGGAGCTGTTTGACCTCAGCCTGGAATCCGAGCGTTTCTTTCATTGCAGTCAGTACCCTGGGAAAGTTGAGCGAAGATGCCGGTTAACCTGAGTGAGATGGTGTCCGGAAGCCGGATTTCAAGGGGGACGGCGATAGGCTACTATCTGACCCCCCACCCACCGGCCCGGTCACCACGCCGATGCTTCACGTCGATATTCCGCTGCTCGTCGCCTTCTCGTGGTTCGCCTGGGTCGGATCGATCACGCCGGGGCCCAACACCGCACTGGCGCTGGTGACGTCCGCCAATTTTGGCGCGCGCACCATCGGCCCCCACATGCTCGGTGTGGCGATCGGCTTCACGGCGATGCTGGGCTTGACGCTGGCGGGGGCCCACGGACTGCTGGCCGCCAGCCCGACGGCCAGCCTCGTGCTGCGCTGGCTGGGAATTGGCTACCTGGTCTGGCTTGGCCTGCAGATTGCCCGGTCGCGCGGTTTCTCGCAGGGCAGTGCTGCGCGGCCACCGCGCGTGCATGAAAGCGTGCTGCTGCAATTTGCCAACGGCAAGGCCTGGATGCTGATCGCCGGCACCGTCGGTGCCTACCAGGAACTGGCAACCCCGAGTTGGGTGGGTTCACTGCTGATCGTGACGATCTTCGTCAGCTGCTGCATGGTCGCGCTGCTGATCTGGGCGTGGCTCGGTTCCTCCCTGCGTCACTGGCTCGCCGTCGGCAACCGCCTGGCCTGGTTCAATGGTTTCCTCGGGGCCTCACTGATCGCGACCGCGGCCTGGATCGCGGTCAATTGAACCGCAGCCGATGAGCCAGCAGCAGCCAATCCCCGCTCCCGAAGTGCTGGCAGCCGAGTCGCATGCTAGCCAGCGCGAGGTGTCGCGCGGCATGGCGCTGGGCTTCCTCGGGGTCCTGGCCTTTTCCCTGACCCTGCCGATGACCCGCCTCGCAGTGGCTGAGATCGACCCGGTCTGGCTGGCCCTTGGCCGTGCCGAGATCGCCGCCGCGCTGGCCGCCGTTGCCCTGTTCGTGCGCGGCGTGCCGCTGCCCCCGAGGCGCCACTGGGGCGCACTGTTTGGCGCCGCGTTGGGCGTGGTGGTGGGATTCCCCCTGCTGTCCTCGCTGGCGATGCGCACGACCGAGGCCGCGCACGGCTCGATCATCGTGGCGCTGCTGCCGCTGGCGATCGTGATCGCGGCTGCCCGACTGGCTCACGAACGGCCGACGAAGGCATTTTGGGGCGCCGCAATCGCCGGTAGCGCGGTAGTGCTGGCTTTCGCGTTCTCGCGCGGCAGCGGCACGCTGAGCGCTGGCGACCTGGCGCTGCTCGGAGCGGTGGCCGCCGGCGCGGTCGGCTACGCCTACGGCGGAATGCTTTCTCGGCATCTGGGCGGCTGGCAGACGATTTGCTGGATACTCGTCTTCAGCGCCCCCGTCCTGCTGCTTCCGACGGCGTGGCTGACCGTTGTCACGCCCTTCGCGCACGTCTCCTGGCAGGCCTGGACTGCCTTCGCCTACGTGGCGGTGTTCAGCCAGCTGGTGGGATTCTTCTTCTGGTACGGTGGCATGGCCCTTGGCGGCGTGG
The DNA here is from genome assembly GCA_024637395.1 of Burkholderiaceae bacterium. Lineage (GTDB taxonomy): Bacteria > Pseudomonadota > Gammaproteobacteria > Burkholderiales > Burkholderiaceae_E > JAGXFR01. The sequence continues at coordinate 35,344 of JAGXFG010000035.1, read as the reverse complement.
CCCGGGTCTCGCAGGTGCAGTTGCTGCAACTGTTCCTGACCCTGGTCTTTGCCGGCTGGATCAACAATGAAACGGTCGGCGCCTCGACCTGGATCGTGGCCGCACTGGTGGTGGTGATCGTCGCCCTGGGTCGCGGTGCCGGAGTGCTTCTGCCCAAGCTCAGGTGAAGTGCCAGGCAATGATCTCCGGATCGACCTCGTCGAAACGTTCCGGTGACCAGCGCGGTGCACGGTCCTTGTCGATGAGCAGCGCGCGCACCCCTTCGATGAAGTCGCTGCCGCGCTGCATCCGGGTGGCGAGCGCCAGGTCGAGGGCCAGCACCTGCGCGAGCGAGAGCTGCCGCGAGCGGCGCAGGTATTCGAAGCTGACGTGGGCCGCGGTGGGCGAGCCGTTGGCCAGGTTGTCGGCCGGGACGCGGAAGTAGTCATCCTCGGCGGCCGCGGCCAGCAAGGCGTCGCGAACCCCGGCCACATCGGGCTGGGCGGCAATGAACCGAATCGCATCGAAGTACTGGCGCAGGTTCGACTCCGGCAGCCCGGCCCGATAGCGGCGGTGTTGAGCCAGGCACAGGTGCGTAAGCTGCGCGCGATCGGCCGCCGCTTCGCCCGTCCAGGGCAGTTCCAGGAGGCGCGCGACGAAATCCGCCCGACCCTCGTCGGGAATGAAGTAGTCCGCCAGGCCGGCAAACAACGCATCGGCTTCGTTGATGTTCATCCCGGTGAGAGCCATCACCACGCCCGCCCCGCCCGGGACCCGGTTCAGGAAGAAGCCGCCGCCGACGTCGGGAAACATCCCGATGTGGATCTCCGGCATCGCGATGCGCGCCCGATCGCCGACGATCCGATGGCTTGCCCCGACACTCAGTCCGACGCCACCGCCCATGCACACCCCGTGAGCGAACGAAACCAGCGCCTTGGGATAGTTGTGAATCAGGTAGTCGAGCCGGTATTCGGTTTCGAAGAACGCATCGCCATAGACAAAGCGCTGCGACCCGCCCGCGCTCACCGCGCGGATCACCGCGGCGACGTCGCCGCCGGCACAGAACCCGCGCTCGCCGGCGCCCTCGAGCACCACCGCGGCGACCGCATCGTCCGAAGCCCAGGTGCGCAGTTGGGCGAACAGCAATTCGCACATCTCCAGCGTGAGGGCGTTCAGCTGGCGGGGACGATTGAGCCGCGCGAAACCGACCACCCGCGCGCCCCCTGCCGGGCGGGTCTCGAACAGTACCGGTGCTGCCGCTGCCTCAGGCATTGTCCCCACCCGGAGCGAGCTTGACGCGCGCATCGCGAATCCGCGGCTCGAGCAGACGGCCCTTGCGCGCCCGCACCCCTGAGTAGGCGTCCAGCACGGCCGCGCTGAAACTGCGCGCGATCTCCTTGCCGCCGCGCCCGGCGCCTTCAATTTCGACACCAGCCGCGCCATGGACGATCGCCTGCGCCAGGCCGTCTCCCGCGGCCTGTGCCATCAGGATGACACCGCGACCGCCGTTCCGGAGCACCTTCACGTCGGCCAGCGCGAAGGTCAGCGCGCGGCCACCTTCCGAGACGCACAACACCCGGTCCAGAGCGCTGTCGAACAGTGCCGGACGCAGCACTTCGTCGCCCTGCTCCAGCGTCACGAAGGCCTTCCCCTGGCGGTTGCGTCCCACCAGGTCGCCCGCGCGACACACGAAACCATTGCCGCCGCGCAGCGCCACGAGCACTGCGCGGTCGACATGCGCGGCAAACACCCGGGACAGCCGCGTGCCCGGCTCGAGTTCGATGAGACTGGTCACCGGGGCCCCGTCGCCGCGCGCTGACGGCAACTGCGCGACCGGCACCGAGAACACCCGCCCGGAATTCGAGATCGCGAACAGCTGATCGGTGCTCATCACCTCATAGGCGCCGTCGAAAGCGTCGCCGGCCTTGAAGGTGAATTGGGCGGTGTCGTGACCATGACCCTGGCGGGAGCGCACCCAGCCGGTTTCCGAAACCACCACAGTGACCGGTTCCTCGACTACCCGCACCCCGGTGCTCGTGCGCTGCGCCTCCTCGATCAGGGTGCGCCGCTGATCGCCGTAGAGCTTGACGTCGGCTTCGATTTCGCGAATCACCTGACGACGCATTGCCGCCGGACTCGCCAGCAACGCCTCGAGCCCCTGCTGGCGGGTGCGCAACTCCGCCAGTTCGCGCTCGATGCGCAAGGCTTCGAGCCGAGCGAGCTGGCGCAGCCTGATGTCGAGGATGTCCTCGGCCTGGCGCTCGCTCAGGCCAAAACGCGCCATCAGCGCGGGACCTGGCTCGTCGGACTCGCGGATGATCGCGATCACCTCATCGATGTTCAGCAGCACCAGCTGCCGGCCTTCGAGCACGTGGATCCGGTCGCTGGTCCGGGCCAGGCGGTGGCGGGTCCGCCGGGTGACAGTGTCGATGCGGAACTCGCCCCACTCGCGCAGCATCTCGACCACGCCCTTCTGGCCGGGCCGCCCGTCCCGGCCGACACTGACCAGGTTCACCGAGACGTTGCTTTCCAGGCTGGTGTGGGCCAGCAGCGCGTCGCGCAGTTCATCGACGGCGATGCGCGAAGTCTTGGGCTCAAAGACCAGCCGCACGCGGGCATCCTTGCCCGATTCGTCGCGCACCGCATCGAGCACTGAGAGCATCACCTGGCGCAGCTGTTGTTGCTCCGGGCTCAGCGATTTCTTGCCCGCGCGGACCTTCGGGTTGGTCAGCTCCTCGATTTCTTCGAGCACCTTCTGGGCCGAGACGCCATGCGGCAATTCGGTCACTACCAGCTGCCACTGCCCGCGCGCCAGATCCTCCACCAGGTAGCGCGCACGCACCTTGATGCTGCCGCGCCCGCCGGCGTAGATCTCGCGCAATTCGCCCGCCGCGCTGATGATCTGCCCGCCGCCCGGGAAGTCCGGCCCTGGCAAGTGAGTCAGCACCTCGTCCAGCCCGGCCTTCTGGTCGCGCAGCAGCGCCACCGCGGCGGCCGCGACCTCGCCGAGGTTATGGGGCGGAATCTCGGTAGCGAGCCCGACCGCGATCCCCGATGCGCCGTTCAGGAGCACCATCGGCAACCGCGCGGGCAATTGGGTCGGCTCCCGGGTCGAGCCATCGTAGTTGGGCACCAGATCGACCGTGCCCTCGTCGATCTCGTCGAGCAGCAACTGCGCGTAGCGCGTCAGGCGCGCTTCGGTGTAGCGCATCGCCGCCGGCCCGTCACCGTCGCGGGACCCGAAGTTGCCATGACCGTCGACCAGCGGGTAGCGCAGCGTGAAGTCCTGGGCCATGCGCACCAGCGCCTCATAGGCGGCGACATCGCCATGGGGATGGAACTTGCCGAGCACGTCGCCCACCACCCGCGCCGCCTTGACTGGTTTGGCCGTCGGCCCCAGTCCCATTTCGTTCATCGCGTAGAGGATCCGGCGCTGCACCGGCTTCTGTCCGTCGCACACATCAGGCAGCGCGCGCCCCTTGACGACCGAGACCGCATAGTCGAGATAGGCCCGTTCGGCAAATTCGGCCAGCGTGATCGCGTCATCGTCATTGCCCCCACCACCGGCCGCAGGCGCCTGCGGCGGGAGCTCAGGCGCCGAGGGGCCCGGTGCCGGCGGCTGCGGCGCCGCGCTGGCCGCCGCCGTAACTGGCTCCGGCAAACGCTCTGGCTCTGGCTCCGGCTCCGGCTCCGGCACTACCGGGGCCACGTCCGGTGCGGGCGCTTCCTCGAGCGCTTCGAACAGGTCGCGCTCGGGCAGGATTGGGCGCCGCCGCCGCAGTCTCGGGCTCATACGTCGACCTCGGCTTCGTTGCCGCGGCGCTCGAGCCATGCGCGTCTTGCCGCCGCCTCGTTGCGGCCCATCAGCATCGTGAAGCACTGTTCGGTTGCGCTGCGCGCGAGCTTTCCGAATTCCACCGGCAACATCCGCCTGGTATCCGGATTCATCGTCGTCTCCCACAACTGTTCGGCGTTCATTTCTCCCAGACCCTTGAACCGCGACAGGGTCCAGCTACCCTCACGCACACCCTCCTGGCGCAGTTTGTCCTCGACGTGGCGCAACTCACCATCGTCCAGGCAATAGATCTTGCGCAGCGGTCGCTTGCCCTGTGCCGGAAGATCGACGCGATAGAGCGGTGGCCGTGCGATGTACAGGTGTCCCTGTTCGATCAGCCGGGGAAAGTGGCGCAGGAACAGCGTCAGCAGCAGCACCTGGATATGCGAGCCATCGACGTCGGCGTCCGACAGGATGCAGATCCGGCCGTAGCGCAAGCCCGTCAGGTCGGGGCTGTCAGTCGGGCCGTGGGGGTCGACTCCGATCGCCACCGCGATATTATGGATTTCGTTGTTCGCGAACAGCCGGTCCGGATCGACCTCCCAGCTGTTGAGCACCTTGCCGCGCAGCGGCAGGATCGCCTGGAACTCCTTGTCGCGGCCCAGCTTGGCCGAACCGCCGGCGGAGTCGCCCTCGACCAGGAACAGTTCGTTGCGGCTGGTGTCTGATGACTCGCAGTCGGTGAGCTTGCCGGGCAGCACCGCCACTCCCGAACTCTTGCGCTTCTCCACCTTCTGGGTCGCGCGGCTGCGCGCCTGCGCCTGCCTGATCACCAGCTCGGCGAGCCGCTTGCCATGGTCGACGTGCTGGCTGAGCCACAGTTCCAGCGGCGCTCGCGCCAGCGACGATACCAGCCGCACCGCGTCGCGGGAGTTGAGCCGCTCCTTGATCTGCCCCTGGAACTGCGGATCGAGCACCCGGGTCGAGAGCACGAAGCTGGCCCGCGCAAACACGTCCTCGGGCAGCAGTTTGACGCCCTTGGGTTGCAGGCCGTGCAATTCGATGAACCCCTTGACCGCGACGAACAGGCCATCCCTCAGTCCCGACTCGTGGGTGCCACCGGCCCTGGTCGGGATCAGGTTGACGTAGGACTCGCGCACCGGCGTTCCGCTCTCGGTCCACGCCACCACCCAGGCCGCCCCCTCGCCCTCGGCGAAGGTGTCGTGGCCCGTCCCGATCTCTTGCGCACCCTCGAAGAACGGGATCAGCGGCTCATCTGCTCCCTGCTGGACCAGGCTCTCGGCCAGGTAGCCGCGCAGCCCCTCATCGTATTGCCACTCCTGAGTGCGATCGTTCTTCTCATCCCTGAACGTGACCCGCAAACCCGGCAGCAGCACCGCCTTCGAGCGCAGCAGATGGAGCAATTCGCCCATCGGCAGGGTCGGCACATCGAAGTATTTCGGGTTCGGCAGAAAGCGCACCATGGTTCCGGTGCGGCGCTCGCCGCGCCCGATCGGCTTTGATGACAGTGGCGCCACCACCTCGCCATCGGAAAACGCGATCTTGTGCACCGCGCCGTCGCGCCAGACCGTGACTTCGAACCGGCTCGAAAGCGCGTTGGTTACCGATACCCCCACACCATGCAGGCCGCCGGAAAAGCTGTAGGCGCCGCCCGCGGTCTTGTCGAACTTGCCGCCCGCATGCAGGCGTGTAAACACGATCTCGACCACCGGGAGCTTCTCCTCCGGGTGCAGTCCAACCGGAATGCCGCGACCGTCGTCCTCGACCGCAACGCTGCCGTCGGCGTGCAACGTCACCGCGATCACCGAACAATATCCCGCCAGCCCTTCGTCGGCCGCATTGTCGAGAACTTCCTGGAACACGTGCAGCGTGTTCTCGGTGCGGGTGTACATCCCCGGGCGCTGGCGCACCGGCTCCAGCCCCTTGAGCACCTTGATCGATGACTCGGTGTATTCGCTTCTCTTGGTTGCCATGGTTCCTTCGGGCAATGGCCACGCGCCCTGGCGGACGATAACCAGGGCATTCCAGGCCGATATTCTACGGGCGCTCAGATCCCGATCTGGGCGCCGAGCTCGACCACCCGATTGGGCGGCAGGTTGAGGTAACGCGCCACGCTGGTATTGGCCCGCAACATCCAGCCGAACAACGAGCGGCGCCAACCAAACAGGCCCCGCCGGGAGACCGATACGATGGTCGGCTTGCTGGCGAAGAACGAGGTTTCATCAGGATCGAAACGCACCCCGCGCCGCGCCACCAGCCGCAGCGCCTGGGTCACGTCCGGCTCCTCGCGAAAACCGTAATGCAGCACGATCTCGACAATCCCATTGGCATTCTTCGACAGTTCGACCCGCTCGTCGTCGGACACTACTGGCTGGTCGTCGAATGAGACGGTCACGAAGGCCGTCAACTCGTGCATCACCCGGTTGTGCTTGAGGTTATGCAGGAAAGCGCTGGGGCAGCGCTTGGGGTTGGCGCCAAAAAAGATCGCCGCGCCCGGCACCCGCGTTATCCCCGACAGGTCGATCTGACCAGACTCCACCCGGGCGGCGGGCGAGGCCATCTTGCGCGCCCGCAGGATTTCGGTGCCGCGGCGCCAGGTCGACAGCACCGTAAAGACCGCCAGCGCCAGCGTGATCGGAAACCAGCCGCCATTGAAGAACTTCGACGCGTTGGCGCTGAAATAGAGCGCCTCGATGGTCGCCGTAACTATAAACAGCGGGATAAGCCAGCGCAACGCGTGTTGTCGCGCCATTGGCAGCACGATCAGCATGATCACGCTGCTGATCAGCAGATCGCCGGCCACTGCGATCCCGTAAGCGCCTGCCAGCCCTTCGGAACTGCGAAAGGACAGCACCAGCAGCACGACGCCGACCATCAGGATCCAGTTGACCAGCGGGATGTAGATTTGTCCGCGCGCCGTATCCGACGTGTGCAGGACGTGCAGGCGCGGGAGGAAGTCGAGACGAGATGCCTGCTGGGTGACCGAAAAGGCCCCCGAAATGGTTGCCTGCGAAGCGATGATCGTGGCGCAGGTAGCCAGCACGATCAGCGGCAGCAGCAACGACTCCGGCGCCAGCAGGTAGAACGGGTTGCGCGCGGCCGCCGGATCGCGCAGCAGCAGCGCGCCCTGCCCGAGGTAGTTGATGATCAGCGCCGGAAAGACGATCGAGAACCAGGCGGTACGCACCGGCCCGGCGCCGAAATGGCCCATATCGGCATAGAGCGCCTCGGCGCCAGTCACGCACAGGAACACCGCCCCGGCGGCCGCAAACGCCCAGCCCGGGTGGACGAAGATGAAGGTCAGCGCATGCACCGGGCTCAACGCAGCCAGGACTTCAGGCGTTTCCGCCACGCTGACCGCGCCCATGCCCGCAAGTGCCGCAAACCAGAGCACCATCACCGGCGCAAACAGGACCCCGACGCTGCCGGTACCGTGGCGTTGCACCAGGAACAGGCCAACCAGGATCACCAGGGCAATGGGAACCGTGAAATGGTCAAGCGCATGGGACGCAACGCCGATCCCCTCGACCGCCGACAGGACCGAAATAGCCGGCGTGATCACGGCATCGCCGTAGAACAGCGAGGCGGCAAACGCCCCCATCACGGTGATCAGCCACCGCAATCTGGGCTTGGTGCGCACTGCCCCGAGCGCGAACGAGAGCAGCGCCAGGACCCCACCCTCGCCGCGATGGTCAAAACGCAGCATGACCACTACGTACTTGACGGCAACGATGATCAGGATCGACCAGAAGATCATCGAGAGCGCCGCCAGGATGTTCCCCTCGGTCACGGGGATGGCGAAAGCGCCGTCGAAAACCGACCGGAAGGCATAAAGTGGACTGGTCCCGATGTCCCCGTAAACGACGCCGAGGGCAGCGATAGTCAGTGCCGACCGTGAAGTATTCGAGGCGGACATGGCGCGCAAGTGTAGCAAGATGCGCGACAATGCGCGCACCATGAACGCATACAGCTTTGGACTCGTCCTCACCGGGGTTGTGCTCAACGCTTTGGCGCAGTCGCTGCTCAAGCTCGGCACCAACCGGGTTGGGGAATTGGATTTCTCGCTCGGCGCCGCCCTCGATACCGCGGCGCGAATACTGTCCCAATGGCCGTTCCTGCTCGGTTTCGCCGCTTACGGCATCAGCCTGGTGGTGTGGATCGCGGCACTGACCAGGGTGCCGGTCACGGTCGCGTACCCGATGCTTTCGATCGGTTACGTCATCAATGCGCTGATCGCCCGTTACTGGCTGGGAGAGACGCTCTCGCTGGGAGGCTGGGGCGGAATCGCCCTGATCGGGGTCGGAGTCTGGCTGATCGCCCGCCAGGCCGGATGAAGGCGAGCCAGATCGGGGCAGAAAATCTTCAGCAAACTAGGGGTAATACGTATAACTTAGTGCTTCCTTATTGCCGTCGGGCTGCTACACTTAAGGATAACCATGACGCCGCAGAGGTATTTTGCCGTCATCCCCCCGATTAAGGCGACTACCTGGACACGAACATGCGCATTCTCCTGGTCGAAGACGATTCGATGATTGGCAAGGCAGTTCAGCAAGGCCTTAAGGCGGCAGGGTTTACCGTCGATTGGACCCGGAGCGGACAGACCGTCCTGGCATCGCTGGCCGAGACCTCCTACAACCTGGTGCTGCTCGACTTGGGGCTGCCGGCAGTCAATGGCCTGGACCTTCTCAAGAATCTGCGCGCCAGCGGCAATCACATTCCAGTGATGATCGTAACCGCCCGCGACGCGGTCCCCGACCGGATCGCCGGACTCGATGCCGGGGCTGATGACTATGTGCTCAAGCCGTTTGACCTGGACGAATTGATCGCCCGCATCCGCTCACTGCTGCGGCGCCACGCCGGCAGCGGCGCGCCGATACTCGAATGCGGCGCCCTGACGCTCGATCCCGCCGGGCATATCGTGAAGTTGCGCGGCGAACCAGTCGATCTGTCGGCCCGCGAGTTCATGATTCTCGAAGCGCTGATGCGCAAGCCCGGGGCGGTGCTCTCGCGCATGGATCTCGAGGCGGCGGTCTACAGCGGCGCTACCAAGATCGAGAGCAACGTGATCGAAGTCCACCTGCACAACCTGCGCCGCAAGATCGGCGCCGATCTGGTGCGCAATATCCGCGGCGTGGGCTACCGAATCGCCGAAGGCTGAAATGCGTTCGATTCGGATCAGCCTGCTGGTCTGGCTGATCACGTGGCAGTTGCTCGCGGCCCTGCTGCTGGCGATGTCGACCTACGCGCACACGCTCGCGCGCATTAACGACCTCAACGATGCCGAATTGCGCCAGGTAGCGCTCAGCGCGATGTTGCACTACGGCGAGCACCACGAGCCGGAGGCGGCCGAATCTGCCGCGCCGCCACCGGACGGGTTGACCCTGATGATCCAGGTCTGGACCAGGGATGGCCGCATGGTTCACAGCTCCGGAGGGCACGTCGATCCGGGTTCATGGTTCACCCCCACGACCGGTTACGCCACCCGCACGGTCGGCGAGCATCGCTGGCGGGTCTACACCCACGAGGGCGCCAATGGACTGCTGTTCCAGGCTGGCCAGGACCTCGAACAGCGGGAGGAAATCGCCTTCGATATCGCGCTCAAGATGCTCATCCCGAGTGTCGCGATCGTGCTGCTGATATCGGCGGTGCTCACCTACGCCCTCAATCAACACCTGCGGCCACTGGCCGCGACCTCGCAGGAGATCGAACGGCGGAGCGCCACTTCTCTGGAGGCAATCGACGTTGCCAATCTGCCGGTGGAGATACTACCGCTGGTCGAGTCGATCAACGCCTTGATGCAACGCCTTAACAAGGCACTGGCAGCGCAGCGCCAGTTCACGGCCGACGCCGCCCACGAGTTGCGCACGCCACTGACCGCCTTGCGGCTTCAATTGCGCCTGCTCGGCAGTGCGCATGACGAGGCTGAGCGCGAAGCGGCGATGGCCGACATGCACGGCGGGATCGAACGTGCCACGCGACAGGTGGAGCAGTTGTTGGCGCTCTCGCGACTTGATCCGGAAGCCGTGGTGAGCGCCGACGTCGTCATCGATCTGACTGAATTGGTGCGCTCGGTGGTCGCCGATTTCAGCCTGCGGGCCCAGTCCGAGGGCATCGATCTCGGGGCTGATCTGACCCACCAGGTTGGCGCATTCGATGGCAATCCGGACCAGCTGAAAGTGCTGCTGAACAACCTGATCGATAACGCCCTGCGCTACAGCCGGCATGGCGGCCATGTCGATGTCCGGCTCGCCACTGATCGAAACTCCGGGATGATCGTTCTCGAGGTAATCGATGACGGACCGGGGATCGCCCCCGAAGAGCGGCCGCGGGTCTTTGACCGCTTCTACCGTGCAGCCAGTTCACAGACCGAGGAGAAGACCATCGACGGCACCGGTCTCGGAATGGCGATCGTCAAGTCGATCGCCGATCACCACGGTGCAACGGTGACGCTCGGTGATGGACTGCCGGGACGGCGCGGTCCGGGATTGAGCGTCCAGGTAAGGTTCCCGCCCGGCAGCTCCTAGACCGCCGTTACCATTTTTCTTTCTGAATTCCGACGCGCTTGATCGGCGACACCGGGGTAGCCGATCGCCAGTCGGCTGTCGACAATCCGGCGCAGACTGAGTATCGTCTTAAGATGGACCCAGCTGAGGAAATCGGACTCGAGGGTCTTTCGTCGGCGGAAGCCGCGCTGCGACTCGCCAGTGATGGCCCGAACGAGTTGCCCCAGCCGCGGCGGCGTACGCTCGCGCGAATCGCGCTGGAGGTGGTGCGCGAGCCCATGTTCCAGCTCCTGGTTGCGGCGGCGCTGATCTACCTCCTGCTGGGCGATACCGGTGAAGCGCTGATGCTGCTGGCCTTCGTGGTGATGATCATCGTGATCACCCTGGTCCAGGAGCGGCGCACCGAGCGGGTCCTGGAGGCGCTGCGCGACATGACCAGCCCCCAGGCACTGGTGGTGCGTGACGGCCAGCGGCTGCGGATCGCCGGGCGCGAAGTGGTGCGCGGCGACCTGTTGATGCTGCAGGAAGGTGACCGTGTCCCCGCCGACGCGTTGTTGCTCACCGCCCACGACCTCCAAACCGACGAGTCCCTGCTCACCGGGGAAGCCGTTCCGGTGCGCAAGGTCACCGCCGGCAATGACCCTGCCCCAGCCCGGCCTGGTGGCGACAATCTGCCTTGGGTATACGCCGGCACGGTGGTGGTCGACGGCCAGGGATTGGCGCAGGTGCACGCCACCGGCACGACTAGCGAAATGGGCCGCATCGGCAAGGCGCTCTTCGATCTGGAAACCCCGCAGACACCATTGCACCTCGAAACCCGCCGAATGGTGCGCGTGTTCTCGATCATCGGGCTGAGCTTCAGCACGATCGTGGTCGCGCTCTACGTCTATCTGCGGGGTGACTGGCTCCAGGCGGTGCTAGCCGGCATCACGCTGGCAATGTCGATGCTGCCGCAGGAATTCGTGCTGATCCTCACGGTGTTCCTGGCGATGGGAGCCTGGCGAATGTCGCGCCGGAACGTGCTGACCAGGCGTGCCGCCACCATCGAGACGCTGGGATCGGCGACGATACTTTGCACCGACAAGACCGGGACGTTGACCCAGAACCGCATGACGATCGCCGAGCTTGCCGTCCCCGGCAGCAACGGCATCGTGTGCTGGGAAGCCAATTCGCAGCCCCTGCCGGCAGCCTTTCACGCGCTGCTCGATAGCGCCGTCCTGGCGAGCGAACTCGATCCGCTCGATCCCATGGAGAAGGCGATACACGAACTTGGCCGGGCACGCCTGGCCAGTGGCGGTCGCCACGACGGCTGGAACCTGGTGCACGAGTACGGCCTTGGCCCCAGCTGCCTGGCGATGACCCACATCTGGCAGGCACCGGGCCAGGACCCACATGTTGTTGCCGTCAAGGGAGCGCCTGAGGCCGTTGCGGGGCTCTGCCGGCTCGACGCCGCGGACGGTGGATCGATGCAGCAAAAGGCCCGGGAGATGGCAGCGAGCGGGTTGCGCGTGTTGGCAGTGGCTCGCGCCGATTTTGCAGGCGATCGCTGGCCTGAGTCGCCGCAGGCTTTCGATTTCACGCTGCTCGGACTGCTGGCGCTGGCTGACCCGCTGCGCCCGGGCGTGCCGGCGGCGATCGACGAATGCCGCAGCGCCGGCATCAGGGTAGTGATGATCACCGGTGACTTTCCGACGACCGCCAGGGCCATTGCCGAACAGGCTGGCATATCCAGCGATGGCGAGGGTCTGATCGGCGACCAGCTCGCCGCCATGAGTGACAGTGAACTCACCGCTGCGATTGCCGGGGAGACGGTATTCGCGCGGGTACTACCGGAGCAGAAGCTGCGCCTCATCGAAGCCTTCCAGGCGGGAGGCGAAGTGGTGGCGATGACCGGCGACGGGGTCAACGATGCCCCGTCGTTAAAGGCCGCCCACATCGGGATAGCGATGGGCGTAAGAGGCACCGACGTTGCGCGCGAGGCCTCAGCGCTGGTGCTGCTCGACGATGACTTCGGCTCGATCGTCCAGGCGATTCGGCTGGGACGGCGCATCTACGACAACCTGCGCAAGGCCATGGCGTTCGTGCTCGCGGTGCACGTGCCGATTGCCGGCCTTACTCTGCTGCCCCTCATCTTTGGCTGGCCGATCATATTCTTTCCGGCCCACATAGCCTTCCTGGAGCTGATCATCGACCCGGTTGGCTCCTTCGTCTTCGAGGCCGAGGACGAGGAGCCCGATATCATGACCCGGCCGCCCCGCGACCGGCGTTCACCGCTTTTCTCCAGCCGGCTGATTGCCTGGAGCCTGGTTCAGGGCGTGCTGATCCTGTGCGCCGCCTCCGCCTTCTTCCTGGCGATGCTGGGCCAATCGATCACTGCCCCCGAAGCCCGGGCAGCCACTTTCGTGGCGCTGGTGATCGCCAATTTTGGGCTGATCCTGGTCAACCGGTCGTTCTCGACCGGGCTGATCAGCGCGCTGGTGCGCCCCAATCGTGAACTGGTGCTGATTGCACTGGCGACCGCGGCCCTGCTGCTTGCGGCACTTTTCGTTCCGACCCTGAGCCAGCTGTTCCGCTTTGCGCCGGTGCGCCCGGAACTGGTGCTGGCGGCCAGTGCCGTTGGTGTCGTCACCTCGTTCCTGCTCGAACTGCTGAGGTGGCTGGTGCGCTCCCGGGTGCTGCCACCATCACTTCGGCTGAGTAATTGACCACCGCTGCGCGCTCAAGCCTGGAGAGCGTTGCCGATCCCGGCCAGCACCTCATTGGTTGCCGCCGCGTCGATCCAGCGCACCACCACCACTGCATCGCGCTGCGGGTCGATCCAGGTGATCGAGCTGCCGGCACCGATCGCAAACCAGCTCGACTCGGGCAGACCGGGGAACACCCGTTTTCCGGCGTTGAGCCACACCAGGAAGCCGTAGAAGGGCGCGAGCGCACACGGGGTCAGCATCAACTTGATCCACTCGCTGGACAGCACCTGTGTGCCGCCGACCCGGCCCCCGCTGAGCAGCATTTGCCCGATAAGCGCCTGGTCGAAACTATCGATCGACATTCCGCCGCCCCAGTGCGTGCCGCCGGGGACCGATTGCACCAGACGACCGCCGATCTCCACCCAGGCGTTGTCGTAGCCCACCCAGCGCCAGTCGCTGCTTGCCCCGCAGGGGCCAGCGATCGCCTCGGCGAACACCTCCGGCAATGGCCGCCCAAAGAGGTGCAGCAAGGCCAGCGAAAGCTGGTTGATGCGCACATCGTTGTATTCCCAGTAGCCGCCCGGCTGGCGCAGCGGCCGGGCCTCACCCTTGCGCCCGTGGACAGGGGTCGGGTCGAACGACACCACCCGATAGCGGTCGGCCTGTTCGGGCACCCCAAAGCATTCCCCTTCCCATTCGCTGGTCTGCTGCAACAGGTGTCGCCAGGTCACCGCGGCGTTGTGATCGCCTTCAAACCCGATATTGCGTACCCGCGCGCCAACCGGCTCGTCGAGCTCGGGTAGCAGCCCGCGGTCATGGGCGACCCCGGCGATCAGCGCGAGGTAGGTCTTGGCGACGCTGAAGGTCAGGTCTTCGCGACCCGGCTCTCCCCAGGCCGCCAGCTGAACGCCGTTGCGCACCACCACTCCCGAACACGGGCCGCGCGGCGATACCGGACCGAGCAAACGGTTCCATGGCGGGGGATCATCCCGGTGAACGCCCCAATTGCCCGACGCGGGATCGCGGCTCCAGGGGGATTCGTGCGCGATCGCAAAGCGGATTGCCGCCTCCAGTCCCACCGGGGCTCCGGCAGCAAGTTGCAGTTCGTTCTCCATCCGTTGATCTCCTGGCAATGAGCCATCAGGCCCAGTTATCGACCAGAGCCGCAGCAGGTCGCTACGGCTGATCTGGCCTACCAAACGCCCCTCCAGCATTACCGGGAAGCGCCGGTAGTGGCTGGCGAGAAATCGCTCGGCGGCCTCGACGATATCAAGTTCGGCATCCAGTGTTTCGACCTCTGCGCTCATGTAGTCGGCCACCGCTCCGCCCCACTGCTGATAATAGCTGGCATTCAACGCCGCCTTGAGGCAGTCCTTCTGCGAGAGCACTCCGACCAGTTCACCCTTGCCATCGATCACCGGAGCGCCCGAGACGGCGCGATCGAGCAGGACCTGCATCGCGCGATTGATTTCCATTTCGGGAACCAGCGTGACCAGTTCGGTCACCATGTAGTCGCTGATCTTCGATCGGGCCATCATGGCTTGTGCCCCCCCGATCCAGATCGTCCGCAGCCGCCGCAACTGCCAAAGCGCGCACAGGCGCGGCTGCCGCAGCTACCAGTGAGCGGGTCGCGGCCAGCGATGACACCGATCGCGAGTCCGGCGGCGGCGACCAGGAAGATGAACAACGTCAGCAGGAAGATTTCCACGGCAACTCCTAGGCCAGGACGTGGGCAGCGAAGCCACCGGTCATGACATCGCTGAAACCAGACTCTTCGTGGCGTACGAACAGCGCGGCGATGGCCTCGCGGCGCGCGAATGCCACACCGGCCTGCTCACCCATTACAAACAGCGCGGTGGCCAGCGCATCGGCGGTCGCGGCCACCGGCGCGAGTACCGATACCCCAGCAAGGCGATTGTCGGCCGGTCGCCGCGAACGCGGATCGATGATGTGGCAGTAGCGTCGTCCTGCCACCCGGTAACTGTTCACCCGGTCGCCCGAGGTCGCCAGCGCCTCGCCATCGAGGCGCACCAGGCGGTGCACTGCATACTCGCCGGGATCCGGACTTTCGATACCGGCCTGCCACGGCCTTCCCCCCGGATGACGTCCGCGCGCGAAGACTTCGCCGCCGAGCTCAATCAGGAAATCGCCCGCGCCTGCTGCCGCAACCGCGTCGGCCATGCGGTCCAGCGCATAGCCCTTGGCGATGCCGCAGAGATCGAGCGACATCCCCGGATATGCCTTGCGCACCGCGGCGCTGCGCACCGCCAGGGCGCTGTGGCTGCCGGCCGAATCCCGGGTGAGAGGGCCGAATCCATAGCGCCCGACCACCGCTCCCACGGTCGGATCAAACGCGCCCATCGTGAAGCGGGCGATCCGCAAGCCCTCGCCGAGCACGGCGCAGTTCTCCGGGGGTTGCGCGATCCAGTCAGTCGAAGGGCTGTTGTTGAAGCGCGTCACCGCCGAGTCGGCACGAAATGGCGACATCGCACGATCCACGGCGTTGACGATGCCCTGCAACTCATGCTGGAGCACCCCGCGCTGAGTCAGGTCCGGAACGATCGCCCGCCACGAAGAGCCGAATGCCGGCCCGCCGATTACTCTCACCCCGCGGGCCAGCGCCGGCAAGCCGGCGCCGAGCAACAGGCCACCAGTGGTGGCGAACAACTGACGGCGCGTGACCTTCATCGCCCTACCCTCCGAAATCGTCATTGAATATCCGCTCGGGATCGACGCCCGCGTCCTCGAGCATCGCGAGCACGGCAGTGATCATCAGCGGTGGTCCGCACAGATAGTATTCACAGGCTTCGGGCGCAGAATGGGTCTTGAGATAGCGCTCGAACACGACCTCGTGGATGAATCCGGTCGGTCCCTCCCAGCCATCATCCGGCGCTGGATCCGACAACGCCACGGTCCAGTGGAAGTTGTCGTGCGCGGCGGCGAGCCGGTCGAACTCTTCACGATAAAACAGGTCGACGGCGCTGCGCGCGCCATACCAGAAGCTTAGCCGGCGCCCGGTATGCTGGTTCTCAAGCTGGTCGGTGATCATCGCCCGAAGTGGCGCCATGCCGACCCCGCCGCCGATAAAGATCATCTCGCGCTCACTATCGCTCACCGCGAAGTGTCCAAATGGCCCCGAGACCTCGACCTGATCGGCGGGCCTCAGCCCGAACAGATAGGACGAGACCACTCCCGGCTGCGCCTGGGCGACAGTGGGCGGCGGCAGCGCCAACCTGACGAGCAGGACAATGCGCCCGCTGCCTTGGTCCGGCGTGTTGGCCACCGAGTAGGCGCGCGACACTGTCTGCTCGCTGCCGGCTTTCAGATGCTCCAATTGCAGGCGATCCCAGGCGCGGCGATGCTCGGGCGCAATCTCGAAATCCGCGAACGACAACTCGTACGGCGGCGCGGCAACCTGCACGAACGCGCCCGGCCGAAACTCGATTTCACGCCCGGGCGGCAGCGTGAGCACCAGTTCGCGAATCAGCGGCGCGACGGTCCGGCTGGAGGCGAGCGTACATTCCCAGGTCTCGGCGCCGAGAATCTCGTCCGAAACCGTCACCGCCAGATCGTCGCGCGTGATTACCTGGCAGGCAAGCCGCACTCCGCTCCTGATCTCGGCGCGGGTCAGCCGCCCCGCCTCGATCGGCAGGACTTCGCCACCGCCGGCGGTCACGGTGACCCGGCACTGGCCGCAGGTCCCGGTGCCACCGCAGGCCGCCGGGACCGGGATCCCGTTGCCGGCGAGCACGCCGAGCAGCCGCTCGCCCGTGGTGCTGGGAATGCGGTTGTGACCGTTGACCGTGACCGTGACCGCTTCGGCGCTAATCAGCAAGCTGCGCGCGGCCATCACCACCAGGGTCAGGAACAGCACCACTGCCACGAACAGGGCGATCCCGAGAGCGACCTCGCTCATGGCAGTTGCACTCCGATGAAGGCCGAGAATCCCATCGACATCAGTCCGGTGACGATGAAGGCGATCCCCAGCCCCTGCAATCCGGCAGGAATGTCGCTGTAGCGCAGCCGCTCCCGGATCGCTGCAAAGGCGGTAATGGCGAGCGCCCAACCGATGCCGCTGCCGAGCCCGTAGACCAGCGATTCGGACAGCCCATACTGTCTTTCGACCATGAAGAGGCTGGCGCCAAGAATTGCGCAGTTGACCGTGATGAGCGGCAGGAAGATGCCCAGCGCGCGATGCAGCCGCGGCGCGAAGCGATCGAGGACCATTTCAAGAATCTGCACCAGCGCGGCAATAACCCCGACGAAGCTGATCAGCCTCAGGAACCCCAACTCGACGTCGGGCAGTCCCGCCCACGCCCAGGCGCCGCGCTCGAGCAACAGGCTGTAGATGAGGTAGTTCAGGGGGACGCTGATCGCCTGTACGACAATCACCGCGATGCCCAGTCCAAAAGCGGTCTCCACGTTCTTCGAGACGGCGAGGAAGGTGCACATGCCGAGGAAGAAGGAGAGCGCCAGATTCTCGGCGAACACCGCCTTGAGCAGGAGTTCCATCATGATTGCCGCTCACCAAGGTTGGTGCGGATCGGGAACTCAGGATCCTCGACCTGGATCGGCCGCGCCGCGCGGATGGCCCAGACCAGCAGACCGATCAGGAAGAAGGCGCTGGGCGCAAGCAACATCAGCGCGAGCGGCTGGAACCAGCCGCCATCGGCCACCGTTGGCAGGAGCGCGAACCCGAGCAGCTTGCCGGTCCCCAGCAACTCGCGGATCGTCCCGACGATGACCAGCACCAGGCTGTATCCCAGCCCGTTGCCAAGAGCATCGAGAACGCTCGGCCACACCCGGTTGTGGAGGGCAAACCCTTCGGCACGTCCCAGCACGACGCAATTGGTGACGATCAGCCCCACGAAGATCGAGAGCTTCTCGCTCATCCCGAACGCGAATGCGCTGAGCAACTGCTCGGCTACTATGACCAGCGCCGAAATGATCGTGATCTGAACGATCAGGCGGATACTCGCCGGAAGATGCCTGCGGATCAGGCTGATGAGCGCGCTCGACATCACCAGCACTACGGTGAGGGCCAGGCTCATGGTGAGAGCCGTGGCCAGCGAGGTGGTAACTGCCAGCGCCGAGCAGACACCCAGGATCTGCAGCGTCACCGGGTTGTTGTCTACCAGGGGCGCGGTCAGATGGCGCAGGTCGCCAGTCACGGCGTGGTACCTCCCGTGGCGAGTTGGCGCAGGAACGGTCCGTAGCCGTGCTCTCCCAGCCAGAAGCGCAGGATATTCGTGACCCCGGTGGTCGATCGGGTAGCTCCGGAGATGCCGTCGACTTCGTGGATGGTGGCCGCGCTGCCCCTGACCACCGCAATCCTGATGACCCCGTCGGCATCGGCAATCTGCCGCCCCGGCCAAAGTGCTTGCCAGCCCGGATCGGCGATGCGTGCGCCCAGGCCGGGGGTATCCCCCTGCTCGACGATGTTGAATGCGGCAACGGTATTGAGGTCTCCGGCGAGCGCCAGGTAGGCGTGGATCGTCGACTGGTAGCCGGAGCCATAGACTGGCAGGACCACCAGCAACAGCTTGCCGTCCTTGCGCAGCAGATGCACCGGCGCAAACTTCGGCCGGCGCGTGATGCGGGCGACGTCAACCTCGCGCTCGAGCGCAACTCCTTGCGCCGGATCGGCGATCGCCGCTCGGAAATCGAACCCCGCCGGGTCGATGTCGGGTGCAATGAGGCCACGATCGAGATCGACGATCACCGTTTCGAGCGCATCAAGGCCGGTCTCGCGAACGACCGCCGACACCCCGGGCAAGGCGGCGATCATTGCCGCCATCCTGGCCAGCCTGGCCTCGCGCACGTTGGCCTCCTGCCGGGGCTTGAGCAGCACCGCGGTGAACGATACCGCTGTCGCACAGATGAGCGCGACCAAGAATGCCACGACCAGCGTCTTGGCCTTGCTGTCGTTGGGCAGCGCCAGCAGGCGGCGCCACCAGTGCAGTGGTCTGAATTCAGCCATTGCGCACTCTCCGCCGGCGGATGTTCAGCGCCACCACGCAGTGATCGATGAGCGGCGCGAAGATGCTCGCCACCAGCACTGCGAAGACCAGCACGTGAATCGAACCGCCCTGCTCGCCGCCCAACCCAAAGACGACGAGCAGCGCACCGGTCAGGAATCCATAGCACCAGCGGCCGACATTGGTCGCCGCCGCGGACACCGGATCGCAGGCCAGAAAAACCACGCCGAAGACGATCGTGCCGGTGAACATCTCATCCCACGCGAGCTCTGCTCCGGTGATCAGCGCCGTGCCGGCCAGGCTTGCCGCGACGGCCACCATTACCCGCCACGAAATCAGGCCGCTGGCGAGCAGCAGCAATGCGCCTGGAAGCGATGCGGCGGCGAGCCAGACGCCCGCCGGTTGCAGATCCAGGCCGGGGAACGAGAAGAGCAGGAACGCCAGCCCGACCACTGCCGGGTTGAGGAAGCTCCAGCCCCGCCCGCCAAAGATCTGCTCGCCGATCACCACCCCGAAACTGAGCGCCAGAGCCTGTTGCCAGAGCGGCGCCTGTTCGGGCGCGAGCAGTGCAAAGGCCAGCGCACCAATCAGGCCATCCCAGCCGGCAAGTCGCCCCCGCAACCTGGCAAACAAGGTTTGCCACGCCAGCACGACCACCAGGGCAAGAATCAATCCCCCGCCTGCTTCCATGCCCCGCAGGTAAATCGCGGTTGCGGCGGGCGGCACCATTGCAGCCGCCAGTACGGCAGTAATACGGTGAGCGTCCCAGACACCACGCAGCACTGGCGCATGCCCGCCGAGCCGCGTACCAGAGCCGCGGTGCATTTCCCGATTCATGACACGCACTGAAGATCGTCGAGCGCGCGGCGCAACAGTTCACCGTAGTCGGCCCTGCCGGCGCAAAGATACGACAGCAGTGCGACATCCTCTTCGAGCAGTTCGAGACACCCCAACTGCTCGGCCGCATCGCTGTCGCCGACGGTCAGTGCGCGCATCAGCGGCACCGCGAGGATGTCCAGGGGGATGGCGTTGTCGAGCATTTCCCGCGGGATCAGCGGGCCGGGCGGCGCCTGCGGCAAGCTTCGCAGCAGGCGCTCCCAGATTCTGCCGCCGGTACTTCCCCCTCCTGCGAGGACGCTGACCAGCAGGTGGTAGCGGCCCAGATAAGCCGACGGGCGACCCGAGAGCACCGATCCGGAGACGACCTGGACCGCGCCGTTCACCGGTTCACGCTCGAGCAGGTCGTCGAGGCTGGCACCGAGCCTGGTGCGGACCAAGCGGGGGGAGCGCAGCCCCGGCCCGGCGAGCGCAACGATCCGTTCTGCCCAAAGTCGCCCGGTCTCCAAGAGGCTGCCGATGGCGATCACGTCCTGATAGCCGATTTGCCAAACGCTCCGGCGGGCCGATACCGGCATCAGGTGGTGGATGTGGGTCCCCGCCAGGCCGGCCGGGTGCGGTCCGCTGAAGATCGCGGTGTGCACCTGCTGGTCGTCGTCAGCCAGATCGACGCCGGGCGACTGGCAGACGAAGATCTCGCCTTCGGTGAGGGACTTCAACGCTGCAATCCCGCGGCGGAACTGAGCCAGAAACGGCGTCACCACCGTGATTGGCTCGGCAGCCAGCGGGTTGGTGTCGATCGCAGTGACAAAGATGGCCTGGGGAATCTGGTCAGGATCCGGGATTCGCCCGAAAGGCCGTGCCAGGAGGGCGCTCCACAGACCGCTTTCCAGCAGCAGTGCCCTGGTGTCCGCGCCGCTCAGGGCCTGGCCCGAGCGCTCGAAAGTCTCGGGCTCGTCGTCCTCGACACGGATGACCAGCGTATCGAACTGGCGGGGCTGGCCGTGTTCGATCGCGGCGATTGTTCCGGTGGCGGGCGCAGTGAACGCGATCTCGGGCCGGGCTCGATCGACAAAGAGCACTTGGCCGGTGCGCACCCAATCGCCCTTTGCGACTCGAAATTCGGGGCGCACCCCTGGATAGTCGCGACCCAGGATCGCAACCGAGGCCACGGGCCGCCCAGGCGTGACCGCCTGCTGCGGGCTGCCCGGCAGCGCCAGATCGCGACCATTGCGAATCCTGAATTGCATCGCACCCCCATGTTGGACGGCAGTAACGCCCCCCGATGGTGCCTGGTTTTTCAGTTTCGCCTAATTATATCCCGGCGTTCGCCACCTGCGCGGTGGCGATTGCCCTCAACCGGCTGCCCGGACTTCTGCCCGACCTACCAGCCCCAGAGCAGTCTCCGGGCAATCCAGCCGGCCTTGCCGTCAGAGGTCTGGACCCGCACCCAGTCGCGCTGTTTCTCGCGGGTGCGCACAAGATCGCCATACTCGGCCGTTCCGACGATGCGGCTCTTGGTGGTCGGCCCCTTGCGGATATTGGCCACCTTGGCTTTGACGATGTGGTGGGGTGTGCGGTTGGTGAGCGAGCGCGCCACCCAGCCGCTGTCGCCTTCGAAATCGCGCACCTGCAGCCAACTGCGCTGGCGCTTGAGAACCTTCAGCGGGTAACCGCGTTTCAATTCCCAGAGCACTCCGGTACTGGTACTGGGACCAGAGCGCATGTTGAGGGAATTGACCTTGACGCTGACCATTTCCTGCGCCCACGCGGCGCTTGACAGGGCGGTGGCCATGCACAGGCCGAGGGTGATCAATAGCTGGCGTACAGTGGGTACTACAGACATCCGCAAACTCTCCTTTCCAGTGGTTGAAACAAGTTCCGTGCAGGGCAAGTCTAACCCGAAGGCTCGACGCGCCCGCCAAGTGGCCGATTTACGCGATGTTGCGCCCGAACACCCCTGCCCCGGCAAACCGGGCGCGCGCGCCCAGCCGCTCCTCGATGCGCAGCGCTTCGTTCCACTTGGCCATGCGTTCGCCGCGCGCGAATGCCCCGACCTTGAGCTGCCCGACCTGCCAGCCGATCGCCAGGTGCACGATCGTGGTGTCCTCGCTCTCGCCCGAGCGGGCCGAGACGATTCCCCCGAAACCCAGCTCGCGAGCTGCCTCCCAGCAGCGCAGCGTCTCGGTCAGGGTGCCGCGCTGGTTGGGCTTGAGCAGCACCGTGTTGGCCGCGCCCGCGACCGCTGACTCGCGCACCAGCGCCGCGCTCGAAACCAGGAAATCATCGCCCACCACCTGCACCCGATCACCGATGGCCGCGGTGAAGCGCGCAAAGCCCTCCCCGTCGTCTTCGGCCAGAGGGTCCTCGATGCTGACGATCGGGAATTTGTCGCACCAGCGCAGCAGGAGCTCGATCAACCCGTCACTGTCGAACTGGCGCTGCTCCAATCCGAGGGTGTAACGGCCATTGCGCCCGAATTCGCTCGCGGCGATGTCCAGCGCAATCGCCACCTGCTCTCCGGGAACGAGGCCGGCGCGCTCGATCGCCGCTACCAGCGCTGCGAGTGCGTCTTCGTTGGTGTCGAAAGCCGGCCACCAGCCACCCTCGTCGGCAACCCCGAACTGGCTGCCGCGATCGGCCATCAACCGGCCGGCATGACGGTAGACCTCGGCGGTCCATTCCAGGGCCTGCGCGAAACTTGCTGCGCCGGGACAGACCACCATGAAGTCCTGGATGTCGACGCGCCGTCCGGCGTGGGCGCCGCCGCCAAAGATCTGGATCTGTGGCATCGGCAAGAGGGTTGCACCAACGCCACCGAGGTACTGGTACAGGGGCACACCGTGGATGCTCGCAGCGGCGTGCGCCGCCGCCATCGATACCGCCAGCAGCGCGTTGGCCCCCAGGCGATCCCGGTTCGGGCTGCCGTCGAGCGCTATCAGGTGCTCGTCGAGTTCCTCCTGATCGTCGGCCGCCATGCCCAGTACCGCGCGCCTGATCTCGCCATTGACATTGGCCACCGCACGCCCCACGTCCAGGCCACCATGGCGTTCGCCCCCATCGCGCAGTTCCAGTGCTTCACGCCGGCCCTTGCTGGCGCCCGCGGGCACGATGGCGCGGCCGAGCGCGCCGCTGCGCAGGGAAACCTCAGCCTCGACGGTGGGGCGGCCGCGGCTGTCCCAAACTCGTCGGGCATGGACGTCGCTGATCTGGCTCTCGTTGGTCATCGTTGCAGTTCCTCGCACCATTTATCCCTGACTTCCGCGAGCCGCGCCACCGGGTGCAGCAGCAGCTGTCGCGCGACCCGGCGCACCGCCTGGCGCTGGGCATCGGAGGTGAGGTATTCGACCGGCGACTTGCCGTCCACCCGCGCCAGAAAAAGCCCCGGCAGCAGCGCCGCAGCGCGGTGCTCGATCGCGGCGCGCGGCTCCCAGTCGACCCCCTCGAGGTAGGCCTTGGCCAGCGCATCGAAGCAGCAGAGGAAATCGTCGCGCGCTCGCGGAGTCCACAGGCACTTGAGCAGCAGGTGGTTGAGGCAAAAGGCGAGGTCGAACGCCGGATCGCCCCACCAGGCGCACTCGGCGTCGAGGAACACCGGACCGCGCGGACCCAGCAGGATGTTCTTCGGGCTGACGTCGCCATGGACCAGCGCGAGTTTGTTGCTCTGGGTCTGAGCGACCAGTTCCTCAAGCCTGGCTGCAAGCTCCGGGTGCTGCCGCGCGGTGGCCAGCAGGTAGGGTTCGAGCCGGATATCGAAGAAGATCGCATCGCTATCGAAGCGCCCCGAGAGCTCGGCGCTGGCTGCCGAGTACGCCTGGATGCTGACTAGCGAGCGCCCTACTTGCCGGGCGGTTTCAAGGTCGGCCTCGCCCTCACGCAGCCGCTCCTTCCACAGCCGATGCTCGGCAGGCGCGTGATAACTCATCACCAGCACGCCAAGTCCCGGGTGTTGCCCCAGGACCCGCGGCGCGCTGCCCGGCACGGCGGCGTCTGCGACCGACATCCAGCGGGCTTCGTAGAGGTTGCGCTCGATGGGCGCGTGCCAGTCGGCCGCGACCCGCAGTTTGGGGAGCGCGCGCTTGGCGCAGACCGGACCGTGCGCGGTGTCGATGCGCCAGATGTCGGAGGACACGCCGCCAGTGAGCGGCACGCCGGTGAGATGGCCGCCGTCGGCCAGGCCCAGTTCACGCAGTGCCTGGGCGAACTCCGGCGGTACGGCTGGTGGTGCTGACGCAGATGGTGGCATCGGCGGCATTTTCCCATGAGCGCCACGGTTAGTGCTCATCTTTCGTCACACGCCCGGTCACACGCTCGCCGTGCAATCTCTGGCCTCCATTCACTTTTCAGGAGGCTGTGATGCCCACATTCGTAATTGAACGTGAAATCGCCGGGGTCGGCGCATCGAAAGATTCCGAGTTGCAGGCGATAGCCCAGAAGTCTTGCAGCGTCCTGGCGGATCTCGGGACCAGCATCCAGTGGGTACATAGCTATGTCACCGGAGACAAGATCTACTGCATCTATATCGCGCCGAACGAGGAGCTCGTTCGGGAGCACGCTCGGCGCGGCGGTTTCCCCGCCAACAGCGTCGCGCGGGTCATGAATGTCATCGATCCGACCACTGCCGAAGCCTGACCACAATCTTGTGTCGGACCCGGCCCTGGGCGACCATCCTCCCATGGGCCGGGCAATCCACCTCCTTGGGGCACCGCGTGTCGAGCGCGACGGCCAGCCTTTGCCCGCACCTCGCGGACACAAGGTGTGGGGGCTGCTGGCCTATCTGGCCCTATGCCAGGCGCCGGTTAACCGCTCCCATCTGGCAACTCTGCTGTTCGAGGACGCCGACGATCCGCTGGGCGCCCTGCGCTGGAATCTCAGCCAGCTTCGCCGCCTCATAGGTGATGCCGGCTTGGGCGGTGACGTGCTCCACATCCCCAGAGAGTCGACCGACTTCGTGGACGCCGCTGTCATTCTGGGCGGAAGCTGGGGGGAAGCGTTGCGCGTGCCTGGCCTGGGCCACGAGCTGCTCGAAGGCATGAACTTTCCAAGCAGTCCTTCGTTCGAAATCTGGCTAGCGACCGAGCGCAGACACTTGCAGGGGGCTGCGGAGGGGATTCTGCGGGAGGCGGCTTTGGCCCGTTTGGCCGTCGGCGCTGCTGCCGAAGCAGCCGACCTCGCGGGTCGGCTGGTGCGCCTGAATCCATTGGATGAGAACTTCCAGGCACTGCTCGTCAGAAGCCTGGCCGCGGCGGGCGACGGCGTCGGTGCGGCCCGCCAGGCTGCCGCCTGCGGCGATCTCTTCAGGCGCGAACTTGGCGTTGCCCCAGGCCCTGCGCTTGCTGCGGCGATCAGCACAGTCACGGCAACCCCAACCGCACGGCCCACAACCGGGCGCGCTGCGGCCCGCGCACAGATCGACGCCGGAGAAGCGGCAATCAACGCCGGCGCCCTCGAAGCCGGCCTGCACTGCCTGCGTTGCGCGATCGTCGAAGCGGACGCCATCGGCGACAACACGTTGCGCGCCCGCGCCCGCCTTGCCCTGGGTGGCGCGCTGGTCCATGCGGCCCGCGGCCGCGATGAGGAAGGTGCGACCGCACTGCACGAAGCGCTTGCGGTCAGCCAATCGGAATCGTCGCCGCTGGCGGCGGCGGCCTGTCGCGAACTGGGCTATGTCGAGTTCCTGCGCAGCAGGTATGAGCGCACGCTGGTCTGGCTGCGGCGAGCGCAAACGCTGGCCGGTGACGACCGCGCCGAGCAGACGCGGATTGCAACGGTGCATGGGTCGGCACTGAGTGACACCGCCCATTACCAGGAAGCGATTGCAGTGCTGCGCGACGCCTCGGCAGCCGCAGACAGCCTCGGCGAGGCCAAGCAGAGCGCATATGCGCTGTCGATGCTGGGGCGGGCATTGCTGCTGTGCGGCGATCACCCGGGGGCGACCGCCGCGCTGGATCGCTCGCTGGCGCTGGCGCAGGGAATCTGGACGGCGTTAGTTCCCTGGCCCCAATCATTGCGGGCTGAAATCGACCTCTTGCACGGCGACATCGACGCTGCTGCCGAACGCCTCGAGCACGCCTTCGCGCTTGGCTGCCAGCTCAACGACCCATGCTGGGAAGGCATCGCAGCCCGTGGACTGGGGCGAGTTGCGATCGCACGCGGCGACGCCCAAGGGGCCACTGAAGTGCTGGTTGATGCGGTCGCACGCGGCAGCCGCCTGCCCGACGCCTATCTCTGGGGCAAGGGATACACCTTGGAGGTGTTGTGCCGGCTGGCAGTGGAGCAAGGCTTGCCCCAGGCCGCAGTCTGGGTCGAAGAACTGCATGCTCTCGCAGCTCGCAGCGGCATGCGCGAACTGACGGTTCGTGCCCACCTGCACAGCGCGGCCTTGGGCCACAGCGCGAGCGGCAAGAGCGCACGGCTTCTCGCCGAGGGAATTGGCTCTCCGGTGCTGCTGGAGTTGACGGAAGGATTTGCACGCCCCTCAGATGATTCTCTCGCATGAGCCGATATTCCGGCACCGCTGGAACTGGCCGGTGACAGCTTTCTAGCCCCATGACAATCTTTTTGCGGCGTCCATTTGAGCGGCGGCTACAATCAGCTTGTTTCAACATTGGTCACCGGCCGGGCCTGATCGCGCGGTTGAATCAATCTCTCAGCGGTTGTCCCCGACGAAAAGCCAAATCGTGGTGGATTCTCCAACACGAATAATATTCAAGGAGAGAGTGAATGAAATTTGCGAAATTGTTGCCACCGATCCTGCTGGCCTGCGCCACCTCGATTGGCCTGGCGGCCGCCGCCCACGCGAGCACCCTGGACGACATCCTGAAACGTGGCGAACTGCGGGTAGCCGTGCAAACCCAGGGCCCCCCGTTCTCGATGGTCGACAAGCAGGGCGAGCGCACCGGCAGCTCGGTCGAGCTGGCCAAGCTGATGGCCAAGGAAATGGGCGTCAAGGCGGTATTTCTTGACCTGGACTGGGACGGCCTCCTGCCCGCACTGCTCTCGGGCAAGGCCGACATGCTGGCTGCCGACATGACTCCGACGCTGGCGCGGGCGACCAAAGTGGCGTTCACCAAGCCGTGGATCTACATTGGCCCGATGGTCGCGACCAAGGCCGGCACCAAGTTCACCTCGACCGAATCCTGCAAGGCTCCCGGCACCAGGATTGCGGTACTGTTCGGCAGCACTGGCGAGAAGCTTGCCAAGACGGTATTCCCCAAGGGTGAACACAAGAGCTACAAGGGCGGCGGCACGCTGCTGCTCGACGCTGTGAAGAACGGTCAGGCGGACTGCCTCCTGAACGACAGCTCGGCGGTCACTGGCCAGGCGCTGGGCTACCCGAAAGGGACGTTCAAGATCATGCCCGATTTGCTCGCCAAGGAGCCGCTGGCCTTCGCGACGCGCTATGACTCACTGGATCTGCTGACCTGGATGAACCTGTTCATCGACCAGACGATGCTCGACGGCCGGCTGGAGCAGAACCTCGAATACTGGGTCTATTCGACGAAATGGAAGGACGAGCACTGAGCAACTGATGCTCGAGGGACTCGGCCCTTGCCCAGGACGGCAGCCGGGTCCCGCCTTTGCCTTGAAGCAGGTTGATCGATGCTATCGGACCTGAACTTCCGCGTCATCGCGGAGACCATGCCGACCTTCTGGACCGGGTTCCTGTCGACCCTGTCCATTTCTCTGGCCGGGTTCGCCGGAGCGCTGGCGATCGGCATCCTGGCCTGCGCGATGAGCATCCAGCAGTCGCGCATCATTCGCGCGCCCGCCGTCGCCTATGTCGACCTGATTCGCGCCACCCCATTGCTGGCGCAGCTCTATTTCCTGTATTTCGGACTGCCGATTCTCGGACTGGGAATGCCGGAGCTGGTGGTTGGAGTGCTGGCCCTGTCGCTCAACAGCGGCGCCTACGTCGGCGAGATCATCCGCTCGGGGATCATCTCCATCCCGGCCGGACAAATGGAGGCCAGCGCCAGTTCGGGAATGACCTATTGGCAGCAAATGCGCCTGGTCATTCTTCCCCAGGCACTCAGGCCGATGGTTTCACCACTGATCGGTCAGGCCATCGTGCTGGTCAAGGACTCGTCGCTGCTGTCGCTGATCTCGGTTCTGGAACTGACCCGCACCGGACAAACCCTGGCCGTTGAACGATTCATGCCGGTCGAGGGACTGACGATCACTGCCGTGGGCTACCTGATCATCTACTTCGGACTCAAGTTGGCGGCAACGGGCTGGAATCGCATTTCCAGCCCGGCGCCTGGCCATTGAGCGCGACGGGCATGGACATGTTCATCGATCAAGTGATTAGCGTCGCCCAGTACTACCGGGTGATCCTGAATGGGATCGGCATCACCTTGGCGATATCGCTGATCGGCATCGTGGCGGGTGGAATTGCCGGCTTCGTGCTGGGCATCGGCCGCGCCAGTCGGTTCAGGGTGCTCAGTTTCGTCATTGGCGCCTACACCGACATCTTTCGCGGCACCCCGGTGCTGGTGCAGCTGTTCGTGGTGTTCTTCATTCTTCCCGAAGCCGGCATCGAGCTCGACTCCTTCAGCGCGGGTGCGCTCACTCTCACCAACATTGCCGCCTGCTTCATTTCAGAAATCGTCGCCTCCGGAATCCGCGCGGTGCCGCGGGGCCAGCTCGAGGCCGCGGCGTCTGCCGGCCTGACCCGCTTCCAGCAGATGCGCCTGATCGTGCTGCCGCAAGCCACCAGGATGATTGTTCCGTCGCTGGTCGGCCAGTTCGTGCTGCTGGTCAAGGATTCGTCGGTGGTGTCGGCGATCGGCCTGCTCGACCTGACCCGCTCGGGTTGGGTTATCGTCCAGAGCGTTCCCAACGGGCTGCTGGTATTTTCGGTCGTCGGCATCGGCTATTTCATCCTCTGTTACCCGCTGCTGCACTTGTCGCGCCGACTCGAGAGGCATTGAACTTCGATGATCAAATTCAGCCAAGTGAACAAGTGGTACGGCACCAACCACGTTCTGCAAGATATCGATCTGGAAGTTCGCAAGGGGGAAGTGGTGGTGGTTTGCGGACCCAGCGGATCGGGCAAGAGCACGCTAATCCGCTGCGTCAACGGCCTGGAAAAATTCCAGAGCGGCGCGCTGGTTGTCGATGACATCTCCCTGGCCGATGGCTCGGGACTGCGCAAGCTGCGGATGGAGATCGGTTTCGTCTTTCAGCAGTTCAATCTCTATCCCCACATGACGGCCCTGCAGAATGTCTCGCTGGCGCCGATTCACGTGCGCAAGATGTCCCGCAAGGACGCCGAGGACCGCGGCCGGCAGCAGCTGGAAAGGGTTGGCCTGAGCGACAAGTTCGACTCCTACCCGCACCAGCTCTCGGGCGGCCAGCAGCAGCGCGTCGCGATCGCACGCAGCCTGTGCATGCAGCCGATGATCATGCTCTTCGACGAGCCGACCTCAGCGCTCGACCCGGAAATGATCAACGAGGTTCTCGACGTAATGGTGTCTCTGGCGAGGGACGGCATGACCATGATTGTCGTAACCCATGAGATGGGCTTTGCGCGCAAGGTTGCCGATCGGGTGGTGTTCATGGACAAGGGCGCAATCATCGAGGTCGCCGAACCCGAGGTCTTCTTTACCAAGCCCGCCAACGAGCGCACCCGCGAATTTCTCGGCAAGATCCTGCAGCACTAGACAGACACAGTCTCCCGCGCCCGCGCACACCCAGCCGACACAACTCCAGTGAGTAACATGGCAACACCTGACACCAGGCAACAACGCTCCATCGCCGTGCTCGGCGCCGGCATCGTGGGGGCAGCGACGGCCCTGGCGCTGGCTGCCGAAGGCCATGAGGTTACGGTTTTCGATCGCGGCGAGGTCGGAGCCGGAACCAGTTCCGGTAATGCCGGCGGCATAGTCGAAGGCGCGGTGATGCCCACCGCAACCCCTGATGTCCTGCGTTCGATTCCATCGTACGTTTTCAATCGCAACGGGGCCGCGGTCCTGCGCCCCTCATACGCCTTGCAGGCCCTGCCGTGGTTGCTGCGTTTCATCGCCGCCGGCCGACCTGCCCGGGTCGCAAGCATTGCCGCGGCGCTCGCCCCGCTGGTCTCCCGCTCGATGGCATCGCACCTGGCTCTGGCCGAAATGAGCGGTGCGCTCGATGCGATCAGGCTCGTGGGCTGGTTGAAAGTCTATCGCTCAGAAGCGGCCTTCAACAACACCACCCTGCAACGGGAATTGATGACCAGGCATGGCGTCAATTTCTCCATCCTGAGCGCCCGGGAAATAGCCGCTCTCGAACCCAACCTCAGCCGGGACGCATACAACTGCGGCCTGTTTCAGCCCGGCAGCGGTTTCGTCGACAACCCCCGGGGGCTGGTGGAAAAATACTTCGCCGGAGCGCGCCAACGGCGTGCCGGGTACGTTCAGGAGAACGTGCTGGAACTGCGCCCCAACAGCGACGGCACCATCGCGGTACGCACCGAACAGTCAACCCGAACCTTTGATGCCGCAGTTGTTGCAACCGGTGCCTGGTCAAAGCACTTCGCCGCCCAGATCGGCGATCGGGTCAGCCTCGACACCGAGCGCGGCTATCACATGTCATTCGCTCCGACCGCCGGAGCGCTGCTCAATCGGCCGGTCGGCTTTCCCGAAAAGGACTGCGTGCTCTCGCCGATGCATGACGGGATTCGGGTCGTGAGCGGGGACGAACTGGCCGGCCTGACTGCGGCGCCGAACTACCGCCGGATTCGCGCCCTGGCTCCGTTTGCCCGCAGTGTCCTGCCAGGGATCAAGTCACAGACGATTCAAAGGGAATGGATGGGGCACCGTCCCTCCACTCCCGATTCGTTGCCCGTGATCGGGCGCTCGCCCCGCTGCAACAATGTCTTCTACGCATTTGGCCACGGTCACCTTGGCCTGACCATGGCGGCCACTACTGCAGAACTGATTGCCGGCCTGGTGGCCGGTCGCGCGGCGCCATTCGACCTCGCGCCCTACCGGGTCGACCGGTTCTAGGACTGGCGGCGGATGCAATGACGCACGAGGCTCAAGTGGCGAAGATCGGCATCCTCTGCTGGGAAACCGGCCAGGTGCCCAATGGCCTGCAGCAACTCGAAACGCTCGTCGGCAACAGCACCAATCCGGCGTCGTATGCCTATCCGGTGCGCTTAAATCCGGTGCGCGGCGCCAACGCCCATACCATCCTGGAGCATCCCGACCGGGACGTTCTTCGCACCATGATTGCCGATGCCGGGACCATGGTCGCGGAGGGAATCAGGGCGATAACTACCAGCTGCGGATTCAACGCGATCTTCCAGCAGGAGTTGGCCGCCGCCGTTGACGCACCCGTCTTCACTTCCAGCCTGTTGCAGGTGCCGCTGGTGCAGCGGATTCTTGGACCGACAGGAGAAATTTGCATCCTCACCGCCAACGCTGGGGCATTGCGCACGGATCATCTCTCAGCGGTCGGAATCGAGAGCACTGACGGGCTCCACATTCTGGGTCTCGAGCAATGCGAGGAATGGAACCGGATGTTTGCGCAGCCTGATTCCGATATCGATCTGGCCAAGATCGGGCAGGAGGTCCTCGGCACCGCGCTGCGGGCCCTGAAAGGGTATCCCGCTACCCGCGCCTTCGTTCTCGAATGCACCGATTTGCCGCCCTACGCCGCGCTGATTCGCCAGCGCTCAGGCCTGCCGGTATTCGACTTCATCACCATGGTCGATTACCTGCATTCAACTCTTTGAGACCTGCCCAAAGACTCGGCCTTCGCCCTCGCCCCCGATCCTGAAAGTCAGATACCACCGGCGCCCCTTTCGCGGGGCGCCTTCCCTTACAAGTAGCCATTTCGCGCGTCAGGAGACTCCGGCGATTGGAGCCCGCGAGTAGTAGAGTGTTTTCGTCATCTATTACCCAGGGGAGAGGGCATGAAACTAGGTCCACTACTCGTCGTCGGAGCGACCTTCACGGCGCTGTTCATATCGCTGATGGCGGTTGCCGGGTCCAGCCCGACGCAGTCCCTGACGTACCTGCTCGCCGCCATCGGATAGTTCATTCGCGCGCCCTTGCGGGCCGCGTCATCACGCGATCCGCGCAAGCGCCAGCGGAAGTTGGCCATGTTCACCAGCGTCCGCCACCGGCGCTTGGCATTTCGAGAATTGCATACGGTGGTCCATGCATCAAACGACCATCGAGGCATTCACCATGGAAAAATGGCAACTGAAGGGCAACTATTTCGAGGCCTGCAACTGCGAGACGGCTTGTCCGTGCGTATTCCTGAGCGCTCCGACCGACGGGGAATGTACCGCGCTCGTCGCCTGGCACATCGAACAGGGAAGCTTTGGCGAGGTCAAGGTCGATGGACTGAACGTGGCCCTGGCGGTGCACTCCCCCGGACACATGGCCAAGGTGAAGTGGAAGGTGGCGCTCTATCTGGATGAGAAGGCCGATGAGGCCCAGCGCGGCGCCTTGACGCAGATCTTCGCGGGCCAGGCGGGCGGGCACCCCGCCATGCTGGCCTCGCATATCGGCGAGGTAATCGGCGTCAAGACTGCCCCGATGACGTTCGAGGCAAGCGGCAGGAAACGGAGCCTGCGCATGGGGAACATCGCCGAAGCCACTATCGAAAACATCGACGGCCAGGGCGGCGCCGACGTGACGATCAGCAACCACCCCCTGTGCATCGCGCCCGGCCACGACGCTGTGGCGGCACGCTCGACGGAAGTGCGCTACGAGGACCATGGGCTGAGCTGGAAATTCAGCGAGAAGAACGGCTTCCATTCCCCGTTCAATTATCAGGGCGCATAGCAGAGGCAGGGCAGCTTCCCTCTCGGGTGGCCTGCCCCGCTGCGTCCAACCGATCGTCGCCGGTCGTAAGACGAGCACCCCAGACGGGGGAAATCACAAGTGTCCAGTACCGACTTGAACGCGATCCATCGCCGCGACCGGCGCGTCGTGCTGGCCGGACTTGGCGCCATCACCGCGCTTTCCTGGGCCTACATCATCTTTCTGGCCCTGCGCATGGCCGCGATGCCAATGCCGATACCGATGGCGGGCATGGGCATGGCCATGCCCCAATGGCAGCCCTGGAGTGCGATCGATTTCGCGCTGATGCTGTTGATGTGGGCGGTGATGATGGTGGCCATGATGGTGCCCTCCGCCTCACCGATGATTCTCACCTTCACCTCCATTCACCGCCGGCGCCGGGCGCAGGGCAATGCGTTCGTGCCAACGGCAGTGTTTCTTGCCGGTTACGCAATTGTCTGGAGTGTCTTCAGCCTCGCGGCAACGATGGCGCAGTGGGGATTTCATCAGGCCGCGCTGCTTTCGCCGATGATGGTGAGCACCAGCCCCTTTCTGGGCGGATTGCTGCTGATCACGGCCGGAGCCTTTCAGTGGAGCGGCCTCAAGAACGCCTGCCTGTCAAAATGCCGCACGCCGCTGGGCTTCCTGCTCACCGAATGGCGCGACGGCCGCCGGGGCGCATTGGTAATGGGCTTGCGCCACGGAGCGTTCTGCACGGGCTGCTGCTGGGCAGTGATGACGCTGTTGTTCGTGGGCGGCGTCATGAACCTGCTCTGGGTGGCCGCCATCGCCGCCTTTGTGCTGGTTGAGAAGGTCGCCCCGCAGCAATGGCAGGTTGCCCGGGTAGCAGGGTTGGGCCTGATGGCCTGGGGTGGCTGGCTGCTGTTTGCCACGCTCCTCTGAGGTCTCAAGGCCAAGCCGATTTCAAGAAGGTACCAGCGATGGCGCTACCCGTCATACTGCGGTCGGCCAAATGACTTGAGGAGCGGATATGGATATCGCTATCACTGAATGCCACTTCACCACCGAGGCCGAGGCGATCAACAAACCAGTCGCCTTGGCGGCGTGAGCCAGGAGGAATCGCCGTGCAAGTTGACGCTGCCGAAACCGCTCACCTGCAATCGCTGCTTGCGAGAGTCGGAGAAGCACTCGATGAGTTCGTGAAGTTCGACCATCCCGATGCTCAGGTCAACGGCGACGGCTGGCGCCGGCGCCTCGATATTCCGTTGCCGCAAAAAGGCGTGGGCATAGATCGGGTCACGGAGGAGCTGGTCAAGGTGGTCATCCCCAACGGGTCATCGATTACCCGACCTGGCTTCAGTTCCTACATCACGACCGGCGGCACCACGGTTGCCGCCTTGGCTGCGACAGCCGCCAACATCGCATCTCCCCAGCGATACCATCTGCACGCATTCAACCTGCTCGAGGAGGTCTCGCTCAAGTGGCTGGCCACCATGTGTGGCATCGGGTCCATGCAAGGCGTCTACAGCAGCGGCGGATCGACGGCCAACCTGCTGGCCCTGGGTGCGGCGCGCCAGTTCGCTTTCGAACAGGTCGGCCACGACGTGGCGGCCGCTGGAGTTCACCGCCAGGTCGGGGTCTACGCCACGGCCGAAGCCCATCACACCGTGCAGCGCTCCGCCGGGGTACTAGGAATCGGGCGGCGCGCGGTGCGCCCGATCGCCTGCGACGATCGCGGCCGGATGGATGTCAACGACCTGCGCCGCGTCATCGCTGCAGACCGGCAGGCTGGGGTGCTGCCGATGGCCGTCGTTGCCAACGCCGGCACCACCAACACCGGCGCCATCGACCCGCTGCGCGAGATCGCCGAGGTCGCCCGCGAGCATGGAGTTTGGTTTCATGTCGATGGCGCCTATGGCCTGCCGGGTATCCTCGACGAGCGCAAGGCGCACCTGTACCAGGGGCTGGAGCTGGCGGACTCGGTGATCGTCGACCCGCACAAATGGCTCGGCGCCTCGATCGGCGTTGCGGCCACCTTCGTGCGCGACCGCGAGCTGCTGCTGCGCGCGTTCACGCAGGAACCGGCCGACTACCTCGAGGGGTCGATAGAACAGGATGAGTCCACGGCGCCGGCGATCGAACACTCGATGGACGACTTTGGCATTCCTTACTTCGACTATGGGGTGGAACTGAGCGCACCGAGCCGTGGAGTTGTGGTGTGGGCTCTGATCCGCGAAATCGGTGTCGAGGGCATGCGCGAACGAGTCAGGCGGCACAACGACATGGCGACCCGAATCGCGGACATCGCCCGCCAGCACCAAAACCTTGAACTGCTGATCGAGCCAACTCTGTCGATATGTTGCTTCCGCTACTTCTCTGACCAAGTCGACGACCTGGACCGGCTCAACCGGCTCTTGCATCGTCGCCTGATCAGAGAGAACCGGAATCTGCCCAGCACCACTCAGGTAGGCGGCAAGCTGGCATTGCGACCCTGCTTCGTCGGTGCCCGAGCCAACCTGGAGCACGCCGACTCGCTGGTCGACGACGTCCTGCGCATCGGTGGCGAACTGGTGCGCGGACTATCCTGAGCGTCCAACCCTGGCGTTCGCGGTTTACTTCAGGCCCCGTCTCGCCAGGAATTATCGGGAGCAGCGGTGACGATCGAGCGCAACTCCGCTCGGGCGCTCGCCAGCAATGTCGTGTCGGGAACCGGGCGGCCCAGGCCAGCGATACCTGCAAAAGCTTCCTCCAGCTCCTCGGCGGCGTCCAGTAAGGCGGCGTCGCCGCCGAATGAGCCGACCACCTGAATCCCGAACGGCATTGC
>JAGXFG010000034.1 GCA_024637395.1 Burkholderiaceae bacterium | reverse complement strand
ATGATGGGGTCAGCCACGGAACGGCTTCTGGTCATGACGTCGTGAGCCTGGCGGGCAAATACCTCATCCCAGGCCAGCTGACTCATCTCTTTGCGGTACGGTTGTCCCATCGCTCTCGCCCCTCGGTTGCCATTCTCTCAGTAAAGTATTGCTTTTGAAGAGTCAACCACTTAGGAGCATGGCAATGCTGACCTTCCTGAGCGTGGCTTTGTTGATCTACGGTGCCATGCACGTCTATGCGCTCGGCAAGGTGTGGATGAGCTTTCCGCATACATGGCCTCTGGGCCTGGCGCTCACGGTCGCGGGCATCGTCCTGACCTTCTCCCCGTTGCTGGTCTGGTTCCTGGAAAGGCAAAGCTGGCACCGCACCACTGTCGCCACCGCCTGGGTGAGCTATACGTGGATGGGATATCTGTTCCTGTTCCTTTGCATCGGCCTGCTATTCGATCTCGGCCATTCGCTCGCCACACTGCTGAATTTCAAGTGGCCCCTCGACGCAGCGTTGGCGTTCCGAATGGTGAGCCTGCTCGCACTTGCCGCGCTGGGCTACGGGTTTGTCGAGGCGCGCCAGATCGAGATTAAAGAAGTCAACATCACCACCCCCAAGCTCGCATCGGGACGCCTCACGATCGCACAGATTTCAGACCTGCACCTTGGCATCATGATGGGGGAAGATTTTCTCGACCGCGTCATGTCCAAACTGCGCGAACTCAAGCCTGACATCGTGGTGGCGACGGGAGACATCATCGATGGGCAGGGCGACAACCTTACCGAGCTTGCCAAGCACTTCCAGTCATACACGCCGCCGCGCGGCGCATATGCGGTCACCGGCAATCACGAAACTTATGCCGGGCTGGGAAATTCCCTGCTATTCCTGCGCAACGCAGGCTTTACCGTGTTGCGGGGCGAATCGGCCAAAGCAGGTGGCATCGTCCTGCTGGGTGTCGATGACCCCAGCGCAGTAACTTCCGGGCAGCATGCCAGGCGAGATATCAGCAAGGCGCTCAGTTCAGTCACCGCGGATGACTTCATCGTCCTGCTCAAACACCAGCCGGTGGTAGATAACCATTTGCCATTCGATTTGCAACTCTCCGGACATATCCATGGCGGTCAGATATTCCCGTTCGTCTTTCTGACGTGGCTGTCTTATCGTGTCGGCACCGGCCTGACAGAACTGACCGATGGGAGACGGCTGTATGTCAGCCGCGGCGCTGGCACGTGGGGGCCGCCGATACGCTTGTTCGCCTCACCCGAGATCACCCTGATCACCATAGCGAGCGCGAACAAGTGATCGACGCACCGCCGTGGGCGATTACCTGCTACGGTTGGTTGCGGCCGCACGGCGCCAGGAACCGCCAAGTCAGGGCGCGAGACCGAGTCCTGTAACCAGTTATGCGTCAAATAATTCGGAGGTTGCCATATGAGTGCATATCTTGTTGTTGACACCAAGATCAACAACCCCGAGGTATATGAGGAGTACAAAAAGCTGGCGAAGCCTATCGCTGAAAAATACGGCGGTGTCTATCGGGCTAGAGGTGGTGCGATGGATGTTAGGCAAACAGAGCTTTGGACACCCACCAGGATTGTAATTATCGAATTTGCTGACGTTAAGAGCGCGCAAGCGTTTGTAGATTCAGCAGAATATGCGCCGGTGAAGGCTATGCGCTTGAGTAGTGCCGATTGCACGTTATTTATCGTTGAAGGCAGCTAAGGGCGCTTATCCTTTCTTGCATGACAACCCGGTCCAACCAACCACCGGAGCAACAATGAAGATAGATCCCTATCTGAGTTTCGAGGGCATGGGAATTTATTTTCCAGGAGTCTCTGTCGATGGCTGGCTTTCCCGGGCTGCGAGGTCCAAGGTTCCCGGTGGATGGATCGTTGTGATCCTGGGCAAGGATGACAGTGAAAAGGTAGGTGTTTTCGTTCCCGATCCCAACCACGAGTGGGACGGCAACTCGTTGCCGTGAGCGCCGTTCAAATCCGCCGAAAGCCAGGTTCACTCCCTGGTCAAGCAAGACGAGATGAGCGCTATCGGACTGTGATCAGCTTCCACATGCCGAGCGTGTAGTGGCCGGGCATGTTGCAGTACAGGATGTAGCGTCCGGGTTTCATGGTCAGGGTGAGTGCCCCGCCTTGTCCTGGTTGGAGTTCCGCAACTTCTCCGAGATGGCCAGCGGCCTCTTCGTCGACCCTCATCTCTTTTTTCAGGTATGGCAGCGGCGTCTGCTCGTTCCGGAGCGGCGCCACGATCATCTCGTGCACCATGACATTTGAGTCATTGGTTACCTTGAAGGTCACCTCCCCCGCTGGCACGGTAACTGTCGAGAGAGTGAGGCCCATTTGGGCGCCGGTCATGGCGGTACCTCTTCCCATCGCCATGCCCATCTCGGGGCCCTTGCCCAGCGCACTCATGGACATGGCGCCCTTGTCCCACAACGAGACTTTGACGACGGTCGCAGCTGCGTAAGCCTGCCCTGCCAACATCGCAAGCGCGACACTACAAAGCAGTGTGAACAGATTTCGACGAGAAAAGGTCATGGTTTATTTCCAGGTTGGATTGCGGTTAGTCGGCACTGACTGGTTACGCATCGACAAGGAAGCCACGTGAAATCTGCGCCGCGGTCGATCTTGAAACCGGCGCGAACGGGATGGGACCACAATCCTATATCCCTGCCGCCCATCCCAAGTTATGTTTAACGTGAATCCTCGTTCGGTCTCAGGTGCTGCTTCCTCCAAGTCCTTCCCCGAGGTACCTGAAGCGACAACAACCGATCACCGTAGGAGGGTTGATGTCGGCAGTCGCACGGGCTGTCGGCAGAGGTGAGTCTGGGAAGGCTCACCACTCGGGTGGAGTCAGTTGCTTCACCCGCGGGGGGCCGCCCGTGGCCGGGGTGCCCCCCTTTCCTTGCTTGATGGCAAGGACCACATGCCGATCCAAACCATCAACGTCGCCGCTAGTCGGGCGCAGCCGATGCGCGCCGGGCGCGCTCCAGCCGTTCCTGGGCCATCTGGGCCTCGAGTTGCTCGCGGCCCTGCTTCACGACCGCAATCAGCTTAGCGCGGTCCTGGAAATGCGGATGAAGCTGTTCGAACAGTTCCAGGTTGTGGGTGCGGAACCGGTTGGCGGTGTTTTCAGCATCCAAAGCACTGTTGCCGAGCAGTTCCAGCACGCTGCGTGCGCTGCGCAGGCTCGACTCGAACATCTCGCGCTGCACCAGCATCACCCGGCGCTCGCGCAGCTGGTTCCAGTGGGTCACGTCGCGAGCCCTTGCGACAATCTGCAGTTGCGGGAAATGATCGCGGACCAGGTCGACGATCCGCAGTGACTGTTCGACATCGTTGACCGCCAGTACCAGCACCCTCGCCGTGGCGGCGCCCGCAGTGCGCAGCAGGTCGAGCCGTGAGGCGTCGCCATAGAAGACCCGGTAGCCGAAATTGCGTGCCGCCTCGACCATTTCGGCATCGTGATCGAGCACGGTGCAGTCGACCCCTTCGGCGAGCAGTACCCGCGCGACGATCTGGCCGTAGCGGCCGAACCCGGCAATAAGCACCGGCGCTTCCTGCTGTTCAGCTATTTCTTCCAGAACCACCGTGTGCCGGCTGGCGTAGTGCGGCAGCAGCAGCTTGTCGATCGCCACCAGCAGCAGCGGCGAGACCAGCATCGATACGGCAACCGCGCCCATCAGCAGCGACGCGGTTTCGGCAGAGAAAACCAGCGCACCGGCGGCCGCCTGGAAGACGACGAACGCGAATTCACCCCCCTGGGCCAGCAACAGCGTGAAGACCGGCCGATCCTGGAAGGACAACTCCATCTGCCGCGCCAGCAGGTAGATAACCAGCGCCTTGCTGAGCAGGAAGCCGACCACGATAGCGGCCACCAGCAGCGGCGACGCCAGCAACACGCCGAAATCGATGCTCATCCCGACGGCGATGAAGAACAGGCCGAGCAGTAGTCCCTTGAATGGTTCGATGTCGGTCTCCAGCTCGCGCCGGTACTCGCTCTCGGCCAGCAGCACACCGGCCAGGAACGCGCCCAGCGCCATCGACAGCCCAACCAGCTGCATCAGGCCGGCGATGCCGACCACCACCAGCAAGGACGCCGCTGTGAAGATCTCCGGTGTACGGGAGCGCGCGATCCAGCGAAACAGCGGGCGCAACAGCAACCGGCCGCCGAGCACGATCGCGGCGATGACGCCGATGATTCGGGCAGCCTCCAATGCATGGCTGCCGGACGTGCCGCCGCCTGACTGCTCGGCAATGGTGGCGCCGAGCAGCGGCAACAGCGCCAGTATCGGGATGGCAGCGACGTCCTGGAACAGCAGGATGGCGAAGGCCGCGCGGCCGCTGGCGGTCGGCAGCAGGTTGCGCTCAGCCATGACCTGCAGCGCAATCGCGGTGCTGGACAAGGACAGGCCCAGGGACGCCACCAGCGCAGTCTTCCAGTTGACACCAAAGGCGATGGCCAACGCCGTCAGCAATATCGCGCAGCCGAGGACCTGGGTGCTGCCGGCTCCGAAGATCGGCCGCCGCATGCTCCACAGCCGCTTCGGCTCCAGTTCAAGTCCCACCAGGAACAGCATCAAGACGACGCCGAATTCGGCGAAATGCAGAATGTCCTGGACGTTGGTGACCAGCCCCAGGCCCCAGGGCCCGATGGCCACGCCGGCGGCGAGGTAACCGATGATCGCGCCCAGCCCCAGTGCCTTGCTCAAGGGGACGACGATGACGGCTGCGCTCAGGTATATGAAGCTGTTGACCAGCCAGTCGGGGGCATGCTCCATGCTGCGCTCAGCCTCGCATGGCGTCAAAGAACGCCATTCCCGCCGCTCCGCTGCCGACCACCAAGTAGTCGGTCTCCAGAGTCTGTTCCTGCATCTCCTGCCCTCCCGCGGATGTTTGGTGGCACCGCCCGGGACTCTACGGCGTGGTTGCGGAACACAGCGACATGCCCTCATCACTGGTAGCAGTTCTACCCCCGCGCGCGCCCCGCAACGCTACCATCGCCTCGATGGCTGCGTCGCGCTAGCGCCCGCGCCTCGAAGCCAGACTATTCTGCTAACCAAGGACTGAGCCCATGATTCTGCCGTTCCCGGGCCACAACGCACCCAGTGCCGGATTTGAGGTGCCGCTGGAAATGCTGGCGGCCTGCCACCACCGCGTTGAGCGCCAGTGCCAGACGCTGCAGCGACTAGTCAATCACCTGGCCACCCACGAGGTCGACGAAGACGCCCGTGTCGCCGCGACGGCTGTGCTGCGCTATTTCGACACCGCGGCCAAGGACCACCACGCCGATGAGGAAACCGACCTCTTCCCGGCACTTCTCGAATCAGTGCCGGGATCGGACCCAATCTGCATTCGGGAGTTGGTCGAGTCGCTGATTGCCGATCACCGCACGATCGAGGTGCAATGGCGAAGCCTGCGCCCCAAGTTGGTGGCGATCGCAGCGGGCGAGGCGCTAGTCTTGGCGGCCGCAGACGTGGATCCGCTAATCGCCCTCTATGAGCAACATATCGCTCGCGAGGAAGCCGAACTGCTGCCAATGGCTGCGCGGTTGCTGAACGACTCAACACTCGATGTCATCGGCCGCGCGATGCGCGTGCGACGAGGCCTGGGCGTTGATGAGTGACCGGCCCCACGCGCGAGGCATCGCGACTACTTCTTGCCAAGCAGCTCCCGTCCGGCTGCAGCCCAGGCATTGAAACCGCCATCCAACTCATATACTTTGCTGTAGCCCGCTGCAGCAAGGGCCGCCGCCGCCTGGGTACTCATGCCGCCGCTGCGGCAATAGAGAACTATCGGTGCATCCTTGCCCGGCAATTGGTCGAGCCGGTTGGTAATCTGATCGAACGGGATGGAGAGATCGGTGCCGGGCAGATTTCCCTGATCGGGAACATGCACATTGACCATCGTGAAGTTCTTACTCGTCATGCTGCTCGCAAGCTGCTCTACACTCAGATCGGTGAAACCGAACGAGTTCTTGGATAGGTCAGGCAGGCCTTTTGCGCTCGCCACAGCGGTTGGCGCGGCACTCGTAGTCTTGTCACACCCCGCCAGGACCAGCACACTCAACAGAGTGCTGATCAGTATCAAAAATAGTTTCTTCATTAAATAATTCCTTTGGTTCGCAAATGGCTCAACCTGCCAGCCTGCGAAGATAACATTCTGTCGGCTGTTCGCACGCAGATCCCGGTTCGATCCCAGGGCGTACCGACAGCGTAAACTGGACTGCAACATGCGCCAAATCTGGATTATGAAAGCGGGTGCCCCGGAGGTCCTCACGCTCAAGGAGGCGCCGGACCCGGCGCCGCGCTCGGGCGAGCTGCGCATCCGGGTGGAAGCCAGCGGCGTCAATTTTGCCGACATCCTCGGCCGCATGGGAATCTACCCCGACCTGCCGGCGCTACCGGTGGTAGTGGGCTACGAAGTCGGTGGCCGGGTAGACGCGATTGGCGATGGGGTCGATGCGGCGTGGCTCGGTCGTGATGTGTTTGCCATGACGCGCTTCGGCGGCTATGCCGACGTGGTATGCGTCCCGGAAAATCAGGTCTTTGCCCGTCCCCCGGGAATGTCGGCAGAACAAGGCGCAGCCATTCCCGTCAACTACTTTACCGCCTGGCAACTGGTGGTC
This sequence comes from Burkholderiaceae bacterium, assembly GCA_024637395.1. Lineage (GTDB taxonomy): Bacteria > Pseudomonadota > Gammaproteobacteria > Burkholderiales > Burkholderiaceae_E > JAGXFR01. The sequence goes on along the minus strand of JAGXFG010000034.1, from coordinate 19,935 downwards.
GTAATGGGTGCGCTGCGAGCCGGCGAAACCATGCTGGTGCATTCGGCCGGCGGCGGGGTCGGGATCGCGGCGACGCAGATCGCCAAGCACATCGGCGCCCAAGTCATCGGCACCGCATCGACGGCAAAGCATGCGCAACTCAGAGCTTTGGGCGTCGATCATCTGATCGACTATCGCAACGAAGACTTCGAGGCGCGCACGCGCGAGATCATGGCCGGGCGCGGCGTCGAACTCATTCTCGATGCGGTCGGTGGCGCCTCGTTCAAGAAGGGCTACCGGCTGCTCGCACCAACCGGGCGGCTGGGCATGTTCGGAATCTCGTCGGCAGCCACGGGCAAGGAACGCAGCATCATCAGCATGCTCCGAACGGTGGCCGGCATGCCCTGGTTTCAGTTCACGCCCTTAGCGCTGATCAACCAGAACAAGGGGGTCTTTGGAGTCAACCTGGGCCACCTCTGGAGCGAACTTGAACGCATTCGTGGCTGGTCCGATGCGCTGTTGGAGCTTTGGAGCCAGGGGGCCGTTCGACCGCAGATTGCCCGGACCTTTCGCTTCGAAGAAGCGGCCGCGGCGCATCACTATATCCAGGATCGCAAGAACATCGGCAAGGTGCTGCTGGTGCCCTAGTTCGGGCGCGCTATCATCGATCCTCGTTGATCTTGGGCAAAGTCATGGTGACGCAGCGATTTGGGGCGGTTGCGGTGGTCGGGGCAGGCGCCGTCGGAAGTTTCTTCGGCACGATGCTGGCACGCGCCGGACATCAGGTGACCCTGATCGGACGCCCCGCCCACGTGCAGGCCATCGAGCGTGACGGACTGCGCCTGGAAATGGCCGGGCGAACCGAAACTATTCGCGTGGCGGCGAGTTCCGACATGGCGGCCGTGCGCGGCGCTGATCTGGTGCTCTTTTGCGTCAAGTCGACCGACACCGAGACCGTGGCGCGACAAATGGCAGCGCACCTGGACCCTGATGCGCTCGTCCTGAGCCTGCAGAACGGGGTCGAGAACGCCCCGAGCATTGCTCGTCAAGTCAGCCAGGTCGTGGTCCCGGCGGTGGTATACGTCGCGGTCGCGATGCCCGCGCCGGGCTGTGTCGCGCACCACGGGCGCGGCGATCTGGTCATCGGTACTTTACATGCCACCGGGCCGGACAAGCCGGCGTCACGGGGCGAAGACGAGGCGGCGGCGCGGCAGCGCCTGCAGCCGCTGGCCGACTTCTTTGCGTCAGCCGGAGTGCCGGTACGAGTCAGTGACGACGTCACGGCCGAGCTGTGGTCGAAGCTGATGGTGAACTGCGCCTACAACGCCATCTCGGGCCTCGCCCAGGCCAGCTACGGTCAACTTGTCGCGTTGCCGGCGATTCGCGAACTGCAGCAGACCGTGGTGCACGAAGTAGTGGCACTCGCCGCCGCCGAGGGCATCGACCTGCCGCTGGCGCCCGCGCTCGAGGTCATGGAGCGCATCGCCGTGGCGATGCCTGCGCAGTTCTCATCGACCGCTCAGGACATGGCACGGCACAAGCCGAGCGAAATCGACCACCTCAACGGGTTTGTGGCCCGCCGCGGCCGCGAACTGGGTGTTCCCACGCCGGTCAACGAGACCCTGCACGCCCTGGTCAAACTGGTTGAGGCCGGCTACGTCAGCGACTGAGACGCGGCACCTCGGCTAAACCCGCTCCGCCTGACGACGGTGATCAGATTGCCATCGCCGGCGAGCCATTGCGCAGTGCCAACATGTAATGCTCCGGCGTCTGACGCTTATAGCCAGTGACCGCAAATCCTGCGGCTTCGCTCCAGGCCTGAAGCTCTTCAGGAGCTATCCGCACAGTTTGCGGCGGCCCGACCTCGCACGGAGCGTCGGGATGGAACTCACCTAGCACCAACGGCGCCCCCTTTGGCAGGAGGCGCGCCAGGTTTGCCAGCAACTTCAGTGGCTCGTCGGCGTGATGCAGCACCATGGTGACGAGAGCCGCATCGGCCCGCATCCCTTCCGGGTCCCAAGTGGTCGCATCGGCCACGACACGCCGGATCTGCGTGACTGCGCGCTCGCGCTGCAGCGTTGCGAGGTATGCCAGGGCTTCGGCTGAACGATCAACCGCGCACACCAGTCCATCCGGACCCACTAGTTCAGCCAACTCAAGGCTCACGTAGCCCGGACCAGCACCAATGTCCAGCACGCAGGCGCCGCGCTGAATCTGCAGAGCCTCGGTCCAGTCGCCAACCAGGTCGGCGCGCAGCGCCTGACGGGCAAACACTTCATCCCAGGTGAGGTGACTCAAGTCCTTGCGGTAAGGCTCTCCCATCGCGCATTACCCCTAGAAACCGAACTGCACGACGGACCAGGCTACCAGGCCCAGTGTCACCAGGACCGAGGCGGCATTGACGAGGCGCATCGCGGTCGAAGACCGGGCGTCAAGTGCCCGGTAGAGCATCAGGGCAACCATCGCCAGGGACATGAGCAGCATCACGCGCCGCACCATCGGAAACATGGTCATGGCGCTCGCACCCGCGCCGCCGATTCCGACCGCGATCAAGAGCATGTGCAGGGTGTGATGCTGGCTGGCCAGGAAAGCCAGCAGGACGGCGGCTACCGAGGTAACCCCTGTCGAGCGCTTGGACCCCTCTGCCTCCATGACGGCTGCCCTCCTGCAGTAGTTGCTGCGGTTATGTCGTACCCAAGATTGACCGGACGCACTACCGCGATGCTACGACTTTGCGCTTGATCAGGGAATGATCGCCATTGGGCTGGGCGTCCGGAGCAGCCTGCCCTAGACGGTGCTCCAGATCGAGTCGTGCACGGATCCGGCGATAAAGTTGTCGCCGCCAGTAGCCAGCAATTCCAGGTACTTGGGATCCGCCATGAACTTGGCTTGAGCTTCCTCCATCGCCGCGAGGTTGGCGTACTCCGCGCGCCACGCGACGCGGTGGGGATTGCCACCCACAGGCATCATTACCTCGAGCTTGAGACCATGGTGCTTGCCCAGGTAGCCAGCGATCTGTTTTGCGAACGCGAGCGAACTGCCGAGTTTGCCAGGCGCGATGCTGGCCGCGCGGACGAATCGAATCATGTTTATGTCTCCCGTTGTGGCGTGACCGCCCTGCCCCAGGACCGTCACTGACATCGCCAAAGCCATTGGGGCGGCGATTTGGCCAGTATGCGCGGGCAGCCGCACGCGGCGGCCGCGCCCTCACCTGCATTTGGCGACACATCGCCAGTGTTCGCCGCTCACCAGTAACGCAACGCGTCGCGGTAGATCGCCTCCAGATCCTGTAGCGATACGCTGCGCGGCGCCATCACCAGCGGGCGCTGCTGGGCGAATGCGCCCTTGGCAAGCGCCGGGATGTCGGCTGCGCTGTAGCCGAGTTCCGCAATGCCCGATGGGAGTCCGGTCTCGCGCATCAGCGCGATGAAGGCGTCGGCCAGAATCTTCCCAGCGTCCTCCGGCCCTGCCCCGGCGACGTCGGCCCCGAGCGCGGCTGCGGCCTCCAAATGGCGATCGGGATTGGCCGAGGCCGTGAAGCGAAACGCCGCTGGTGCGTTGATCACCACCGCGATGCCGTGGGGAACCATCGGGTGGCGTTCCTCGTAACCGGCAGCGACGTACTCGTGGCGCAGCGTGGCGATCGAATATGACATCGCGTGGGGAATGTGCACGCCGGCGCTGCCAAAGGCCAGCCCCGCGAGCGTCGCGGCGAACATCAACTGGTGGCGCGCCTCCACGTCATCGGGGTCGCGCACGGCGCGGGCCAGGTACTTCCCGCCAAGCCGGATCGCGGCGATGCTGCCGATGTCGTTGTACGGCGTCGAGCCCTGGTAGGGCGGACGCTGCGACGGGTGGGCTGGCGCCGGCCGGCTGGTATAGGGCCGCGCGGTGAATGACTCGACGGCGTGGGTCAGCACGTCGAAGCCGCAGGCCGCGACCACGCCGCCGGGCAGCGTCTCGGCGGTGGTCGGGTCGACGATCGCCAAAGAGGGTTTCAGCAGCGGCGAGGCGATGCCGGTCTTGAGCCCGGCCGACGTCAGGTCGACGATCGCGATTCCGGTCGTTTCGCTGCCGGTTCCGCAGGTGGTCGGGCAGGCAATGTGTGGCTTCAGGGGGCCGGGAACCGGTTTTGCGCCACCGATGGGCGCGTTGATGTAGGCGATCAGTTCGTCCGGGTAGGAGGACAGCAGGTTGGCGGCCTTGGCGGTGTCCATCACCGATCCGCCACCGAGCGACACGAAACCATCGACAGCGTTCTCGCGCGAGAACGCCGCTGCCGCTTCGAATGACTCGCTGTTGGGCTCGAACCTGGTCTGATCGTAGACGGCGACCTCGAGGCCGGCCTCGCGCAACGCCTGGAGCGCGATCTCGCCGGACGCGCTGGCGAGCACGTGCGGGTCCACGAAGAGCGCAACCCTGGTCATGCCGAGCGTCCTGGCGTCAGCTCCGAGTTCGCGCAATGCGCCGGGACCGAACTTGATCGGCGATGCACTTACCGAAAAGACCGTCTCCCCCGCGCCGGGGGCCAAGTAGCTTGCGTTCGCCGACATTTTTCGGATCTCTCCCTCTAATGGAACTGGAACGATGCCCCGACTTGAGTGGCACCGGGGATAACGGGCGCCGCCTCGGAGCCGCGAATTGGCTGTTCAACGCATTGTGCCCCAAGCCGGCGCGCTGGTCGTGGCTCGGCTGCCGTTTTGCTCCGGCGCGCAAACCGCATTGCCCGGGGCGAAGTCACGCTTATGATATGGAAGTTGATAGTTGCCCATAACGTGCAATCAGCACTGCTGGATGAACCGTAGGTGGTACCCCGAGGCACCTCACTGGAGAGCAGCAGGACAATGACGAGAGCGGACGAAGCAACTGCGGGAGATGGCCTGATCTATGCGTTGGTGCTCGACGGTAGCGGCGGAGCGCGCCAGCTGAGCTGGGATGAGGTGGCGGCTTGGGTTCCGGAGCATGGCGTGCTCTGGCTGCATTTCGACTACACCGCCGAGGCCGCACGCGAGTGGCTGCTCGGCAAGGCCGGCCTCAATGAAATTGTGGCCGAAGCCTTGTTGACGCAGGAGACCAGGCCGCGGATCACCGTGATCGAAGACTCGGCGCTCCTGGCGCTGCGCGGGGTAAATCTGAACCCGGGTTCCGACCCGGAGGACATGGTGTCGATCCGTTTGTGGATCGATCGCCAGCGGATAATCAGCAGCCGGAACAGAAAGCTGCTGTCAGCGGCCGACATCGTCCAGTCCCTGCTGGCCGGCCGGGGCCCATGCACGGTCGGTGAATTCATCGTCGACCTCGCGGACCGACTCACGGAGCGAGCCGAGGCAACCATCGCCGACATCGAGGAGCGGGTCGATGAGATGGAGGCCGATGTCGTGACCAGCGGCGCGAAGGAGCTGCGCAGCGCGCTTTCCGAGACCCGGCGCGAGGCCATCATGTTGCGGCGCTACCTGGCGCCCCAGCGCGAGGCCGTGCTCAGGATGGCTGCGGAAAAGCTCACCTGGCTGGGGGAACATGACCGCATGCACCTGCGCGAAGTTGCCGACAAACTGATCCGCTACGTCGAGGAGCTCGATTCGGTCCGGGACCGCGCCTCCGTGACGCAGGAAGAACTGGTCGGGAAGCTCTCCGAGCAGCTCAATTCCCGCATGTACGTTCTCTCGATTCTCACGGCGATCTTCCTGCCGCTGGGATTCATGACCGGACTGCTGGGCGTGAACCTCGGCGGCCTGCCAGGAGCAAACAGCCAATGGGGATTTGCCTCCTTCATCCTCGTCCTGATCGCGGTGCTGGTGACACAGATCTGGTTGTTCAAGAGGAACAAGTGGCTCTAGTTTCCGAACATCAGGGGCGAGCATGTTCTCTTTCAAACTCAAGCGTTCAACCCGCGGCCTGCTGATCCTGCTCGCGAGTCTGCCCACCGCAGTGCTCCTGCTGGGGCTCCTCTACATGCTCGGTATGGATTACCTCGAAGGCAGCCCGCGGGACTTCTGGTTCAGCATCGAGTGGGCAGCCGAGACGCTCACCACCACCGGCTATGGGGCCGACTCCCAATGGAAGCACCCGGCGATGATCCTGCTGGTAATCGCCACCCAGTTCCTGGGCATCTTCCTCATCTTCCTGGTGTTCCCGATCTACGTGCTGCCATTCTTCGAGGAACGCTTCGAGGGCCGGCTGCCGCGGGTGATTCCGCCAATGGAGGAAGGAAAGTCGGTCCTCGTCTACGGCTACGGACCGGCAGTGGCGATGCTGATCGACGATCTGGCGCGCTTCGGACGCCACGTCGTAGTGCTGGAGGAGGACCGCAACGTTGCCAGGCGACTACAGGAGCGCGGCATAACGGTAGTCAACGCCAGCCTCGACGATGAGTTCCTGGATCTCGGCCCGGTGCGTGACGCCGACGCGATAGTCGCCAACGGCGAAGATCACGATAACGCCGCTCTGGTGCTGATTGCCCGCGAACTTGGATTCAAGGGACCAATTTTCGCGCTCGTCGATGAGCCCCTGCACCGCCAGCCACTGCAGACCTCAGGTGCCACCGCGGTCTATACCCCACGCCACGTGCTGGCGGCAGCGCTGGCGGCCAAGGCCAGCCGCCGTATCCAGCAACGGGTCAGCGGGCTGCAGCAGATCGGCGAGCACGTCACGGTGGCCGAGATGCGAATCCATCCCCAGAGCCGGCTCGCCGGACGGAGCCTGGTGGAACTCCACGCGCCCGAGCGCTTTGGTGTGACCATAGTTGGTCGCTGGGTCGAGGGCGAATTCAAGCCCGGGCTGGCCGGCAGAGACCGGCTTGAACCGGGCGCAATCATTGTCGCGATCGGCAGTCGCGACGGCGTGGCCCGCCTCGGCGAGATCGCCACGCCGCTCAAACAGGGCGGCAAGATCATTGTTTTCGGTTATGGCGAGGTGGGGCACAAGGTCGTCGAATTGCTCAACGATGCCGGCGAGTCGACCTGTGTGGTCGACGTCGCGAATCTGCCCGGTGTCGACGTGGTCGGCAACGCCCTCGACCCGACGACCCTCAAGCGCGCCGGGGTAAGAGACGCGAGCGCAGTGGTGCTGGCGCTGAGCAACGACAACGGGGCGTTGTTCGCGGCGACGATGGTGCGCGACTACGCCCCTGAGGTGCCGCTGATCGCCCGCGTCAACAATGCTCAGACCGTCAAGCGGCTCTATCAGGCAGGGACCGATTTCGCCCTGTCGATCGGCCAGGTGGCCGGCCAGTTGCTCGCCCACCAGATGCTCGGCGAGGAGTACGTCAGCCTCGAACCGGGCGTGAAGATCGTCAAGGTCGATGGCTCGGCGTTCGCCGGGCAGCATCCGCTGGCGACCAGGATGCGCAGCCGCAGCAACGTCCTGGTCGTCGCCCTGGAACGCGGCCACGAGGTGATCGTCGAATTCGACGACGACTTCGCGGTTGCCGATGGTGATGCCTTGTACCTGTGCGGAGCTCCAGCGGCACTGGACGATTGCCTGGCGGAGTTCCCGGAAATCAGGCCGCGGCGAGCGTCGGACGGGGCTACTGTCGGAGGTTGAACAGCCGATTCCAACCCGGCGCGGTGACCTCGTTCCCCAGAACAATCCCGCTGCGCTTAGCCAAAGAGCGGCTGGTCAGATCCGCGCTGGCGCCAGCAATGCGTCGAGATCCGGAATTCTTTCGCGCAGTTCTTCCATCGAGACCGCGATGGCTGCGACATTGACCGCCCGGGTGCCGCCGGCATCGCGAACCACCAGTGCGTAGGGCTCCTTTTCGAAGGAGAACCAGAAGCCAGCTTCACCGACTTCGAGGTGCTTCACGACGCGCTCGATTGGCACCACGACCAGCAACCCGACGGTGACCGGCGCGCATGCCTGCAAGGTCTCGCTTTTCGTTTCCCGCTCAGGCATTGGCGCCCCGCAAGGTGCGCCATGCCCGCAACGACGGGGTCGACAATGCAAACACTACCGCCAGTGCCAGGAATTGCAGGGGAACGATCCGGAACCGGCCATGGGTGTCGAACTCGAATACCGCGTCCATGAACTCAGGCTCGATGCTGATCCGGGCGTTGGGCACATTTTGCGCTACCGCGTTGAGCGGCCCGACGAATGCCCACAAACGGCCCGTATCAGCCGGATCTCCGAGACCGAGCCGCATCTGAAAGCCAAGTTCGTGAAAGTTGGCGGCCTGGACGATATCCCTGATGAACCGATATACGTGCCGCCGAAACGCGGCCTGGCGCAGGGCCGTCAGCACATTGCCGCCCCTGCCCCCTTTATTGCGATTGCCACCGCCCGTCGCCTTTGCCCGGCTAGCGGCCGATGGCCGTGGCTGCGGCTTGCCGGGGGTCGGGAACTGGAATGCGAAAGCGCAACAGCCCGTAGAGCCAGTGAATCGTCACCTGCCCACCGAACTCATCCATGCCGCGGAGCCGGAACGCGATTTGGAGTGGCACTGCCAAAATCAGCACCAACAGCGCCAGCAGGCCGGCAATGGTTATCACTACGGCACTCACGGGTGATGTCGCCTAGCCCGAGGGCGTTTTGTTCGGTGCAAACTTGGTGGCAACGTCGGCGACCTTCTCGAACAGCGAAGCCGCGGCGCCCTTGATTGATTCAACCCGGACGCCGTCCTTGTTGATGATAATCAGCGCTACCGGTTTGACCCCACCGCCGCCGCCTGTTCCGCCACCGCTACCGGAGCCCTTTTTCTGGTCGTTGCCTTCGCCGGCGCCAACGCCAAAACCAAAGCCGACGCTAATCAATGGAATCAAAGTGTTGTCTTCGATCGTGATCGGCTCGCCAACCACGGTCTTGGTGTTCAGGATGCGTTCGATTTCGCCAATGGCTTTGCCAAACAGCCCTTCGATATCTTGCATGGTTGCCTCCCTTGAGTGATCGAAGCACTTTGTCCACGGGGCGAGGTTTCGATCAGCCTAACGGAACAATTAATTGACGTTAATTGCCCGCTAATCTTAGCAGCCCTCGCGAACGATTGAAATCCGTTCGGGAGCGTCATAATCGGCCACTAAGTTATGACGCCCATCATTGCCCGATCTGCTGCTCCGCAACTCTCCGAGGAGAAAATATGACCACCCGTACTCCAGCCCGCCCCTCAGACGGGGGCGAAGACCGCATCCTCGTTCTTCAGGGTGGTGGGGCTCTGGGCGCCTACCAGGCCGGGGTATTCGAGGCGCTGAGCGAGAACTCTGCCGATCTTGATTGGGTTGCCGGCATCTCGATCGGGGCAATCAACGCGGCTCTGATTGTCGGCAACCGGCGCGAGGATCGCGTGGCGAGATTGCGCCAGTTCTGGGAACTGGTCAGCTCGTCATCGGTATTGCAGGGCGTGGCGTCGCTGGCCACCGTGCGCGAAGGGACCAACGAGGCCAGCGCGATGCAGGTGATGATGTTCGGGGTGCCGGGATTCTTTACCCCCCGCTTCCCGCCGGCACCATTCCAGGCGCGGGGGACACCAGCCGCGATCAGCTACTACGACACCGCTCCCTTGCGCGAAACCCTGGAGCGGATGGTCGATTTCGACCGGATCAACTCCGGCCCGATGCGCCTGTCAGTGGGCGCCGTCAACGTGCGCACCGGCAACTTTGCCTACTTCGATTCCGCCCGCGAACCCCTCGATGCCCGCCACATCATGGCCAGCGGCGCGCTGCCGCCGGGCTTCCCGCCGGTCGAGATCGACGGCGAACATTACTGGGACGGCGGTCTGGTCTCGAACACGCCACTGCAGTATGTGCTCGACCAACCGTGCGAGCGGAGCCGGGTCGTGTTCCAGGTAGACCTGTTCGCGGCGTTCGGGGGATTGCCGACCACGCTCGCGGAAGTGACTGAACGCGAGAAGGACATTCGCTTCTCCAGCCGCACCCGCCTGAATACCACCAACGAAATGGACCGGCAGGTGATTGCGCAAGCGGCGCAGCGCCTGATCGAGCGGCTGCCGCCGCAGTTTCGTGACGATCCTGATGTCCAGGCCCTGGCGCAGGTGCGCGGTCCCCAAGGGGTCGAAGTCGTGCACCTGATCTATCGCAGCAAACACTACGAGAGCCAATCCAAGGATTACGAGTTCTCGCGCGTCTCGGTCGAGGAACATTGGGCCTCAGGACGCGCCGACATGGCCCACAGCTTGCGTGACCCGCGCTGGATCGGTCGCGAACCGGTCGGCAGCGGCGTCCACGTTTTCGACCTGACCTCCGACGCCACTTCATCCAACCTGCCAAAGAATTGAACATCGACGATGTCAGGCGCAACGTCTTCGCAATGCCCCTGACCAGCCCGATCGTCAAGTACGAATTCATCCGCATGCCGGATTCGACCGGCTTTGGCGACTACACCGAGACTGGCGGCGCCGGCGCTGAGCGTTGAAAAGGACACACTCCTGGGGACGCTCGACTATGGCCCGGTGCGGGTGGCAACGGCCACCATGGGCTACAAGCACCGCACATTGGACGCTGCGACCGTGCTCGCTGCCATACTGGCCCCGAACTACCTGCTCAAGATCATTCCGCACGTCGACGGCAGCGCCCGCATCTGCGAACTGGTACGCTATTTCCTTGAAGACGTGACGGTCAAGGGTGCCTGGTCTGGACCAGCGGCGTTGACGCTGGCACACCATGCGCTTGCGCCGGTCGCCCAATTGCCGGTACTGGAAGTGATCTCCGGCATCCACATAGTTGCCGACATAACTCCTGGAATGGGCGCGCCGTCGTCCACGACTACCTGATCTGAACTGCCAATACCCCTCAACCAAACCTGAAAGCACCCAAATGAAACTCAAGAACAAAGTCTGTATCGTCACCGGCGCTGCCAGCGGTCTCGGCCGGGGCATTGCCCACACCTTCGCCCGCGAAGGCGGCAAGGTGGTCATCGCCGACCTGAGGCTCGCAGCTGCGCAGGCCACCGCCGACGAGATCGTCAAGGCTGGCGGCACCGCCATGGCAATCGAGATGGACGTGACCAGCGAAGAGCAGGTCAACGCCGGCGTAGCGGCAGTGGTGGCGGCCTATGGCGGCGTCGACGTGCTGGTCAGCAACGCCGGCATCCAGATCGTTCATCCCATCGAGGAATTCCCGTTCTCCGAGTGGAAGAAGATGCTCGCCATTCACCTCGATGGCGCGTTCCTGACCACCAAGGCCTGCGTGCCGCACATGCAGAAATCCGGCAAGGGCGGCGCCATCATCTACATGGGATCGGTGCACTCGAAGGAAGCCTCGAAGCTGAAAACGGCCTACGTCACAGCCAAGCACGGCCTGATCGGGCTGTGCAAGACCATCGCCAAGGAAGGGGGCGAATACGGCATCCGCGCCAATGTGATCTGCCCCGGTTACGTGCGCACTCCGCTGGTCGACAAACAGATTCCGGAGCAAGCCGCAGTACTGGGCATCAGCGAAGATGATGTGATCAAGAAGGTGATGCTCAAGGATACGGTCGACGGCGAATTCACCACCATCGAGGACGTCGCGGAAGTGGCGCTGCTGTTTGCCGGTTTCGAGACCAATGCCTTGACCGGCCAGTCACTGGTCGTCAGCCACGGCTGGTTCATGCAATAGCGATTGCCGCTTGGCAGCGGCCTGGCAGATTCCACGATCTGCCAGGCCCTGGAAAGTTGATCAGGGCAACGTGTACTTGCCCCAATCCTGGCGACAACTCTGGGACGTGCCGGCTTCCACCGGTTTGCCTCGGAACAAGTACTTGAACGTCCCGCCGCCGCTGATACCGGCGAGCTTGCCGGTGCCATGCAGCCAGGTCCAAGTCTGTTTGCCGTCCCCGAACCAGTACTGACCGAGCGCCGTGTCGCCGGTCGTCTGGACCCATTTGCAGAAGCCACTTCCGGAAGGATTGCCCGCCATCACCCGCATCGAACCGACACAATGGGTCGTGGCACCTGCCCACTCCTTGGTCGTGCTGCTGGCGACTACCCCGAAACTCTCATCACCGGTAGCTACGAACTCGGCGCTGCCGAAGAGCAGGTTGGAGCGGCCAGAGGTGCAAGCCACGAAATCGTAGGAGACCTCTGCCGCCCACGCTGCCGGGACTGCAGCCAGTAGTGCCAGCGCGACACAGCCAAGATGTCGCCTGAGCACCGGGCAAGATTGAATCGATCTCATCTCATTCTCCAAGTAAAACGGCCCGCGGCACGTGCTGCGCCGCAGGGCTTGGAACGCTACCGGGACGTAATTTGAAGGAGATGAATGTTGGGGACAGCCGCAGCGGACCTTCCCGCTGCCAAGGCATCAGACGTCTGGCTCGGAACTCGCGCAATGCGGCCGCCAGAAACCATCGTGCACCTCCTCTACTTCACGTCAGGACGCGCGTTGACGAAAGGATGGTTGCCTGGCTACTGTCGAGGAAGACTGCCTAAAAAGACAAGCCAGGAGCACTCCCCCTCGTTCTGCAATAAAACTACCCTTGCAGGCTAGCAGTGGCAAGAGTTTTATTACTGAAAACTTATCCATTTATTAGACTATGGGCAGGAGTGGACCCGGGCGGTACATTAGGTGCTGCCCGTCACCAACTTTGAGACACAACTGCCGATGCTCGACATTGCCGCCATCTGCCTGGTCGTCACCGCGCTGCTGACCTATCTGAACCACCGTTTTGTGGGTTTGCCCACGCCAATTGGCGTGATGGTCTCGGCGCTGGGCCTGTCCCTGCTGCTGGTGGCGCTTGACGTCTTCGGCATCGTGCACGGCCTGCGCGACTATGAAGAATCGCTGCTGCGCTCGATCGATTTCTCCAACGTGCTGATGCAGGGGATGCTGTCGCTGCTGCTGTTCGCCGGCGCCCTGCACGTCGACCTGAGCGAGTTGCGCTCCTATCGCTGGCAGATTGGCGCGCTGGCCGTCGTGGGGACGCTGTTGTCGACCATGATCGTTGGCACCGCCCTGTGGCTGGCCCTGCCCTGGGCCGGGCTGCCAGTGCCCTTCCTGTACTGCATGCTCTTTGGCGCGCTGATCTCGCCCACTGACCCAATTGCGGTGATGGGCATCCTCAAGTCGGCGGGTGCCCCCAAGGACCTCGAACTGGTGATATCTGGCGAGTCGCTGTTCAACGATGGCATCGGCGTCGTCATCTTCTCGCTGTTGCTGGGCATCCTGGCGAGCGGCGAAGTGCCAAGCTGGCGTCATGGCGGAGAACTGTTGCTTCAGGAGGCCGGCGGTGGCCTGCTCTTCGGGCTGGCGCTCGGCTACATCACGTTCCGCCTGCTGCGCAGCATCGACCAATATCAGGTGGAGGTGCTGATCACGCTCGCCGCGGTGATGGGCGGGTATGCACTGGCAAGCCGCCTGCACGTCTCCGGGCCGCTCGCCATGGTGGTGGCTGGCCTGATGATCGGCAACCACGGCCGGGCGCTGGCGATGTCGGACACCACCCGGAAGCACCTGGACATGTTCTGGGAACTGATCGACGAAATCCTCAACGCCGTGTTGTTCGTGCTGATCGGCCTGGAGGTGATCGTGGTCCGTTTCCCCGAAGGCATCGCCACGGCGGCAGTGCTGGCCGTGCTCGTGACGCTGGCGGCCCGCTGGCTGACGGTCGGGCTGCCGGTCAGCCTGTGGTACCAGGCGCTGCGCCTGCCCCGCGGTGCCGGCACGGTGCTGACCTGGGGAGGGCTGCGTGGCGGCATTTCGGTGGCACTCGCACTGTCGCTGCCGATCGGGCCGGAACGTGAAACCCTGCTGGCGCTGACCTATTGCGTGGTGGTGTTCTCGATCCTGGCGCAAGGCCTTACCATTGGGCGCGTTGTCCGCCACACAGTGCGACCGTGATCCCATTCGAAACCCTGACCGTATTCTTCGCTGCCTCGGTGGCGCTCGCGCTCGTGCCCGGCCCCGACAACGTGTTCGTGCTGACCCAATCGGCGCTCCACGGCAGGAGTGCCGGCCTGCTGGTCACCCTGGGGCTGTGCACCGGGCTGCTGGGACACACCGCCGCGGTATCGCTGGGAGTGGCGGCGATCTTCCAGACCTCGGCGCTGGCGTTTAACGCCCTGAAATTCGCCGGCGCCGCCTACCTGCTCTACCTGGCGTGGCAGGCCTTCCGGGCTGGTGCCGCCAACATCGAACCGGGCGCGGATGCCGGCACCAGTTGGCGCAAGCTCTACCTGCGCGGGATCGTCATGAACATCACCAATCCCAAGGTGGCGATCTTCTTCCTGGCGTTCCTGCCCCAGTTTGCCGATCCGGCGCGGGGTTCGCTGACACTCCAGATGATGGCCTTCGGCGGGGTGTTCATTGTTGCCACCCTGCTGATCTTCGGATCGATCGCCTGGACCGCCGGTTTCCTCGGCGAATGGCTCAAGAATTCCCGGCGCGCCCAGATAGTCATGAATAGAATTGCCGGCGCGGTCTTCGTTGGACTGGCGCTGCGATTGGCCACCACTGCCCGCTGATGAGCAAGACTGGCGAAGGCAAGATCGGGCTATGGGGTGCCGTTGCCATCGGCGTCGGCGGCATGGTCGGCGGAGGCATCTTCGCCGTGCTGGGACTCGCGGTGCAGTTGGCCCACGGCGGCACACCTTTGGCCTTCTTTCTGGCTGGATTGGTGGCCCTGGTCACGGCGTATTCGTACGCGAAGCTTTCAGTGGCGTATCCAAGCAGCGGCGGGACCGTCACCTTCCTGAATCGGGTCTTCGGCGCCGGCCTCCTGACCGGCACTTTGAACGTGCTGCTCTGGCTAAGCTATGTCGTGATGCTATCGCTGTATGCGTTTGCGTTCGGCGGTTATGGTGCGACGTTTCTCCCGTCGTCTTGGCAGCCAATAGGCAAACACGTGCTGATCAGTCTCGGTGTCATCACGATTACCGGTTTGAACCTGCTCAGCGCCGAATGGATTGGCAAGGCCGAGGGCTGGATCGTGGGATTGAAGGTAGTAATCCTGCTGATCTTCGTCGGTGCTGGCCTCACCAGTATCGATGCTACGCGGATCGCCACCAGCTCCTGGTCGCCGCCGCTGCAGTTGGCCGCGGGCGGGATGATCATCTTCCTGGCGTACGAAGGTTTTGAACTGATTGCCAATACCGCTCAAGATGTCCGGAACCCGGCCCGGACGCTGCCGATCGCGTACTACACGGCGGTATTGTTTGTCATCGTCTTATACGTGCTGGTCGCGCTGGTCACGGTTGGCAACCTTCCCGTGGCACGAATCGTGGCAGCCCAGGATTACGCGCTGGCTGAAGCAGCGCGGCCATTTCTCGGAACAATCGGTTTCACGCTGATCGCGGTCGCAGCCATGCTGTCGACCGCTTCCGCGATCAATGCGACGCTCTACGGCGCGGCACGCCTGAGCTACTGCATTGCGCGCGATGGCGAACTGCCAGCAGAGCTGGAGCGCAAGGCCTGGGGGCAGCCCATCGAAGGACTCATGATCACCGCGAGCCTGACCCTGGTCGTAGCCAACACCTTCGACTTGACGAGCATAGCGACCTTGGGCAGTGCCGGGTTCCTGCTGATCTTCGCGGCGGTGAACGCGGCCAACGCACGGCACGCGCCCCATACCGGCAGCCGCGCCTGGATTTCCATCATCGGAACGGCGGCCTGCCTCGTTGCTTTGGGCGCGCTGGTCTGGCAGACGAGCGTGACGGCACCGGCCAAACTCTGGGTGCTGGTGGCAATGGTGGTGATCGCCCTGGTGATCGAGGGCAGCTACCGTTTGGCGAAGCGGGAACTGCGGCTGCATGATGATCTTCCCGGGCCAGCGCGTGATGAGCCCGGCGCCGACCCCGCTGAGCGCCGTTTCTGAGCGCCGCGCCGCGGAATCTACCAGGACGTTTCGCTCTCGGCAGTCGCGGAAATCTTGTGGATCGATAGATCGGCGCCAGCGAATTCGGCTTCGGGATCGAGACGCAAGCCGATCGCCGCCTTGATCGCCCCATAGATTACGATGCCGCCGACCAGCGCCACCAGAATGCCGCCGCCGGTACCGATCAGTTGTGCCGCGAGACTCACGCCGCCCAGACCGCCCAGCGCCGCCGGTCGGCGGCGCGAACGACGAGCGCCGCGCCCCCTTCTCACGCCTTGCGGAAGATACCAAACTTGCCGAGGAGGAAGATCAGCAGCGCCGCGCCCGCGACGGCAACTGCGAAACGCAGGATTCCCGTAGGCGCAATGCCCAGGGCGCCGGCAATCCAATAGCCCAGTATTGAACCCCCGACGCCCACCAGCACGTTGGCGATCAAGCCCATCTGGGGATTGGTCTTCATGATGATGCTTGCCAACCAGCCGACGATTCCGCCAACGATCAACGAGATGATCAAACTCATGGCCCTACTCTCCTAGCCCGAAATCAAAGAGTCCCAGGAGCCGCTAACGAAACGCCTTGCCAGCCATGCGCAAGATGTCATCCAGGGCGTTGCCGTCGCCATTGAGGTCGATCATCGAGGCCAGTCCGCCGAGCCCGCCCGCACCCGACTGTGCGCCCTGGCTCGCGCCCAGCCCCAGGCCGCCGCCCTGGCCGCCCTGACCGCCCAACAACCCCCCGAGCAGATCGCCGAGCCCGCCGCCGCCGCTTGGCGCAAGCGGTGCCGCGGCACCCGTTCCCGGTTGCTTGGCCATGAAGCCGGCAATCATCATCGCCAGCATCGGCAACATCTTCTTGAGCAGTGAGGTGTCGAGTCCCGTCTGCGCAGAGGCGTTCTGCGCCACCGCGCGGCTGACGTCCTTGGAGCCGAAGATCTGACCCAGCAAATCGTTGCCGCGGCCGACATCGGTCGGTTCGGAAGACAGCACGTTGTCGAGCAAGTCGCCGCCGCCAAGTTGCCCAAGCAGGCCGCCGAGTCCCGCCAGACCTGCTGGTTGCGCCTGGGTCTGTTTCTTGAATCCCCCAAGGAGCGCCGGAGCAAGCGCCGCGGCGCCACTCGCGGCCTCCTCTTCGCTGACGCCCAGTTCGCGCGCCACCGACTGAAGGCCGCCCATCTGGCTGAGAATGTCCGCAATTTGGATCTACTTTCTCCTACGCTCTGGTGACACGAACCAGCTTCAGTCCAGGAGATCCTGGGGAACGTTGCCACCGTTAGCTGCGATGCGCGCGAGCACCGTCTTGTGCAGCCACATGTTCATCTTCGCCGAATCTCCCATCAGATCCGCCGGGCAGCCCAGTTCCGTGGCCAGTTCCTTGCGTGCGGCGAAGCTGCTGTCGATGTCGAGCAGCTTGAGCAAGTCGACGATCGACGTCCGCCAGTTCAGCTTCTGGGAGTTTGCCGCTGCGCGCTTCTCCAGTTGTGCAACCACGTCAACAACGGCGACCGCCTTGGGCGGCGGCGAGGCAGCCGGCGCAGTGCTTGCGGGTGCGGCGCTCGGAGCCGGTGCGGCGGCGGCACTGCCAATACCAAGCTTCTCAAGAATCTTGCTGAAGAATCCCATGGTGTTCTCCCTGGAGGGTTAGTGAGACCGAGCCTCCGGCCCGATCGCGATCAAAATTTGATATCTACCATAACTTCACGGGTTCAGTGCGGCAAAATGGTTGTTGGTGCCGGCGTTGCCGTCCCGAGAATCCGCAGTGCCACGTGGGCCGCACCGAAACCGTTGTCGATGTTCACCACCGACAGTCCCGAGGCACAACTCGCCAGCGCTGCATGCAAGGCGGCCTTACCTCCCGCTGCAACGCCATAGCCAATCGACGTCGGCACCGCAATTACGGCACACGGCACCAAACCTGCCAGGACGCTGAAGATTGCACCCTCCATTCCTGCCACCGCAATTACCACCCGATGGCGGCGAATCTCCTCGAGTTGCTCGGTGAGCCGCCATAGACCGGCGACCCCGACATCGGCGATCAACGTCGCTGCTTCGCCCTCGAAGCGCAGCGTGCGCTCGGCCTCGCGAGCCACTGCCAGATCCGAAGTGCCGCCGCACACGATGGCTACGCGCCCGGTGCCGGGCGCCGGCGTCAGGGTCCCAAGGATGGCGGTGCGGGTGACGGGGTCATAGTCGAGCGCGGCGCGCGCCTGGGCGGAGAGCCGGCGAAACTTCAGCGCCCCGAGGCGCGTGAGCAACAGTCGTGCGCCAAGCTCGATCGCGTGCGCAACGATGGCATCGACCTGGGTCGCGGTCTTTGGCTCGCACAGCACCGCCTCACTTGCCCCGGTGCGGCCACCGCGCGCCCAATCCATGCGAAATTCAGTCATTCGAGAGCTCACGCAGAAACGCCGCCCCGCGCACATAGCGTCGCACACCAATGAACTGGCGCTGGGCGCCACGGCACAGTTCGCTGCCGAGTTCGTTGGCAAGTGCCGCGGACGCCGTGTCATGGGGAGGCGCCAGCTCGATAACCACCCCGGTTCTGGTCACCCGACAGCGCAGCACCGCGTCGCCGCCGAGACTTGCCGCCAGATGGCTCTCGACGGTATCGATGAACGCCAGATCCGCTGGCGCGATGGCGATGCCGGTTTCGACGCGACTTGCCAGGCACGGTTGCGCCGGCAAGCGTTCGAGATCGTCGAGTCCGAGGCTGGCGGCGAGACGGTAGATGCTCTCCTTGCCCATGCCCGCCTCGACGTAGGGATGAACCACGGCGCGTTCCGCCGCCGCTCGCAACCCGGGGCGGAAGTCGTCGAGATCGTCCACATTGGTACCTGAGGCGAGCGTGTCCGAGGTCAGCTCGCCGATGCGCGCGTAGAGATTGGTCTTGCAGTAGTAGCAGCGATCGACCGGGTTGGCGCGATAGCGCTCATCCGCCTGTTCGCCAGCGTCGATCAGGACCAGCGGCCAGCCCTGACGCGCGGCATGCTCGCTCACGCGGGTGCGCGCCGCCTCGGGCACTGCCGGTCCGGTGGCGTGATACATCGTGGCCCGCCCGCCCATCAGCTGCCAGGCGACATGGGCCAACGTCATCGAGTCGACCCCGCCGCTCACCGCGATCGCCAGCCGTTGGTGGCGTTCCAGGCTGGCCAGCAGCGGCGCGAACTCTTCAAGCCCTGGCAGCGCGGAACTCACTCGTCGGAACCTTTGAGAGCGCGGGCTTCGATCTGCGCGCGGCGGCGCCGGCGCGCCTCAAGACCGGGCGTTGCAGCAACGTCGTCATGGGCGCTCTTGGCGCTGCGTTCGCCACCTGGACGGGGAACCAGCTTGACCTTGACCTGGGCGCCGGCCGCGACGCCGGTGACTTCGGTCCGGGCCAGCAGCAGCCGGCGCTCCTCGCGCCAGCGCAACCCGATAGTCGAGGTTTCGCTGAAGCACAAGAGCGCGATCGCGTCGGCATCGGGCGGGCGCACCAGCACCCGGAAATCGCTCAGCGGTCGGCCCTTCTTGCCGTTCCGCGTGCCGAACGACGCATCGAGCACCCCGGGCTCGAGGCGCAGGCGTTCAGCCGCCAGCGCCAGTTCCTCGCCGGTCATGTCATCGACGTCGAACTCGAGCACTACCACGGCGTCAGCATCGGCATCACCAGGGGCCACGCGTTCCAGCACCAGCGCCCGCAGGATATTGGGCATGCCCGGCAAGGTGCGCGTACCGGCGCCCGAGCCCACCGCCAGCAGCCGTCCCGGGTCGCGGTGTGCGCCGACCCGACTGGCCGGCACCAGATAACGCAGGATCGCCGCGCCGGTGGGCGTCACCCGCTCACCGCCAACCCCATCGTCGTGCCACGGATAGCCGGTCAACAGCGCACTGGTCGCGGGCGTCGGCACCGGCAGCAGGCCGTGCGCGGTGCGCACCTTGCCCCCACCCAGCGGCAATGCCGAGGCGCTCCATGACGCGCCCTCGAGCTGCGCCGCGATGCAGCCGGCAGCTACCACGTCGAGCATCGAGTCCCAGTCCGCGAGCTCGTGGAAGTGAACGGCGTCGATCCCGATGCCATGGACCTCGGCCTCGGCTTCGGCCAGGACCGCCAGTAACGCCAGCGCGTGCCGGCGGGTCGGCGCGGTCAGTGGTGCTGAGACCAGCCGGTCGCGCAGCACCGTGTAGGCGGTGCCGCCGTGGTCGTGGTCGTGGTCGTGGTCGTGGTCGTGGTCGTGGTCGTGGT
>JAGXFG010000004.1 GCA_024637395.1 Burkholderiaceae bacterium | reverse complement strand
CTCCCAATCGACCTGCACCGCGGCCAGATCCGCGGGGTCGGCGACCAGCCGCTGGTTGCGCAGATATCCCAGCGCCAGGTGTTCCGGCGCGGCTCCCAGGGTCATCAGCGTGACCAGTTCGCGCTTGTCGAGGTAGAGAGTCAGCGGGTGTTCGCCGGCGATAGCCGTCGGCACGGTCGCGCCGTGCTCATCGATTGCTTCCACCTCGAAGGTCGACGGGCGCGCGTTGGCGGTCAGTTCGATGGGTGCACCGTTCATTGCCTGGATCGCTCCCGCAGCCGCACGGCCCGGTTCAGCCACCGATATAGGACATTTCGATGCGCCGCAATCCGCTGGTGGCCTCCGATCGGATCTCGGAGTAACGGTCGGTGCGCTGTCCCCAGAGCTGGGCAATGGCGCCGGAGATCTGTTGGTCGCTATAGCCGCCCCGCAACAGCGCGCGCAGGTCGTGCCCCGAGGTGGCGAACAGGCAAGTGAAGAGTTTGCCTTCGGTCGACAGGCGTGCCCGGTTGCACGACGAGCAAAAGGGCCGGCTCACCGACGAAATCACGCCTATTTCACCGCTGCCGTCGGCATAACGCCAACGCGCCGCCACCTCCCCGGGGTACTGGGGCGCGACCGGGTCGAGCGGAAAATGCTCGCTGATCCGGGCGATCACCTCGGCGCTGGGTACGACATCGTCAAGTCGCCAGCCGTTCGAGGCGCCGACGTCCATGAATTCGATAAAGCGCACGATATGGCCGGTGCCGCGGAAATGGCGCGCCATCGGCACTATCTCCTGGTCGTTGACCCCACGCTTGACCACCATGTTGATCTTTATCGAACGCAGCCCTGCCGTGGCAGCGGCATCGATCCCGGCCAGAACGTCGGCGACCGGGAAATCGGCGCTGTTCATGGCGCGAAATACCCCGTCGTCGAGTGCGTCGAGGCTTACCGTGACCCGTCGCAAGCCTGCGGCCGCGAGTGCGCCAGCCTTGCGGGCCAGCAGCGAGGCATTGGTGGTCAAGGTGATTTCGAGCGGCCGGTCCTGGACGCCGCGGATTTCCGCCAGCATCCCGATCAGGGCCTCGATGTTGCGGCGTAGCAGCGGCTCGCCGCCGGTAATCCTGATTTTCTCTACCCCGTGGCCGGCAAAGATCCTCGCCATCCGGGCGATTTCCTCGAAACTCAGCAGCGAGGAATGAGGCAGAAACTGGAAATTGCGGTCGAAGACCGCCGGCGGCATGCAGTATGAACAGCGGAAATTGCAGCGATCGGTGACCGAAATTCTGAGGTCGCGAAGCATCCTGCCGTGAGCATCGGCGAGTCTGCCGGTGGCCGGATCCGGGTCGGCAGGAACGCTGGGAGTTCCAGCGTTGTAGCGGGCGTCGGCGATGGGGATGATGCGTTCGTTCATGGGAGCGCCAATTGATGCTCCCGGATGATAGCGTACCCGTGCCGTAGTGCTCGGCTATGCCCATGGCGACGCAGTTCCCCTCAAGTGGGAACTGCGTCGGTCTGGGTGCTCAGTCGATAGCCTTGCCGGTTTCGACCTGCGCCAATGGTTCCTCGGCCAGCATCGGAGTGGTCTTGCGCTTGCGGCGCGGCCGTGGGGTGCGGGCAACCGGCGCCAATGCGGCTTCGGGTGGGCTCGCACCGGGCGCGGTCTCAACCATTTCCAGGCCGGCCTGGGCGGCAATCTCGAGCAGGTCGCCCTGAACGGCGGCGGCGGGCGCTACCGGCTCCGGTGCACCGTCGGCCACCACCTGAATCGTGACCGGGCTGGCCTCGACTGGGGCAGACACCGGTTCAACCGGAGTCGCCATTACCGGCTCTGGTGTCGGTTCGACAGCGGCTGGAGCCACGGTTTCGGGCTCCACCGCGGCAGCAATGGTCGCGACTTCTTCGGGTTCCACCTCGGCAGCAATAGTTGCCACCTCTTCTGGCTCAACCTCGGCAGCAATGGTCGCCACCTCCTCGGGCTCCACCTCGATTGCAGTGTGCGCAACTTCCTCGGCCAAGGTCTCGCCCGCCAGCGCTTCGCCAACTGCCGGCTCTGCCTCCACCGCAGCGGCCGCAACCGCTTGGGGAACCGCTTGCTGAGCCGGAACTGTTTCAGCACCGGCCGGGCTTGACGCCGGCACGCTGTCCGCTGCCTCATCGGTCGACTCGCCATCTTCAGCGGCATTCATGCCATCGTCATTCGCCGTTGCATTGGCACCGCCCGTATCACCACCACGACCACGACGGCCGCGGCGGCGGCGGCTGCGGCGGCGGCTGGTACCGTCATCACCGTCGCCCGTGCCTTCAGTGTCCGGTGCGCCGTCCGTGCCCTCCGGTGTGGTGCCGACTTCAATGGGCAGCAGATCCTTCCTGACCACGATGTCGTGCCCGGTCGGTGCCGCGGCCGAGGTCTCTTCGGCGACTGCCGGCAAGGCGCCGTCGGCTGCCACGGCGGCTGCCGCAGAGTTGCCGTCGGTGCGGCTGCGTTGGGAGCCGTCGCGGCGTCCGCCACGGCGACCACCCCTGCGGCTGCCAGTTTCTGCAGCCGCAGTTTCTTCGGCCGCGGCAACTGGTGCGTTGTCGGGGCGCGCAGCGTCAACCTCGCGGGCTTCGCGCTCCTGCGGTGCGGCGCCGCGCGCTCCTCGTCCGGAGCGTCCGCCGCGTCCGCCGCGACCCTCGGGCCGGCCTTCATCACGGCGCCCGCGCCGGCCATCGCTGCGGCTGGTCCCGGATGCAGCGGCCTTGCGGGCGCCAGCGGCTGGTGCTGCGTCTGGCGTGCTCGCCGCGGCAGCGACCTCCGGCTGGAAGATGCCCCGCAGCCAGCTGATGGCCTTGGTCAGCGTCCCTTCAATCGGCGTCCCGGTAGCCAGCGGTTTGGTGGGCTTGGCCGCAGGCGCGAGCTCTGCCCGCGGTGTCGGCGCCGGCATGTTCGGATCGCGCACGATGCCCTTGACCAGCGCCTCCTGGCGCGGCGCTGGTGCAGCCAGCTTGGCTTCGAGGTAGGTGTTTTCCTCGCTCGGGCCATCGGCTATCGTGAAGCTTGAACGGTAGTTGGCAAGACGCTCGTCGTCGTGGCGCATGCGCTCGATCTTGTAGTGCGGCGTCTCGATATATTTGTTCGGGATCAGTACGATTTCGACTTTCAGTCGTGCTTCGAGCTTGGCGATTTCAGCGCGCTTCTCGTTGAGCAGATAGGTCGCCACCTCGACTGGCACCTGGGTGTAGATCGCGGCCGTGCCTTCCTTCATCGCGTCTTCCTGGATGACGCGCAGGACATGCAGCGCCGAGGACTCGATGTCGCGGATCACGCCGGTGCCATTGCAACGCGGGCAGGTGATATGGGTGCCTTCGTTGAGCGCCGGGCGCAGCCGCTGGCGCGACAGCTCCATCAGGCCGAAGCGGGAGATCTTGCCCATCTGCAGGCGTGCCCGGTCGTAGTGCAGGGCGTCCTTGATCCGTGCTTCGACTTCGCGCTGGTTCTTGGCGTTCTCCATGTCGATGAAATCGATCACGATCAGACCGCCAAGGTCGCGCAGGCGCATTTGCCGGGCGACTTCGTCGGCCGCCTCGAGGTTGGTGCGCAGCGCCGTCTCCTCGATGTCCGAGCCTTTGGTGGCACGGGCCGAGTTGACGTCGATCGCGACCAGCGCTTCGCTGTGGTCGATCACGATCGCGCCGCCCGATGGCAGCGGCACGATCCGGGCATAGGCGGTTTCGATCTGGTGCTCGATCTGGAAGCGCGAAAACAGCGGCACGTCGTCGCTGTAACGCTTCACGCGGCTGACCAGATCCGGCATCACGTGGCCCATGAACTGGCGGGCCTGTTCATAAATCTCGGGCGTATCGATCAGCAGTTCGCCGACGTCGACCGTGAAATAGTCGCGAATCGCACGGATCACCAGGCTCGATTCCTGATAGATCAGGAAAGCCCCGGGGGCCGAGTTGGCGGCCCCTTCGATGGCCTGCCAAAGTTTCAGCAGGTAGTTGAGGTCCCACTGCAGTTCTTCGCCGGCGCGGCCCAGCCCTGCGGTGCGGGCGATCAGGCTCATCCCCGAGGGGTATTCGAGCGAGTCCATCACTTCCCGCAGTTCCTGGCGCTCCTCGCCTTCGACGCGGCGCGAGACACCACCGCCACGAGGATTGTTGGGCATCAGGACCAGGTAGCGCCCGGCGAGCGAAATGAAGGTCGTCAGTGCCGCCCCCTTGTTGCCGCGCTCTTCCTTGTCGACCTGGACGATGATCTCCTGGCCTTCGCTGAGCACGTCCTGGATGCGGGCCCGCGCGACATCGACGCCGGCCTTGAAATAGATCCGGGAAATTTCCTTGAAGGGCAGGAAGCCGTGGCGCTCTTCACCGTAATTGATGAAGCAGGCTTCGAGACTGGGCTCTACGCGGGTGATGACCCCTTTGTAGATATTGCTTTTGCGAGATTCGCGGCCAGCCGACTCGATGTCGATGTCGATGAGTTTCTGCCCTTCGACAATGGCGACGCGCAACTCCTCGGCGTGGGTTGCGTTAAACAGCATTCGTTTCATTCAGACTACTCCCGGCGTCAGCAGGCGTGGCCGACGCGAAGACCAGCGGGAGATGCGAATGGAACAGCGAGAAACGAGCGCGAAGCGGTGTTGCCGCTAGCGTTGGGCCTGAGGATAGTTCCCGCGCAGGCCGACGACCAGCGGCGCGCCGGTTGGCGCTCTGGATCGTGGTTGCTGCGAGTTAGTCAATGGGATCTGCACAGGTTGGACAGGCCTGCGACAGATCGCAGACCGCTCATATGTTCTCGATGAATTCGCACCGTCCCGCGCTCCGTCCTTCAGGCTCGGAGCCGCGGTTCCAAGTATTCTTCCTGCCGTCTGTGGTTCTCTGGGTACCGGTAGAATCGGAACCCTCGGCACGTCGTTAACAGTCGTGGTGTGGCCGGATCTGGCTCGGGCGCTTAGTCGATAATGACCCCGCGCCCGCTGCTGCAAATCCTCACTGCACAACTTAACAACGCCTGCGAACCACTTATGCGGCACCGTGAGTATAGCAATTTGAAGACCTTAGGTATACAAGTTCATCCGCAATCTGCGTCCCGGGAGGACTCGGCGCGTGCGCCCGGCCAGGGCGCAGGCGGAGCCGCCGGTCAGGTAGTACTGGTCAGTATCGACGAGAACAGCGCCGGCCAGCGGCTCGACAATTTCCTGATCCGGACCTGCAAGGGTGTGCCCCGCAGCCATCTCTACCAGCTGATTCGCAGCGGCCAGCTGCGCATCGACGGGCGCCGGACCAAGGCTGACCACCGGCTGGAACTTGGCGAACAGGTGCGAATTCCGCCGCTTCGGGTGGCCCAGCCGGCGCCGGTCAAGTCCGGGGTCCCTTCCCAGCTGGCGGCGCAGGCAGGAGGTCGCCTGCCCGTAATCTACGAGGACGAGGGCATCATCGCGATCGACAAGCCCGCCGGGCTGGCAGTTCATGGTGGCAGCGGAGTCGTCAGCGGCGCCATCGAGCAGCTGCGCGCCGCCCGCCCCGACGAACGCTTTCTGGAACTCGTCCACCGGCTCGACCGGGAGACGTCCGGGGTGCTGCTGTTCGCCCGCAAACGCCCCTGGCTGCTCGACCTCCATCGCCAGTTGCGCGAACGCAGCACCGACAAGCGCTACCTGGCGATCGTGATGGGGCGCTTTCCCAAACGCACCAAGACTATGGCTGCACCGTTGCAGCGCTATCTGACGGGGGAGGGCGAGCGCCGGGTCGCGGTCGATCCGCAAGGCCAGGAGGCGCGCACCAGGATTACCGGGCTGGCCTCGCGGATAGTGCCTGATCTGGGCGAGTTCAGCCTGGTCGAAGCCGAATTGCTGACCGGCCGAACTCATCAGATCAGGGTCCACCTGGCAAGCGCCGGTTTCCCGATAGCGGGGGACGACAAGTACGGCAATTTCGAGATCAACCGCGCGCTCACCAGACATGGCCACAAACGGATGTTCCTGCACGCGGCGCGGATCAGTTTCAGACACCCGCAGACGGGACGAATGATGACAATCAGGGCACCATTGCCAGCCGCCTTCGCGGCGCTGGTGCCGACAGCCGGGGTAATCGATGAGTGAAGCAGCATTCAAGGTGGTGGTGTTCGACTGGGACGGAACGCTGATCGATTCCACCAGCGCAATAGTCGCGGCGATTCAGGGCGCGGCCGCCGATCTCGGCCTCGAAGTGCCAACCCGCGAGCAGGCATCGCACGTCATCGGACTGGGACTGCGGGATGCGATCCGCACCGCGGTGCCCTCGATAACCGATGACCAGGAGAGCGATTTCATCGATCGCTACAAGGTCCATTTCTTTCAGCGCGACCCGTATCTGCAGCCCTTCGACGGGATCGTCGAGGTGCTCGATGCGTTGTCGACGACCCCGTCCTGGCTGGCGATCGCGACCGGGAAGTCGCGGGTGGGCCTTGATCGGGCGCTGAGCAAGACGGGCTGGAAGGGCCGTTTCATAACCAGCCGCTGTGCCGACGAAGGGTCTCCCAAGCCGGCGCCGTGGATGCTCCAGGACATCTGCGCCGAACTGGGGGTGGCGACTTCCGAGGCGCTGATGATCGGCGATACGACCCACGACCTGGGCATGGCGCGGCGAGCTGGATCGTCGGCGATCGGGGTAAGCTACGGAGCACACCCCCGCAGCGCGCTGGGCGGCGAGCCGGCACTGGTGCTGGTCGATACTGTGGCGCAATTGCGGGCAGAACTGCTGGCTCGGGTCTGACCGCTAGCGCGATCCCAGCCGGCCGCAACGCAGCGAGGTGACGAGATGGCAGATACTGAAGGCGGGTCCCGTGACAGCGGCTGGGAGCGCAGCGTGATCGAGCGTTTTGCCCGCGAAGTGGCGCGCGATCGGCGCAGGAGC
This sequence comes from Burkholderiaceae bacterium, assembly GCA_024637395.1. Classification (GTDB taxonomy): domain Bacteria; phylum Pseudomonadota; class Gammaproteobacteria; order Burkholderiales; family Burkholderiaceae_E; genus JAGXFR01. Next base: position 80,974 of record JAGXFG010000004.1, on the reverse strand, counting down.
AGGCGCTGGGGAATTTTTTTCAGGCTGGCGTTCCTGACCGTCGCGGTTGCCGTCCTGCTCGTTCTGGCCGGCGTGTGGGAACTGGGCGAGATGCCGGGACGCTCGGACCGGCATACCGCGCTGATCGAAATCAACGGCGTGATCGAGCCGGATGGACCGGTGTCCGCCGATAGCGTGATCGCCGCGCTGCAGGATGCTTTCAAGGACAAGCGCACGGTCGGGGTGGTCCTGAGGATCAACAGTCCGGGTGGCAGCCCGGTGCAGGCGGGCATCATTTATGACGAGATTCGCCGTCAGCGTGAGCTCCATCCCAAGATTCCCCTCTACGCGGTGATCGAAGAACTTGGCGCCTCGGGCTCTTACTACATCGCCGCCGCCGCCGATCGGATCTACGTCGACAAGGCAAGCCTGGTGGGCTCGATCGGGGTCCTGATCGACGGCTTCGGGTTTGTCGGCACCATGGACAAGCTCGGGGTCGAACGGCGGCAGATCACTGCCGGGAGTCACAAGGGCTTTCTCGACAGCTTCAAGCCGCTCAACGAGGATGAACTGGCCCACGCCAAGCGCATGCTCGCGGAGATTCATGAGCAGTTCATAGACGCGGTGCGCCGCGGCCGGGGCGAGCGTCTCAAGCCCGATGCCGATGTCTTCAACGGCCTGGTGTGGAGCGGAACCCGTTCGATCGAACTGGGCCTGGCCGATGCCCTGGGCAGCCTCGACTACGTGGCTCGCGAGGTGATCAAGGCCGAGGACGTGGTCGATTTCTCGCACCACGAAGCCTTGCTCGATCGGCTGGCCAAGACCGTTGGCACCAGTGTCGGCGGCGCGCTGCCGGCGTCGTTGGGAGCGCGCCCGCAGAGCTGGCGGCTGCGCTAGGGGCGGCGTTGCCGCGCGTTGCGCGATCGGCCCGGGCGCGGGTTCCTGGCCGCAGGCCCGGCGGATAACGGCGCCGGCTGGGCGATGCGCCTGGCGAGCAGGCCGAAGACCGTTGGCGTCCGCGGCAGTTCGGGTGGGTCGGCGCGTAGTTCGCGCACGCTGCGCATGATGATGCGCTGCTCGGGCAGGGTCAGGCCGATGGCAACCAGCAGCCTGGTGTCGGGATGCAAGTGCGCCAGCAGGGCCTCCATCATCTGGCGATTGCGATAGGGCGTTTCGATCAACAGCACGGTTTCGTCGCCGAGCGCCGAGCGGCGCTCGCAGGCCGTGATTGGCGCGCCGCGCTCGCCGGAGTCGACCGGCAGGTAGCCGGCGAAGCTGAACCGCTGGCCGTTCAGCCCGGAGGCCATCAGCGCCAGCAGCAGTGAACTGGGGCCGATGAGCGGCCGCACTTCAATGCCCTGGGCGTGCGCCGCTGCCACCAGGTCGGCGCCAGGGTCAGCGACGGCAGGGCAGCCAGCTTCCGAAATCAGCCCGACATCGCGCCCGGCGAGCAGTGGCGCGAGCACCCGTGGCAGATCTTCGGCCCGGCTGTGTTCGTTCCACTCCAGCATCTCGATTTCCTGCAACGGCCGGGCGAGCTTCAAACCCCGCAGAAAGGCCCGCGCGCTCTTGGCGTTCTCGGCTACGAACACCTCCAGAGTGGCGATTGCCGCGAGGGTGGCCGCCGGCAGTACCTGGTCGGCTTCGTCGGGCGCACCGATCGGTGAGGGGACGAGCCAGAGGCGCCCGGGCGCGGTGCTCATGGCGTGATGCCGGGGAGGACGGGCATCCCGGCCCTGGCCAGCATCCGGCACAGCTCGATCAGCGGCAGACCGATCAGTGCGCTCGGGTCGGGCCCTTCGATCGATTCGAGCAGCGTCGCCCCGAGGCCCTCGCACTTGGCCGATCCGGCGCAGTCGTAGGGCGTCTCGGCGTGCAGGTAGGCCTCGATCAGTTCGGTCGAGAGAGTCCGGAAGCGCACCGTGGTCGGCACGGTGACGATCTCGCGAAAGCCGCTGGCGCCGCAGACCACCGCGACCGCGGTGTAAAAGGCCATTGCACGGCCAGAGGCGGAGCGCAGTTGCGCCACGGCGCGCTCGTGGGTCCCCGGTTTGCCTACGATGTCCCTGCCATCGATGGTCGCGACCTGGTCCGAGCCGATCACGAGCGCCGCAGGATGGCGTGCCGCCACCGCCGCGGCCTTGGCCAGCGCCAGGCGCTCGGCCAACGCCCACGGGACCTCGTCAGCGAGCGGTGATTCGTCGATCGCAGGGACGATTACCGAAAATTCCAGTCGCAGTCGTTCGAGCAGTTCCTGGCGGTAGCGCGAGCCAGAGGCGAGAATCAGATCTCGGTAGGACTGCGACGGGACTGGGGCGGGTTGATCCAAGTCGTTTACCCTGCAATGGTAAATGGTGGACTTCGGGGGTGGGTGGCTATGATAGCGGTTGGGAGGCGGTGATGGACCAGAGGACGATCGACATCTTTGCCTGGATCCGGGCGCTCGGCGAGGATCGGGGTGAACTGCAGTACGCGGCATTGCCGCGGCTCGCATCGCTGCTGGCGAGCGAAACTGGCACCCTCGCCTGGGAGTCACGGGGCTGGGTCGAGCGACCCGCCGGCGGCTCCGAGGTGATGATGCTGCGCGTGCTGGCCAGCGCCCGGCCGATGCTTACTTGCGTCAATTGTCTCGAACCGGTAGCGGTGGATCTGGCGGTCGACCGGACCTTGCGCATCGTCGGCGACGAGGCCAGCGCTGCCCGGCTCGACGAGCAGGAGCCCGAGATCGACGTCATCGCCGGCAGCCGGCGTTTCGATCTGCTCGAGCTGATCGAGGATGAGGCGATCATGGCGTTGCCACCGCTGGCGCGGCATGATCAATGCGAGGTGCCGGGGCGGTGGCACGATGAGGATGACGAGCCCGAGGCTGAATCCTCCGGCGCTCTGGCTGCGCTGGCGAGCCTCAAGAAGGGCAGCCCGGGTGGGGTGCAGTAGGTGCCGGCGCAATCCAGGGGGTCGGGCGCCCGGACTGGTGATTTGATGGCATCGTGCGCAGAAGTCCGGGGCTTGATACAATTGAAAGTTGCCATTTATTCAGGGAGACCATTCCATGGCCGTCCAGCAAAACAAGAAATCTGCGTCCAAGCGCGGCATGCGCCGCGCCCACGATTCCCTCTCCAACCCGCCGCTCGCTACCGAGCCGACAACGGGGGAGGTGCATCTGCGTCACCACGTCAGCCCGAACGGTTTCTATCGCGGCAAGAAGGTCGTCGCCACCAAGAGCGACGAATAGGCGCAACCGGGCGCTCCCTCAGCGGAACGCCGAGGTTGGGGGGTGAAGCAGGGTGGCACTCTCGGGCCGCCGTGCCGTTGCGATGTCCGCGCAGAGTACGCCTGCGAAAACCATGACCGTCCGCATTTCCATTGACTGCATGGGTGGAGACCACGGGTTGTCGGTCACGATTCCGGCGGCGCTGAGTTTCCTCGCCCATGTCCCGGACGTCCACCTGCTGCTGGTCGGCCGCGAGCCTGAAATCCGGAGCGCGCTGGCCAAGCACAATGGGTCGGCTAGCGATCGGGTGTCGATCGTGCACGCCACCGAAGTCATCGCCATGGACGAGTCGCCGGCGAGCGCCTTGCGGGGCCGCAAGGGTTCGTCGATGCGCTTGGCGATCGAGGCGGTCAAGTCCGGCGAGGCCGACGCCTGCCTGAGCGCTGGCAATACCGGTGCGCTGATGGCAATCGCCCGCTACGTGTTGCGGATGTTGCCGGGCATCGATCGGCCGGCGATCGCCAGCCAGCTGCCAAATCAGCTCGGGCTGACGACGACCATGCTCGATCTCGGCGCCAACGTCGATTGCGCGCCGGAGCACCTGCTGCAATTCGCGATCATGGGCAGCGCCCTGGTCACCGCCCTTGAAAACCGTGAACAGCCGACCGTCGGACTGCTCAACGTGGGCGAGGAACTCATCAAGGGCAACGAGAATGTGCGCCTCGCGGCCGCGCTGCTGCGCGGCAGCGGCTTGAACTTTCGCGGCAACGTTGAAGGCAACGATATCTACAAAGGCACGGTCGACGTCGTGGTCTGCGACGGCTTCGTCGGCAACGTGGCACTCAAGGCGTCGGAAGGATTGGCGCAGTTGCTGGGCGGATTCATTCGCGAGGAATACGAGCGCCATATCTTCACCCGCCTGATGGCGGTGATCTCGTATCCGGTGCTGCGCCGCTTCAAGGCACGGCTCGACCACCGCCGCTACAACGGTGCGGCGCTGGTCGGGTTGCGTGGGGTGGTGGTGAAGAGTCACGGCTCGGCCGATGCCTTTGCCTTCGAGTTCGCGCTGCGCCGCGCCTACGACGCGGCCCGCAACGGACTGCTGGCGCGCATCGAACAGGCAATGCCCAGGCACGAAGTGGCCGCAGATATCGAAGCCGCGGCTGGCGATCAAGCTGCCGCTCCGGCACCGCAACCAGGTCCAGAGCAATGAATCGCTTTTCGCGCATCGTGGGAACCGGCAGCAGTTTGCCGGGTGAACCGGTCAGCAATGCCGAATTGGTCAGCCGGCTGGCCGAGCGCGGGGTCCAGAGTTCCGATGAGTGGATTGTCTCGCGCACCGGGATTCGCCAGCGCCACTTCGTCGGCCCCGGCGTCACCAGCAGCCAGCTCGGCACCCAGGCGGCGCGCCAGGCACTGGCCGTTGCCGGGATGGCGGCCAGCGAGATCGACCTGATCATCGTCGCCACCTCGACCCCGGACTACGTTTTTCCGAGCACCGCGTGCCTGATCCAAAAGGAGCTGGACGCGCCTGGCGGCGCGGCCTTCGACGTGCAGGCGGTCTGCAGTGGCTTCGTCTACGCGCTCGCGACCGCCGACGCCATGATTCGGACCGGAATCGCCAATCGCGCGCTGGTGATCGGGGCCGAGGTCTTCTCGCATATTCTCGACTGGAACGATCGTTCGACCTGTGTCCTGTTCGGCGACGGTGCCGGAGCGGTCGTGCTTGCCGCCGATACCCGTCCCGGCGTGCTGGCCGCCCGACTGCACGCCGACGGCCGCCAGGGAGACGTGCTTTGCACCACTGGCAAGATCAGCGGCGGCGAGATCGTCGGTCACCCCTACCTGACGATGAACGGACAGGCGGTATTCAAGCTGGCGGTAGTGGTGCTTGACGCCGTGGGCCGCGAGACCGTTGCCGCGGCGGGCATGACGCTCGACCAGGTCGACTGGCTGATTCCGCATCAGGCCAATGTGCGTATCCTTGACGCAACCGCTAAACGCATGGGCATCCCCAGCGAACGGGTGGTCGTCACTGTCGGCCAGCACGCCAACACCTCGGCGGCTTCGGTGCCACTGGCGCTCGACCAGGCGACGCGGGACGGACGCATCAAGCCCGGCCAGTACGTTCTGCTCGAAGGGGTAGGCGGCGGCTTTACCTGGGGTGCGGCGCTGGTTCAGATCTGAGGCAAGAGGAGCGGCGACAGATGAGCTTGGCATGCGTGTTTCCGGGACAGGGTTCGCAAGCGGTCGGGATGCTCGATGCATTCGCGCAGATTCCGAGCGTGCGCGCGATGATCGCGGGCGCGGACGCGGCCCTGGGTGAACCATTGTCGGAGCGGATCCATAGCGGCCCGGCCGAGGATCTGGCGCTCACCGTCAACACCCAGCCGGCGATGCTGCTGGCCGGCTACGCCTGTTACCTCGCGTGGCGCGCCGCTGGTGGCGCCGAAGGCTCAATCGTGGCCGGGCACAGCCTGGGTGAGTACACCGCGCTGGTGGCTGCCGGCTCGCTCGCGGTCCGCGACGCAGTCCCGCTGGTGCGGCTGCGGGCCCAGGCAATGCAGGAAGCCGTGCCGGTCGGAACGGGTTCGATGGCTGCGATCCTCGGTCTCGATGACGCGGCAGTCGAGCGCGCCTGCGCCCTGGCCGTTGCCGATCATCCGGGCGAAGTGGTCGAACCGGCCAATTTCAACGCCCCGGCACAGGTCGTGATCGCGGGCCACAAGGCGGCAGTGGAGCGCGCCTGTCAACATGCCCGCGAGCTGGGCGCCAAGCGCGCACTGCTCCTGGCAGTTTCGGCACCGTTTCATTCGAGCCTGCTGCGCCCGGCCGGGGAGCGGCTGGCGCAGGCGTTGGCAGGGCTCGAAGTGCGTGCCCCGGGCATGACCCTGGTAAACAACGTCGACGTGGCGGTCGAGACCGATCCGGGACGCATTTGTGACGCGCTGGTGCGCCAGGCCTATCGCCCGGTACGCTGGGTGGAAGTGGTGCGGCGCTTGCGCGAACTGGGCGCCACGCGGGTGATCGAATTCGGGCCCGGCAAGGTGCTGACCGGGTTGATCGGACGGATTGACCGTGAAATGCCGGTCAGTGCCGTCTATGACGCCGCTTCGCTGGAAACGGCACTGAGGGGACAGGCATGAGCAGTCTATCTGGCCAGATTGCGCTCGTCACCGGGGCGTCGCGTGGCATCGGCCGGGCGATCGCGCTGGAACTGGGCGCCCAGGGCGCAGTCGTGATCGGTACGGCGACCAGCGAGGCGGGCGCGGCGGCAATTTCGGCAGCGCTCAAGGGAGCCGGCTGCGGCGGACGGGGCGCGCTGCTCGACGTCACCGATGCCGCCGGTTGCGAGTCCCTGGTAACGGCGATCGCCGCCGAGTATGGCGCGGTGTCGATCCTGGTCAACAATGCCGGGATTACCCGCGACAACCTTGCGATCCGCATGAAGGACGAGGACTGGCAGGCGGTAATCGATACCAACCTCGGGGCGGTCTTTCGGCTCAGCCGCCTGGTTATGCGTGCGATGATGAAGGCGCGCCATGGGCGCATCATCAACATTACCTCGGTGGTCGGCGCCAGCGGCAATGCGGGGCAGGCCAACTACGCCGCTGCCAAGGCGGGCGTGGCCGGAATGAGTCGCGCCCTGGCACTGGAACTGGCGAGCCGCAACATCACCGTCAACTGCGTCGCGCCGGGTTTTATCGATACCGACATGACCCGCGAACTATCTCCCGAGCAGGTGGCGGCGCTGCAGCAGCAGATTCCTGCCGGACGCTTCGGCGCGCCGCAGGACGTTGCCAGTGCGGTGGCGTTTCTCGCCTCGCCCGGCGCGGCCTACATCACCGGTGTCAGCCTGAATGTGAACGGCGGGATGTACCTGCAATGAGTACCCGCTGGCTGGCCCCATGCTGCGCTTGCGCGACCACGTCGCCTTCGGTCAAACTGTTACAATCCGCCCGCATCGAGTTGTCGCCAGCACCTCTGGACGGCAGCGCGGACCTTGAATCCTAGGAGCTTTCACAAATGGAAAATATCGAGCAACGGGTCAAAAAAATTGTTGCCGAGCAGTTGGGGGTAAACGAGGCAGACGTCAAGACCGAATCGGCCTTCGTGGACGATCTCGGTGCTGATTCGCTCGACACGGTGGAACTGGTGATGGCTCTGGAAGACGAGTTCGAGACCGAGATTCCCGACGAGGACGCGGAGAAGATCACCACGGTTCAGCAGGCCATCGATTACGTCACGGCCCACGCGAAGCCCTGATCTGCGGGGCTAGTGCTGATGTCGCGCCGCAGGGTAGTCATCACCGGGCTGGGAGTCGTTTCGCCGGTCGGCAACGACGTGGCGAGTGCCTGGGACAACATCATCGCCGGGCGCTCCGGCATTGGTGCGTTGACCCGCTTTGACGCGTCGTCGTTCCCGACCCGCATCGCTGGCGAGGTCCGCGACTTCGACATCAGCGTCTACATGCCGGCCAAGGAGGCGCGGCACTTCGATCGCTTCATCCATTACGGCGTCGCGGCCGGGGTTCAGGCCTTGCGCGACAGCGGGATCGAGGTCACCGAAGAAAATGCCGATCGCATTGGCACGATCGTTGGCTCTGGCATCGGCGGGTTGCCGCTGATCGAGGAAACCCACACCGAACTGCGCGAGCGGGGGGTGCGGCGGGTATCGCCGTTCTTCGTTCCCGGCACGATCATCAATCTGATTTCCGGCCAGCTCTCGATCATGTGCAACCTGCGCGGCCCGAACCTGTCGGTGACCACGGCATGCGCGACCGGCCTGCACAGTATCGGGATCGCGGCACGCCTGATCGAATATGGCGACGCCGACATGATGCTCGCCGGCGGAGCGGAAGGGACGGTTTCGCCGCTGGGCGTTGCCGGTTTCTGTGCGGCCCGGGCGCTCTCCACCCGCAACGATGATCCCGAGACCGCCAGCCGGCCTTGGGATCGGGATCGCGATGGTTTCGTACTTGGCGAGGGTGCCGGCGTAATGGTCCTCGAGGAGCTCGAGCATGCCCGCGCGCGTGGCGCCAGGATCTATGCCGAGTTGAGCGGCTTCGCGATGACCGCTGACGCGCATCACATCACCACTCCAAGCATGGATGGACCGGCCCGCTGCATGACCGTGGCGATGAAAAGTGCCGGCATCAACCGCGACGAGGTGAGCTACGTCAACGCGCACGGCACCTCGACGCCGTTGGGTGACAAGAACGAAACCGCCGCGATCAGGAAGGCTTTCGAAGAGCATGCCGACAAGCTGGTGGTGAATTCCACCAAGTCGATGACCGGGCACCTGCTGGGCGGAGCCGGCGGGCTGGAAACGGTCATCACCGCACTCGCTCTCCACCACCAGATCTCGCCTCCGACCATCAATATCTTCAACCAGGATCCAGAGTGCGATCTGGACTACTGCGCCAACACCGCGCGGGAAATGCGGATCGACGTCGCGATGAAGAATTCCTTCGGGTTCGGCGGCACCAACGGAACCCTGATCCTGCGCCGCTTCTGAGCCGCCGCTACGGCGCCTGGTCGCACCCGTGTCTCTTGCCCTCGAATTGCAGGTTGGTCAACGCTCCGGACAGGGTTTGCGTTTTGTCCAATTGCTGATCGCTGTAGCAGGCACCGGTGCCATTGCGCTGGCTGGACTGGAGTTATGGCGCCGGGGAGTTTCCTGGCCATTACTGGGGGCATTGACCGTGCTGGCGCTGGTGGCGTTATTGTGGCGCTGGCCGCGCTGGAGTACTCAGCCCGGAACCCTGCAGGTGGCCGACGACAGCTCGACTTGCTGGCAGGGGGACGGCATCGGCACTGCCGGCGAGATGGTGGAGTTGCACCGCTGGCAGTTCGCGGCGCGTTTCGCCTGGCTGGAACTGCGCACTGCCCGCGGCCAGCACCTGCGGCTGGTACTGGAACGTTCGGCCTTTGGCGCGGATCAGTGGGCGGCGCTGGGGCGCTGGTTGACCTGGGTGGGGCGGGGTCAGCGCTCGGCGGACTTGAAATTCGGTCAGAACGCCTAGAATGCGGGTTTGAAACTGGCTTGCCAAGTCTTTGTCACCTGGTGCCCCGGCCTGTCGCACATGGAGACCAAATGAAACGACTGATTGCCTCGCTGCTGTTCGGCGGCCTTGCCACCCTGGGTGGACTATTCGGGATTCCGGCAGCTTCCGCTGCCCCCGCGACCAGTGCGGCGCCGGCGGTTCGCTCGTTCCCCGATTTTGCGGATTTGGTCGAGCGCGCGGCGCCGGCAGTGGTGAACATCCGCACCGCGGCGAAGGTTAGTAGTGCCCACAGCGGCGCCATGCCATCGGTGCCGCTGCCCGAGGGGCTCGACGAGAACGACCCGCTGTTTGAATTCTTCAAGCGCTTCTTTCCGCCGCGCCAGTCGCCCCATCCGCGGGTGCCTTCGCCCGGCGGTGGCGAAGAAATCCCGCGCGGCCAGGCCTCCGGGTTCATCATTTCTCCGGACGGCTATGTGCTCACCAACCATCACGTCGTCGAGGGCGCCGACGAGATCCTGGTCACGCTTACCGATAGTCGCGAGTTCAAGGGGAAACTGATCGGCTCTGACCGGCGCACCGATGTCGCGCTGGTAAAGATCGACGCCACCAATTTACCGCGCCTGCCGATCGGCGACACCGCCAAGCTGCGGGTTGGCGAGTGGGTCCTGGCAATTGGCTCGCCATTCGGGCTCGAGAGCACGGTGACCGCGGGCATTGTCTCGGCCAAGGGGCGCGATACCGGCGAGTATCTCCCCTTTATCCAGACCGACGTGGCGGTCAACCCCGGGAATTCGGGCGGACCGTTGCTCAACATGGCCGGCGAGGCGGTCGGGATCAATTCCCAGATCTACAGCCGCACTGGCGGATTCATGGGAATTTCGTTTGCCATTCCAATTGACGAAGCGATGCGGGTGGCGGACCAGTTGCGCACCGCCGGCCGAGTGGTGCGCGGGCGGATCGGGGTAGGGATTGCCGAGGTGGGCAAGGATGTCGCGGAAGCTCTGGGATTGCCCAAGGTCGCCGGGGCGGTGGTGCGCAGCGTGGATCAGGACGGCCCGGCCGAACGCGCCGGACTGGAAGTGGGCGATATCATCGTCGGCTTCGCCGGCAAGACCATCGAGCGCTCGAGCGACCTGCCACGAATGGTTGGCGGAACCGCCCCTGGCACCAAGGCGACGATCCAGGTGTGGCGCAAGGGCGCGCAGCGCGAACTGACGATAGCCGTGGGTGAGATGGCGTCGGACCGCGCCGCCAGCCGTGCTGCCAGTCCCGGCCCGGGGGCCAAGCCCAAGGCCCCGGTGGCCAACAAGCTCGGCCTGGCGGTGTCGGATCTCCCGGAGGAGCGGCGGCAGGACTTGCGGGTTCGCGGTGGAGTGCTGGTCGAGAATGTCGAGGGGCCCGCGGCACAGGCCGGGATCAGGGTTGGCGACATCATCCTGTCTATCGACAACCAGGACGTGACCGGCGTGCGCCAGTTCAACGGTGTGGTGGCGAAGCTCGATTTGCGCAAGATTCACGTGGCGCTGGTGCGCCGGGGCGACAGCGCGGCATTCGTTCCGATCCGGCCGGCAAAGTAGGGCGGACCCCGGGACGGGGGCCGATCCGGTAGAATGCAGGGTCGCGCCGGGCTTCCGGCGCGCTTGCATTTGATAACGGTTGCGTCCCGCTTCGCGCGCTCCCGCAACCCCGAGGCTCAGGCCCCATGCAGCATATCCGCAATTTTTCGATAATCGCGCACATTGACCATGGCAAGTCGACCCTTGCCGACCGGCTGATCCAGCGCTGCGGCGGTCTCTCCGAGCGTGAAATGGACGAGCAGGTGCTCGACTCCATGGCGCTGGAGCGTGAGCGCGGGATCACGATCAAGGCGCAGACCGCCGCGCTGGAGTATCAGGCGAAGGACGGACAGACCTATCAGTTCCACCTGATCGATACCCCTGGACATGTCGACTTCGCCTACGAAGTAAGCCGCTCGCTTTCGGCCTGCGAAGGGGCACTGCTGGTGGTGGATGCCTCGCAGGGGGTCGAAGCCCAGACCGTCGCCAATTGCTATACCGCCATCGAGCTGGGGGTTGAGGTGGTCCCGGTGCTCAACAAGATGGATCTGCCGCAGGCGGACCCGCAGTCCACCGCGGCCGAGATCGAGGACGTGATCGGAATCGATGCCTCCCAGGCGATCCTCGCCAGCGCCAAGACCGGCGAAGGGATCGAAGAGATTCTCGAGGCGATCGTGCACCGGATCCCGCCGCCCAAAGGCAACGTTGATGCGCCCCTGCAGGCGCTGATCATCGACTCCTGGTTCGACAATTACGTCGGGGTCGTGATGCTGGTACGGGTGGTAAACGGGACGCTCAAGCCGCGCGACCGGATCAAGATGATGGCCACCGGGGTGGTCTACGGCTGCGATCAGGTTGGTGTGTTCACACCCAAGTCGCAGCCGCGCGCGCGCCTGTCGGCTGGTGACGTCGGTTTTGTGATTGCCGGAGTCAAGGAACTCAAGGGGGCCAAGGTCGGCGACACCGTCACGCACGTAAATCCGTCCGCCAGTGCTCCGTTGCCCGGCTTCCGGGAAGTCAAGCCGTCGGTGTTCGCCGGACTCTACCCGGTCGAGGCCAACCAGTTCGAGGCGATGCGCGATGCGCTCGAAAAGCTGCAGTTGAACGACGCCTCGCTGCACTACGAACCCGAGGTCTCGCAGGCGCTGGGCTTCGGCTTCCGCTGCGGCTTTCTCGGCCTGCTGCACATGGACATCGTCCAGGAGCGGCTCGAGCGCGAGTTCGGCATGGAACTGATCACGACCGCGCCGACGGTGATCTACGAGGTGTTGCTGCACGACGAAACGCTGCTGCGGGTCGAAAACCCCTTCAAGATGCCGGATCCGGCCAAGATCGCCGAGGTTCGGGAACCGATCGTGGCGGTCACGGTATTCGTGCCCCAGGAATATGTCGGGCCGGTGATCACGCTGTGCACCGGCAAACGCGGTGTGCAGACCAACCTGGCCTACCACGGCCGCCAGGTTCATGTCTCGTATGAGCTGCCGCTCAACGAAATCGTGTTCGACTTCTTCGACAAGCTCAAGTCAGCCTCGCGCGGCTACGCCTCGATGGATTACGAATTCCTCGAATATCGGGCCTCGGACGTGATCAAGCTCGACATCCTGGTCAATGCGGAAAAGGTCGATGCCTTGTCGCTGATCGTGCACCGCTCGGTCTCGCAGAGCCGCGGGCGCGAGGTTGCGGCCAAGATGCGCAAGCTGATTCCGCGCCAGATGTTCGACGTGGCCATCCAGGCGGCGATCGGCAGCAACATCATCGCCCGCGAAGACATCAAGGCATTGCGCAAGAACGTGCTGGCCAAGTGCTATGGCGGCGACATCACCCGCAAGAAGAAGCTGCTCGAGAAGCAAAAGGCCGGCAAGCGGCGCATGAAGCAGGTAGGTAGCGTCGAAATTCCGCAAGAAGCCTTCCTTGCTGTACTCCAGGTGGACGATAGATGAACTTTGCGCTGATCCTTTTTGTAGTGCTTGTGATTACCTTCGTGGCGTGGCTGCTCGAGCGGCTCTGGCTGCGCCCGCAGCGCCTGCGCGCGGCCGCTGCGGCACTGGCCGAGTTCGACCGCACGACGGCGCCGGACTTGCGCATTGCCCAGGGCGAGGCTGCCGTCACGGTCGAACGAATCGCGCTGCGCGAAAAATACACCAGCCAGCCGGTCTGGGTGGAATACACGGCGGGTCTGTTCCCTGTGATCCTGGTGGTCTTCTTCCTGCGCTCCTTCCTGTACGAGCCATTCAAGATCCCTTCCGGATCGATGATCCCGACGCTGCGGATCGGTGACCTGATCCTGGTCAACAAGTACATCTACGGGGTGCGCTTGCCGGTTGTGAACCAGAAGGTGATCGAGGTCAGCGAGCCTGAGCGGGGCGACGTGGTGGTGTTCCGGTTCCCGCGCGACCCATCGGTCGACTACATCAAGCGGGTGGTGGGGCTGCCGGGGGACACGGTCTCGTATATCAACAAGCACCTGAGCATCAATGGCACCGAGGTTGTACTGGTGCCGGCGGGTGAATTTTACGATTCGGACCGGCTGAGTTACTCTGCGCAATATTCAGAGACTTTGGGAACTGTCGACCATAAGATATTGACAGAATTGGAAAAACCGTCTTTCATCGCACCCATGGATAGGTTCCGTTTCATGGAGAATTGCCGTTACGGAAGTGACGGAGTGGTTTGCAAGGTCCCGCCCGGGCACTATTTCATGATGGGCGACAATCGCGAGAACAGCCTCGATTCGCGGTTTTGGGGGTTTGTTCCCGAGCAAAACCTGGTCGGCAAGGCTTTCTTGGTGTGGATGAACTTCGGCGACCTGAGCCGGATTGGGAGGTTTCGATGAGCTTTGACAGACTCGTGGCTAGTGGCAAGGCACAGCGTGGGCTCGGTTTTCTCAGCGTCCTGGTGATCCTGGCGCTGGTCGTTGTCATTGGCGGCACGGCACTGAAATCGGCCCCGGCGCTGATCGAATACATGGCGATCAAGCAGGCCGTCAACAAGATCGCCACCGAGGGCACCGACAGTGCCATCGAGATCCAGAGGGCTTTCGACCGCTCTGCGGCAATCGAGGATATCGAGACGATAAGGGGTCGCGACCTGATCATCGGCAAGACCCAGAACGAACCCCTGATCTCGTTTAGCTATGAGCGGCGAATCCACATGGTCGGCCCGATGACCCTGCTGTTCGACTTCCAGGGCGACTCCGGTCGACGCTAGGAGGTGGACGTGCCGCAGGCCGAATCCGGCGGCGGGCCCGCAATGAATCTTGAACTGGTGCAGGACAAACTCGGTTACCGCTTTGCCGACCAGGAGTTGTTGGGCCAGGCACTGACTCACCGCAGCTTCGGCCAGCCCAACAACGAGCGTCTCGAGTTCCTCGGCGATTCGGTCCTCAACTGCGCCGTGGCGGCGTTGCTCTACGAGCATTTCGCCAAGCTCGACGAGGGCGACCTGTCGCGGGTGCGCGCCAATCTGGTGCGCCAGCAAGCGTTGTTCGAGGTCGCGCAGCGGCTGGAACTGAGCCAGCACCTGCGGCTCGGAGAAGGCGAGCGCAAGAGCGGCGGATTCCGCCGACCGTCGATCCTGGCTGACGCATTCGAGGCTCTGGTCGGGGCGATCTATCTCGATGGGGGATTCGACGCCGCGCGCAGCGCCTTGCGCACGCTCTACTCGCCTGTGCTCCTCGACCTCGACCCGAAAACCCTCGGCAAGGACGCCAAGACGCTGCTCCAGGAATCATTGCAGGGCAAGAAATTGCCGTTGCCGGTGTACACCGTGGTTGCGACCCGTGGCGCCGCCCACAATCAGTTGTTCGAACTCGAGTGCTCGATCCCGAAACTGTCGATCCGGGTGCAGGGTCAGGGAGGTTCGAGAAGGGCTGCGGAGCAGGAGGCCGCCAAGCGGGCGCTTGAGGCTTTGAAGACCCTGGAGGCTGCCCCAGCCGCGCGGCGCAGGGGTCGGCGCCAGGCCGCCGCCGCCGTGCCGCCGGCAGGCCCGGAGGACGCGCCCGAGGTCGCAACTGCGGCGAGCGGTAACGCCAACGAGATTAGCAAGGGCTGATGATGAACGAGTTGCCAGGAGCCGAAACGGGGAGCGCCGCGGCCAACGATTTTCGCTGCGGCTACGTGGCGATTATTGGACGCCCGAACGTCGGCAAGTCGACCTTGCTGAACTATCTGGTCGGACAGAAACTCTCGATCACCTCGTCGCGACCGCAGACCACCAGGCACCGTATAACCGGAGTGGTCAACAGCCCGGGGGCGCAGTTGTTGCTGCTCGATAGCCCTGGCTACCAGACTCGCACCGGTGGAGCCATGAACAGGGTGCTCAACCGCACTGCGGCGCAGGTGGCGATCGACGCCGACGTGGTGGTGATGGTTTGCGATGCGGCGGGCTGGACTGCGGGTGACGAATGGGTCGCCAAGCTGGTGCCCGAATCGACGCCGCTGATCCTGGCCATCAACAAGATCGACACCGTCAGCGACCGGGCGAAGCTGTTCGCGATCGCCGAACGCCTGGGCGCCACCGGGCGTTACGCGGAAATCGTGCCAATCAGCGCCAAGACCGGCAAACAGGTCGATGTGCTGCTGGCGCAGTGCGCCGCACGCCTGCCGGTGGCGCCGGCGGTTTACGCCGAGGACGAGTTCACTGATCGCAGCGAACGTTTCCTGGCGGCCGAGTTGATTCGCGAGAAGGTGTTCAGGCTCCTGGGCGATGAACTGCCCTACGAAAGCACCGTGGCGATCGAGAAGTATGAGGAGTCGAGCGGGCTGTGCCGGATATTTGCGGTCATCCTGGTGGCACGCGAGGGCCAGAAGGCCATTGTGCTGGGCAAGGGCGGCATCCGAATCAAGCGCATCGCCAGCGAAGCCCGGGTCGATCTCGAGAAGATGCTCGGCAAGCGCGTGTACCTGGAGGTATTCGTCAAGGTCAGGGCGGGCTGGGCTGCCAGCGAACAGAGTCTGCGCTCCTACGGTTACGAGTAGCGGCAGCGATGGCGGCTTCTTCCCGGATCAGCGGTGCCCTCGGCTACCTGCTGCATGCGACCCCGTACAGCGAGAGCAGCCTGGTGGTGGACCTGTTCACCCGTGACTACGGCCGGGTAGCGGCCGTGGCCAAGGGCGCCCGCCGGCCACGCTCGGCATTGCGCTCGGTGCTGCTCCAGTTCCAGCCGCTGGCACTGTCCTACTCGGGGCGGGGCGAATTGCGGACCCTGACCGGGATCGAATGGGTGGGAGGAGTCGACACCCCGCGCGGCGAAGGGCTGTTGTGTGCCTTCTATCTCAACGAACTGCTGATCAAGCTGCTGGCCCGCGAGGATGCTCATCCGGGTCTGTTCGACGCCTATGGCCAGGCCCTGCGGGAGATGGCGGGCGGCAGCGCCTTCGACGAGACGCTGAGACGTTTCGAGTGGACGCTACTGCGCGAAACCGGCTACGCGCCGGACTTGTCCTGCGATACGGCCCAGCGCCCGATCGAGGACGCGCGACGCTACGCCTGGCAGCCGGGGGCCGGCTTTGCGCCGGTTGCCGCCGACGCCGGAGCGACGGGGCTGGTGCACGGCAGCACCCTGCGCGACATTGGCGCCGGGTGCTATAGCGCGCAACGCAGCCGTCACGAGGCAAAATACCTGATGCGTTCGATCGTCGGCCATCACCTCGATGGCGGGGTCTTGAAGAGTCGCCAGATCCTGATCGACCTGCAGAATCTCTGATTTCCCTGGCGCCGGTGAGCGGTGCCAACAGCGCGAGTGGTGAAACAATGATCGAGCTAGGTGTAAATATCGACCACGTCGCCACGGTGCGGCAGGCGCGGGCAACCTACGAGCCCGACCCGATCTGGGCCGCGGTCGAGGCCCATCTGGGCGGCGCCGACGGTATCACGGTGCACCTGCGCGAGGATCGGCGCCACATCCAGGACGAGGACGTGCGCCGGCTGCGCGACCTCACCCAGATCAAACTCAATCTCGAGATGGCCGCGACCGCCGAGATGATCGGAATCGCCATCAGCCTGCGCCCCGAGATGGCGATGCTGGTGCCCGAGGGGCGGCAGGAAGTCACCACCGAAGGCGGGCTCGACATCGTGGCGCAGGAGGGGGCGCTGCGAGCAGCAATTGCCCAGCTCGCCGATGCCGGGATCGTCACCAGCGTCTTCATCGACGCCGACCTGGCGCAGGTCGAGGCCGCGGCGCGGATCGGCGCCCGGGTCTGTGAGATCCACACTGGCCCCTACGCCCACGCGTTTCGGGCGCTGGGACGCGATAGCGAGAGCCCGGCAGTGGTCGCCGAACTCGAACGGATCCGGGCGGCGGGGAGGGCGATCGGTGAACTGGGGATGCGTTTCAATGCCGGTCATGCCCTGAACTACTTCAACGTCCAGCCCGTGGCGTCGATCGCCGGCGTGCGGGAGCTGCACATTGGTCACGCGATTGTTGCCCGGTCGCTGTTCGTGGGTCTGCGCGAGGCGGTGCGCGAGATGAAGCGGCTTATGCGCGAGGGCAGCGCGCGGTGATCTACGGGATTGGCACTGATATCGTGCGCATCGCCCGGATCGAGTCGCTGCTCACCCGCTGGGGCCGGCGTTTCGCGCGGCGCGTTCTCGGACCCGACGAGTTGCGCGAATTCGAGCGCCGCCACCAGCGCGGCGAGCATGGGCCATCGTACGCCGCGCGCTACCTCGCCAAGCGTTTCGCAGCCAAGGAAGCTTTCTCGAAGGCATTGGGTCTGGGGCTGCGGGCCCCGATGAGCCTGCTGTCTCTGCAGGTGCTCAATGACCGGCGCGGTCGCCCGGTGGCGGTGGCCCGCAATGCGCTCGCGACCTATCTCCAGGAGCATGGCTTGCGCGCGCATATTTCACTGTCGGATGAAATCGACAGCGCGGTTGCTTTCGCAGTGCTCGAAACCAGCGAGGATCCGTCATGAAGCGAAGCGCAGGGTTGGGGCCGGTAGTGGTCGACGTGGCCGGGACCAGGCTGGGCGATGAGGACCGGCGCCGTCTGGCCCACCCGCTGGTTGGCGGCGTGGTCCTCTTTGCGCGCAACTTCAGTTCCCGGCGCCAGGTAAGCGCGCTCTGCCGCGAGATTCGGGGCGTTCGGGACCCGCAACTGCTGATCTTCGTCGATCACGAAGGCGGTCGGGTACAGCGTTTCCGCAAGGGGTTTACGGCCATCGAGCCGATGCGGACGCTGGGCGAACAATGGGATCTGGATCCCCTGGCTGCGTGCCGCCAGGCCACTGAGGTTGGCCAGACGATCGGGCGGGAATTGCGTGCGGTCGGGGTGGATATGAGCTTCACCCCGGTTCTCGACCTTGACTACGGGGCGTCAAGCGTCATTGGTGACCGGGCATTCCATCACGATCCTCGGGTCGTGGCGCTGCTCACGCGCTGCCTCAACCACGGGCTGCTCTTGAGCGGCATGGCCAACTGCGGGAAGCATTTCCCTGGTCATGGCTATGCGCGGGCTGACTCGCACCACGAGGTGCCGATTGACGAGCGAGGGCTCGAGACCATAGTCGGGCGCGACGCCGCCCCCTACGGCTGGCTCGGCGACGCCCTGGCAGCGGTGATGCCGGCGCACGTGGTCTATCCCCAGGTCGACGATGCGCCGGCCGGCTTCTCCCGTATCTGGCTGCAGCAGGTGCTGCGAGAACGCCTCGGGTTTCGTGGTGTGGTCATCTCCGATGATCTGACGATGGCAGCGGCAGCTCTGGCAGGTGACATGCTGGCGCGTGGGCGGGCGGCACTCGCGGCCGGTTGCGACCTGGTGCTGGTATGCAATCAGCCGCAACTCGCCGACGAGCTGCTCGCGGGCTTGCGCTGGCGCGCTCCGCGGGGTTTCGCCGCCCGGCTCGAAGCGCTGCGCGCGCGCTGAGTCGGTCGAGGCAAACAGCAGTGGCCGGCCCGGGCAAGCAGCGCGGGGAATCGCGCCCGGAACCGGCGCCACCGACGGCGGCTGCCCCAAGCAGCGATTTTGACCTCGCCGCATTCCTGAAAGGCCTGCCGCACCTGCCTGGAATCTACCGGATGATCGGCGCCGGCGGCGAGTTGCTCTACGTGGGCAAGGCTACCGACCTGAGGCGCAGGGTGTCGTCGTACTTTCGCCAGAGCGGACTTGGGCCGCGGATCGCGCGAATGGTGTCCCAGATCCAGCGTATCGAAACCAGCATCACCCGCTCCGAGGCGGAGGCGCTGCTGCTCGAAAACAATCTCATCAAGACCGGCCATCCACGCTACAACATCGTTTTCCGGGACGACAAGTCATATCCGTTCCTGAAGATCTCCGGCCACGCCATGCCCCGGATCTCTTCGTACCGCGGCGCCCCCGAGCCTGGCAACCAGTACTTCGGGCCTTACCCGAGCGGCTGGGCGGTGCGCGAGACGGTGCAACTGATCGAACGCACCTTTCAGCTGCGCACCTGCGCCGATTCAGTCTTTGCGAACCGCTCGCGACCCTGCCTGTTGCACCAGATCGGGCGCTGCAGCGGCCCCTGCGTCGGGCTGATCAGCGCGGCCGAATACGCGCGCGATGTCGCCTCGGCGGTGCGCTTCCTGCGCGGCGGGCACCTCGAATTGATGCGCGATATCGAGGCGGCGATGCACGCGGCTTCGGCGGAGTTGCGCTTCGAGGAGGCGGCCAAGCTGCGCGACCGGCTGAGCGCGATCGCCAAGGTGATGCACCAGCAGAGCATGGAGGCCGCGGGCGATGCCGAGGCCGACATCATCGCGCTGGCGGTGCAGGGCGGACGAGTCTGCGTGAACCTGGCGATGGTGCGGGGCGGGCGCCATCTGGGCGACAAGGCGTTCTTCCCGGCGGGGGCGTGGCTGGAGGGCGAAGACGACAAGGCCGCGGTTCACGGCGAATTGCTGGAGGCGTTCCTGTTGCAGCATTACGAGGCCAATCCGCTGCCGGCGCTGATCGTCGCGGAACTGGCCGCGCCCAGCCCGGCCGTGGTGCAGCTGCTGCAGGAACGTTCCGGACAGGATTTGCAGTGGGTGGCAGAGCCGCACGGCACCAGGCGCCGCTGGCTGGAACTGGCCCGCGACAATGCGGCCATAGCGCTGGCCAGGTCAGTGGCAGAGGAGGGATCGCATCAGGCGCGCACCCGGGCGCTGGCCGAGACTCTCCGACTGGAACTGGACGGTGGTGACGATGTCGCTGACGCCCTGGCGCGGTTGCGGGTGGAATGCTTCGACGTCAGCCATACCTCGGGCGAGGCAACCCAGGCTTCTTGCGTCGTTTACCAAGATCATGCGCTTCAGCCGCGGCAATTCCGACGGTTCAATATCGCCGGCATTACCCCCGGCGACGATTACGCCGCGCTGCGCCAGACCCTGGAACGGCGCTACCGCGACGCCCACGAGCAAGGGTCTGAAGGGACGGAAAGCAGGCTTCCCGATGTCGTGCTGATCGACGGCGGAGTTGGCCAGGTCTCAACGGCCCGCGCGGTGTTCGAGCAACTTGGCCTCGAGCTCTCGCGGATCGTGGGAGTCGCGAAGGGGCCTGAGCGCCGGGTGGGACTGGAAACCCTGATCTTTGCCGACGGCCGCGAACCGCTGGCGCTGGGGCGGGATTCAGCGGCTCTGATGCTGATCGCCCAGATCCGCGACGAAGCCCATCGTTTCGCGATTACCGGCATGAGGGCGCGGCGCGCCAAGACCCGCAACACTTCGCGTCTCGAGGATATCGATGGCATCGGCCCGCGGCGGCGCCAGCGCTTGTTTGCGCGTTTTGGCGGGATGCGTGGCATCATGGCGGCAGGTGTCGATGATCTGGCCGCCGTGGAGGGAATTTCGCCGGCGCTGGCTCAGGAAATCTATCGCCGTCTGCATTGAGCGGGTCAATGCCGGTCATTGGGCGAGGTACATGTGGACAACAGATGCGACTGAATCTTCCCACCGTCCTGACTGTGGCGCGAATCGGGGCGATTCCGTTGCTGGTGGCCGTCTACTACCTGCCCCTGTCACCCTCGGTGCAGAACATCACCGCGACCACCATCTTCATCGTGGCGGCGCTCACCGATTGGCTTGACGGCTATCTCGCGCGCCGAATGGGCGAGAGCACCGCCTTCGGCGCCTTCCTCGACCCGGTGGCGGACAAGCTGCTGGTGGCGGCGGCGCTGGTGATGCTGGTCCAACTCGGCCGGACCGACGCCCTGATCGCACTGGTGATCATTGGTCGCGAGATCACGATCTCGGCCTTGCGCGAATGGATGGCTGAACTGGGCCAGCTGAGCAGCGTCGCGGTTCACAAGCTCGGCAAGTTCAAGACCGCGGCGCAACTGGTGGCGATCCCGATGCTGCTTTATTACGACCGCCTGCTGGGAATTGACTGCGCAGTGGTGGGAACCTGGCTGATATGGGTGGCGACGCTGCTCACGATCTGGTCGATGTTCTATTACCTGCGCTGCGCCTGGCCGACCATCCGCTCCTCGTGATCGGCGGTGACCAATGATCGTTCAAGTTGACACGATTTGGCGCCGCGCTATAATTTCTGGCTTCACGCAGCGCGGGAATAGCTCAGTTGGTAGAGCGCAACCTTGCCAAGGTTGAGGTCGCGAGTTCGAGACTCGTTTCCCGCTCCAGTATTTCGAAGGGGAGCACGCGCTTCCCTTTTTTTTCTCGCGCCGGGCGGCACACGCACGGCGCGTGCCCCGAGGCGGGGTGGCAGAGTGGTCATGCAGCGGCCTGCAAAGCCGTCAACGCCGGTTCGATTCCGACCCCCGCCTCCAAACCCCGATTGCGCCGCGTTCGGTCGCAGGCTGATCGATCAGCGGAGTGCGGCTTGCAGCCGGTGACGGGGACCTGATGCGCAAAAACATATTGCCTTTGGGAGCGACCCTGGCCTTTCAGGCTCTGGTCTCAATGGCCGTGCTCACCATTCCCGCAATTGCGCCCGCCATTTCCGTCGATGCTGATATCCCGGCCGGCTATGTCGGGCTGTTCATCGCGGTGGTCTATGGCGCCAGCATGGCCTCCAGTGTGGCCAGCGGAGACCTGATCAGGAAACTCGGCGCGGTTCGGGTCACTCAGGTATGCCTGATTCTGTGTGCGGCCGGATTGGGGCTGAGCGCCGTGGGTACCGTCCCGTGGTTTGTCGCCGGCGCGGTGTTGCTGGGCGCCGGTTATGGCCCGGTCACCCCGGCCAGTTCTCACGTGCTGGTCAAGACCACGCCACGGCATCTGATGTCACTGGTGTTCTCGCTCAAACAGACCGGCGTTCCCTTGGGCGGTGCCATGGCCGGAGTGCTGGCACCGCTGCTGGTCCTGGCCGGCGGCTGGCGGCTGGCGGTGCTGGCTGTTGGCGCCGGTTGCCTGGCGGTCTGCGCCCTGGCGCAGTCGGTTCGGAGCCAGTTCGACGATGACATCGATCCCCTGTGGCGGGTCAGTGCCGGGGGAGTAATGAGGTCGCTCAACATCGTGGCGAGCGAGCCGGCTCTGCGGCGCCTGGCGGCCTCGTCATTTCTCTTCTCGGCAGTGCAGCTGTGCCTGGTGACCTTCCTGGTCACCTATCTCACGCGCGGCCAGGGAATGACGCTGGTGCAGGCCGGCCTGATGCTGGCCGTGGCGCAGACCGCTGGCATCGTCGGGCGGGTGGTGTGGGGAGCCCTGGCGGATAAATGCGGCCGGCCGCTGCTGGTCCTGGCGGGACTTGGTGTCGGCATGGGACTGGCCGCCCTGGCGATGGCGTTGCTCTCCCCGAGTTGGCCCCAGGTCATTACCGCGACCGCCAGCGCGTTGTTTGGCGCGACCGCGATCGGCTGGAACGGCGTTTATCTGGCGGAGGTGGCCCGGCAAGCCCCGGTTGGGCAGGCGGTCGAGGCGACTGGCGGCGCCCTGTTCTTCACCTTCTTCGGGGTGCTGGTGGGGCCACCGCTATTCGCACTGGTGGTTGAAAACGGCGGCAGCTACGCACTTGCGTTCGGATTGCTCGCGGTGCCGACGCTGGCCACTGGTGCGATCCTGCTGGCACAAGACCTGCGAGCGACGCGCTCGGCCGGGAGCGGGGGCAAGACCGACCGCGGCGTCTAGTCGGCTATCCTTCGTGCTGCCATTGCGCTCAGGCGCGGCCGGCGCGCCGAAGCGGAGAAAATCGCGTTCGAGTTGGGCGGTGATCGCGCGACCGGCGCGTGCGGTGGGTGGACGAACACTGTGGTTGGTCAGACAGTTCGGGGGCAGCATGGGATCGATCGGAGACGGTTTGAGGCGCTGCAGCGCGGCTGCACTGGCGTTGCCCATGCTGATCTCTGCAGTTCTGATCACCGGCTGCACCGAGATCCGCAACAATCCGCATGCTGCCGGGGCCGAGGCGACCAATACCCTGTTCGTGCCGTTTCGGGGACACTCACCGAAGTATCTCGATCCGACCAGTTCATATTCCAACGACGAGACCCCGTTCACCTACCAGGTCTACGAACCGCCCTACCAATACCACTACCTCAAGCGGCCCTACGAGCTGATCGGGCGCTCGGCGGTGGAGGTGGCAAAGCCCGTCTACCGCGACCGCGATGGCCGGGAGTTACCCGGTGATGCGCCGGGCGAGACGATCGCCGAGACCGAGTTCATCATCCGGATCAGTCCCGGGGTGCTATATGCCCCGCACCCCGCCTTCGCTACCGATCCCGGCGGCAAGTATTACTACCACTCGCTGCGCGCCGAAGACCTGGCCGAGCGCTACAAGATCAGCGATTTCGAACATACCGGCACCAGGGAACTGACCGCCGACGATTTCGTCTACTCGATCCGCCGGCTGGCGACGCCGCGGATCAAGTCACCGGCCTTCTCGACGATGTCGGAGCACATCGTCGGGTTGGCCGAATACGGCAAGAAGATCGTCGCGATCGATCGGGAACTGCGCCGCAAGCTCGACCCCACCGATCGCGACCTGCCGTTTCTCGACTTTCGCCAATACCCTTTCCCGGGAACCGAGGCGATCGACCGGCACACGCTGCGCATCCGCGTGATGGGCAAGTATCCGCAATTCAAGTACTGGCTGGCGATGACTTTCTTCGCACCGATTCCCTGGGAAGCGGAGAAGTTCTATTCGCAGCCTGGAATGGCCGAGAAGAATCTGACGCTGAACTACTGGCCGGTCGGAACCGGGCCTTTCATGGTCACCGAGTATCTCGAGAACCGCCGCCACGTGCTGAGTCGCAATCCCAACTTCCATGGGGAGACATATCCCTGCGAGGGCGCACCCGGGGACCGCGAGCTGGGTTACCTCGATGACTGCGGCAAGCCGCTGCCGTTCGTGGACAAGGTGGTCTTTGACATCGAGAAGGAGGCCGTCCCACTGCAGGCGAAGTTCCTCCAGGGCTACTACGACTCGCCGGCGATCGAGCGGCTCGACTACGGCACCGGCCTGCTCGTGGCGATGGGCGACGACAAGAAGACCGAGAAGGAATATCGCGACAAGGGCATCAGGCTGCCGACCACGATCGAGTCCAACAACTGGTACATCGCCTTCAACTGGGCGGACCCGGTGGTGGGCAAGGGCGATACGCCCGAGCGCCAGGAGCGCAACCGCAAGTTGCGCCAGGCGCTGTCGATAGCCATCAACTGGGAAGAACATATCGCCATCTTCGAGCGCGGCCAGGGCGCGGCGGCGCAGGGACCGGTGCCGCCGTCGCTGTTTGGTTATCGCGAGGACGGGCCGGCGGCCTTCAATCCCGTGGTCTATACGCGTGGCGGCGATGGCAAGCCGCTCCGGCGCCCGATCGCCGAGGCCAAGGCGCTGCTGGCGCAGGCCGGCTACCCCGATGGGCGCGACGCGGTCTCCGGCAAGCCGTTGGTGCTGAATTTCGACTACCAGAACACCGGTCCCGGCAGCAAGGCGGTGCTCGACTGGTACGTCAAGCAGTTCGCCAAGATCGGTGTCCAGATGGAGGTCCGGGCCACCGACTACAACCGCTTTCAGGACAAGGTCAACTCGGGCAGCGCGCAGATTTTCTTCTGGGGCTGGCTGGCGGACTACCCGGACGCCGAGAATTTCCTGTTCCTACTCTACGGACCCAACTCCAAGGTGCGCACCAACGGCAACGGCGAGAACAGCTCGAACTACGAGAGCGCCGAGTACGATCGACTCTACGATCAGATGAAGTACCTCGAGGACGGTCCCGAGAAACAGCGCCTGATCGACCAGATGATCGTCATCCTGCAGCGCGACGCACCCTGGAGCTTCGGCTACTTCCCGACTTCGGCCGCCGCCTATCACCAGTGGGTCAGCAACGGCAAGCCGACCCAGATCATCCGCAACCACATCGCTTACCTGCGCGTTGACCCGCAATTGCGCACCAAGCTGATCGCGCAGTGGAACAAACCGGTGTGGTGGCCAATGCCGCTGCTGTTGTTGCTGTTGTTCGCCGCGGTGCTGCCCGCCTGGTTCGTCTGGCGCAGACGTGAGCAGGAGACCGCTGCGCGCACCCTGGCGCGGACCGGAGGGGCGCCATGATCAACTACATCGTGCGCCGGATCGGCTACGGCTTTCTGATCCTGGTCGGCGTCAACCTGTTCACGTTCCTGCTTTTCTTCACCGTCAATACCCCTGACGACATGGCGCGCATGAACATCGGCGGCAAGCGGGTCTCGCAGGACGCGATCGAGAAGTGGAAGGTCGAGCGCGGCTATGACAAGCCGCTGCTCTGGAACTCGGTTGCTCCCGGTCTGGACAAGGCGACGAAGACCATCTTCTTCGAGCGCTCGGCGCAGCTGTTCGTGCTCGACTTCGGACCTTCCGACACCGGCCGCGACATCGGCTACGAGTTGCGCCAGCGCGTCGGACCGTCGATCGCGGTGGCGGCGCCGACCTTTGTGCTCGGGCTGTTCGTGGTGATCGTCTACGCGCTGGTGATGGTGTTCTTTCGCAGCACCTACCTGGAGTTCTGGGGAGTGGCGCTGGCGGTCTTCATGATGTCGGTCTCGGCGCTGTTCTACATAATTCTCGGGCAGTACCTGTTCAGCAAGCTGCTCAAGCTGGTGCCGATATCGGGTTTTGCCGGCGGCTGGAACCTGGTGATCTTCATCACCCTGCCGGTGCTCATTGGGGTGGTGTCGCGGCTGGGTTCGGACGCGCTTTTCTACCGCACCATGTTCCTCGAGGAAATTGGCAAGGACTACGTGCGCACGGCCCGCGCCAAGGGGCTGTCGGAGCCGGCCGTGCTCTTCGGCCACGTGTTGCGCAACGCGCTGCTGCCGATCCTGACCAGCACCGTGGCGGTGTTGCCGCTGCTGTTCATGGGCGCCCTGATCATGGAATCGTTCTTCGGCATCCCGGGGCTGGGCAGCTACACGATCGACGCGATCAACGGCCAGGATTTCGCGGTGGTCCGCGCGATGGTGTTCGTCGGCTCGGCGCTCTACATCGTCGGGCTGATCCTGACCGACATCTCCTACACCATTGCCGATCCTCGGATCCGGTTGAGCTAGGAGAACACCATGCCCAAGATCGTCTTCCTGGCCACCGACCTCGCACTCTACGCGCTGCTGATTGCGCTCGG
Organism: Burkholderiaceae bacterium; assembly: GCA_024637395.1. Taxonomy (GTDB): domain Bacteria; phylum Pseudomonadota; class Gammaproteobacteria; order Burkholderiales; family Burkholderiaceae_E; genus JAGXFR01. The sequence continues at coordinate 54,739 of JAGXFG010000004.1, read as the reverse complement.
GTTCTACCTCCGCCACGTCTGGCGCACGCCCACGCTGCGCCGGACCTGGAGCCACGTCCTGCATGACCCGGTGGCGATGTCGGCCGGGGTGGTGCTGGCACTGTTCCTGCTGGTGGCCGGACTGGACTCGCTGCATTACCGGCCACAGCTGCCGCCAGTTCCCGGCGCGAAGGCCGATGTCGCGCCAGCGTATGCCACCAGCACTCTCTCGGTGCTCGATGCGGTGCTGGCGGGACCGCGCGAAGCGCGGGAAAGGACCTATTCGGTGCCGCTGGGAACCCACCAGTATTCCAAGGAATCGATGCTCATCGACGGGCGTACGGTGAGGGACTACCCGCGCCTGGCCCACGGGGGAGCCCACCTGAAGGACGCCGAACGAGAATGGTTCCCGGACGTGGCACGGCGCTCGGCCAACGGGCTGCTGGGCGGCGCGCTTGGAGCGCTGGCACTGTGGCTGACCGCCTCAGCGCTCAGGGCAGGTTCAGTGGCCAGCTCCGCGGTGCGCGCTGCGCTGGCCGAGATCTGGCAGCGCCGCACAGCGGTGCCGTTGCGCGCGATTCTGTTGACCGCAACAGTGCTGTTGCTGCTGCTCGGGTGGGTCGCGGCACTGTGGCCGTTCTATCACGTCATGGGTACCGACCAGACCGGCAACGACGTGCTCTACCAGGCGATCAAGTCGATCCGGACGGCGGTCGTAATCGGTTCGCTGGCGACGATTGCAACCCTGCCATTCGCGATTGTGTTCGGAATTCTCGCCGGCTATTTCAAGGGCCGCGTCGACGACGCCATCCAGTATCTCTACACCGTGATGTCGTCGATACCTTCGGTGCTGCTGATCGCAGCCTTCGTGCTGATGATCCAGGTGTTCATCGACAAGAATCCGCAGCTGTTCGAGACCGGGCTGGAACGCGCCGACCTGCGCCTGTTCCTGCTCTCGGGCATCCTTGGTCTGACGGGGTGGGCAAGTCTCGCCCGGATGCTGCGGGCCGAAACCCTCAAGCTCTCGGAACTCGAATATGTCCAGGCCGCACGGGCATTTGGCGTTCCCGACAGCGGCATCATGCGCCGCCACATCCTGCCCAACGTCACCCATATCGTCCTGATCGTGGCGGTGCTCGATTTCTCCGGGCTGGTGCTCTACGAGGCCGTGCTCTCGTACGTCGGTGTCGGCGTCGACCCGACCACCAACAGCTTCGGAACGATGATCAACACCGCCCGCAACGAGATGTCGCGCGACCCGGTGGTGTGGTGGAACCTGCTGGCCGCGTTCGCCTTCATGGTCACGCTGGTGCTGGCGATGCAGTTTTTTGCCAGCGCCGTGCGGGAAGCCTTCGACCCGCGGGCGAGCGCGTTCAGGATCCGGCGTTCACGCTCGGTGGCCGCGGACAGCGACGATCAGGGCGCAGCCGGCGGCACCGATGAGAAGCCACCGATTGGCGGGCTGGCGCCATGATCAGAATCGACGACCTCAGTACCGTAATCGGCACCGAGCGGGGAGAGATCACACCGGTCGAGGGCGTGACCCTCTCCATCGCGGCTGGTGAAACCTTCGCACTGGTCGGTGAATCGGGCTGCGGCAAGTCGGTGACGGCGCTCTCGCTGATGCGACTGCTGCCCGATAGCGGCCGGGTCAGCAATGGCCGGGTGGAACTGCACGGGCGCGACCTGCTGCAACTGCCCGAGACCGCTATGCGTGACGTGCGCGGCAGCAGCATCGGGATCATCTTCCAGGAACCGGCCACCAGCCTCAACCCGGTGATGACCATTGGCCGGCAAATCGGTGAGGTGATCGAGCGCCACACCGACCTGCGCGGCGCGGCGGCGCTGGCGCGCACCATCGAATGGCTGGAGCGGGTCGGAATCCCCGAGCCGCAGCGCCGAGTCAACGACTATCCGTTCCAGATGTCGGGCGGGCAGAAGCAGCGGGTGATGATCGCGATTGCGCTGGCCGCGGAACCCGACCTGCTGATCGCCGACGAGCCCACCACGGCGCTCGACGTGACGATCCAGGCCCAGATCCTCGACCTGCTCCAGGAACTCCAGGCCAGTCACAAGATGGCCTTGCTGCTGATCACCCACGACCTGGCGATCGTTGCGAAGATGGCCCATCGGGTGGCGCTGATGTATGCGGGGCAGGTGGTCGAGGTGGCCACCGCGAAAGACTTCTTTGCGCGCCCGCTCCATCCCTACGCTGCCAATCTGTTCGCTGCTCTGCCCGGCAGCGGCAAGCGCGGGCAGCGCCTGGCATCGATACCCGGCTCGGTGCCGCAGTTGCTGGGCAGATTTACCGGATGTCGCTTTGCCGAACGTTGCGCCGACGTCATGGAGCAATGCCGCATCACGACTCCCGAGTTGATCGCCGCGGCCGACGGCCACACGGTGCGCTGTTTCCTTTATGACGGCAGCGACCCGACGCCGCGAGCGAGCCGCTCGACGCCGCCCGGGGCGAGCGCCGTGCACGCTGAACGCGACCGGGAGGTCGTGCTCGCGGTGCGCGATTACCGCGTCTGGTTCCCGATCCGCAAGGGTCTGTTCCAGCGTACCGTCGGCCATGTCAAGGCGGTCGACGGGGTCAGCTTCGAAGTGCGCTCGGGACGGACTTTGGCGTTGGTCGGCGAATCGGGCAGCGGCAAGACCACAGTTGCCAAGGCGGTGTTGCAGTTGTTGCGGGGCGTCGCCGAGATCGGCGGCACGGCCCAGTTGCACGGCCAGAATCTCGCTGACCTGCACGGTGCCGGCCTGCGCGCCGCGCGTGCCGGAGCCCAGATCGTGTTCCAGGATCCGTTTGCATCGCTCAATCCCCGCATGCGGGTGCAGGAAATCCTCGAGGAAGGGGTGGCCTCGCTTTGTCCGGAAATCAGCGCCTCGGAGCGCAGCCAGCGGGTCCGGAGATTGCTCGACAAGGTCGGAATTCATCGCGACGCGCTGGCGCGCTATCCGCACGAGTTTTCGGGAGGCCAGCGCCAGCGCCTCGCAATCGCGCGGGCACTGGCGGTCGAGCCGCGCCTGATCATCGCCGACGAGCCGACCTCGGCTCTGGACGTCTCGGTCCAGGCTCAGATCCTCAACCTGTTGCTGGAGTTGCAGGATGAGCTGGGCGTGGCCTATCTCTTCATTACGCACAACTTCGGGGTGGTCGAATACCTGGCCCATGAGATTGCCGTGATGAAGGATGGCCGGATCGTTGAGGCTGGAGCCGCCGAGCGGCTGCTCAGCGCACCGCAGCACCCTTATACCCGGGCGCTGCTCGCGGCCGTGCCGCGGCTGGCCGACTGAGCCGGCCAGCCGGGCGCTGCGATGCCCTCGGTTATCATGGGCAGGTACCGCACTACCTCCCGGAGAACAAATAATGTTGAGTCATGTCTTTCATCGTGACGCACGCGCCAGCTATCCGACCGCGATCGCCGGCGACGGCCCGTTCCTGATCGGATCCGACGGTCGTCGCTACCTCGACGCAAGCGGCGGGGCCGCAGTTTCATGCCTCGGGCACAGTCATCCGCGGGTGATCGAGGCCATCCAGCGCCAGGCCAGCCAGCTTGCCTACGCCCATAGTTCCTTCTTCACCACCAAGCCGATGGAGGAACTCGCGGATTTTCTGGTCGCGGCGGCGCCAGCGGGCCTGGAGCGGGTCTATTTCGTTTCCGGCGGCTCGGAAGCAATCGAGACTGCGCTCAAGATGGGGCGCCAGTATTTCCTCGAGAAGGGTGAAACGCAGCGCCAGCACTTCATCGCCCGGCGCCAGAGCTACCACGGCAACACGCTCGGCGCCCTGGCGGTCGGCGGGAACGCCTGGCGGCGTGCCCAGTTCCAGCCGATGCTGATGGACGTGACCCACATTGCGCCGTGCTACCCCTATCGCGACCAGAGACCGGACGAGACCCTCGAGGCCTACGGACAGCGGGTCGCGGACGAACTCGAGGAGGCGATCGAACGCCTGGGTCCGGGGACGGTGATCGGTTTCGTCGCCGAACCAGTGGTTGGCGCCACGATGGGCGCGGTGGCGCCGGCGCCGGGGTACTTCCGCCGGATTCGCGAGATCTGCGATCGCCACGGCATATTGATGATCCTCGACGAGGTGATGTGCGGCATGGGCCGCACCGGGACGCTGTTCGCCTGCGAGCAGGAGGGCGTGATCCCCGATCTGTTGACCATCGCCAAGGGTCTGGGAGCCGGTTACCAGCCGATCGGTGCGGTGATGGTCGGCAAGCACATCTTCGAGGCGATTCGAGATGGCTCGGGGTTCTTCCAGCACGGCCACACCTACCTGGGGCACGCCATTGGCTGTGCAGCTGCGCTGGCGGTGCAACACACGATCCGCGACGATGATCTGCTCGAGAATGTTCGCCTTCGTGGCGCCGGCTTGCGCCAGGAACTGGAGGAACGCTTCGCCGACCACCCCCATGTTGGTGACGTGCGTGGCCGTGGACTGTTCATCGGCGTCGAGCTGGTGCTCGATCGCGCTACCAAGCAGCCCTTCGACCCGGCCGCGAAACTGCATGCGGCGATCAAGCGCCATGCGATGTCGCGCGGAATGTTGTGTTATCCGATGGGTGGCACGATCGATGGCCGGCAGGGCGACCACGTGCTGCTGGCCCCGCCATTCATCATCGACGAGGGCCACGGCCAGATGATCGCCGATGTGCTCGATGCGTCGATCGACGCCGCCATCCACGGGATCGACCAGAAGTTCCGGATCCGTGCCGGCGCCGCCAAGGCCTGAGAACCGCTACTGCGCCGGCGGGTCCTGGTCAGGGGCCCACTCCAGCGTTCGATAGTTGAACCCGGCTTCGATCCGCGGCTTGACGATTGCGAAGAACGGTGAAATGTCGAAGTCGCGCGGCGTGAACAGGCTGTGGTGACGAAAGCGCAGGATCTCGCGAAAGCGGTGCTTGCCGTCGCGGCGCAGCGCCTTGATGCGCTCGACGTGCGGCAGGATCGGGTACTGGATGCTCTGAAAGGATTGCGCGATCAGGGTCGAGCAGATGGCACGAGTCGGGTCGCCGCTGCCGAAGAAGAGCATCTGCCGCCGCCAGCGGGCCGGTACCGGCGGTGTCGGAATCAGGTAGCGCGCCAGGTCGATGACATTCTTGAGGTCGTAGGTGTGACCAAGCCGATTCAGTGCGGTCCGTACGACTTCCCGGCTGGCTTCCTCGCTGAGCGCAACCGGACGGCAGATCCGCGTATGCATGCTGGCATAGGCGCTGAGCGGCACTAGCCTGACTCCCTCGACCAGGTCGGCCTCGAGCAGGACCGGCGGATCATTGCCGGTCGCTTCGGTGACGTTGCCGACATAGAGCGCCGCATGCGACCAGGTGGATTGGGTGAGGTACTTGATGACGCCAGAGATTCTGGTGTCTCCTTCAACCAGCAGCACATCTGCCACCCGCAGCGAGCGGGCCAGCAGTTCGGGGGTGCTCGTGCTGGGCGGAGCGTAGGCGCGCGAACGCTTGCTCAAGTAGCGTGCGATCGCGTTGCCAGCCCAGTTCAGCGGCGTTTTCATGCTGGAGTGCTCCCGGGAACATGGCTTGGTCGGCGCCGCGTGCGGCAACTGGTCCGGTTAATTGCCGCGCTGCGAGCCAAGCCGTCCGTATAATCGTAACGCGATTTGCACGACGTCCCTCAGCCCCGGTGACGGAATCGGTAGACGTAGCGGACTTAAAATTCGCGGCCGAAAGGCGTGCCGGTTCGACTCCGGCCCGGGGCACCAGCATCTCGTCATGAGCCCAGTGGGAGTGACCATGAGCCTGGAGCAAGCCCTAACCGAGGTGCGCAGCTGGATCGATCAGGCGGCGCGGGTGGTGGTGCTCACCGGAGCGGGCATCTCGACCGACTCCGGAATCCCCGACTTTCGCGGTCCGCAAGGGGTCTGGACCCGGAATCCGGCCGCGGAGCGGCTCTCGACCATCGACAATTACCTCACCGAGCCCCAGGTGCGCCGGGATGCGTGGCAGGCGCGCCTGGGCCACAGCGCCTGGCGCGCGCAGCCCAATCGCGCCCATGAGGCCCTGGTCGGGCTGGAACGGCGCGGCAAGCTGCATGCGCTGATCACCCAGAACATCGACGAACTGCACCAGATCGCGGGCAATTCCCCGGAACTGGTGATCGAGGTCCACGGCACGATGCGCCGGGCGATGTGCTGGCAATGCGGGGAACGAAGCCCGATGCTCGAGACGCTGGCGCGGGTGCAGGCCGGCGAGCCTGATCCCGGGTGCAGGTCGTGCGGCGGCATCCTCAAGAGCGACACGATCTACTTCGGACAGGCCCTGGACCAGGAGGTTCTCGCGCGCGCCCTGCAGGCCGCGGGGGAGGCCGACGTGCTGATCGCAGTAGGGTCGACGCTCCAGGTCTACCCGATCGCCGAAGTCGTGCCAATCGCGCACCGATCAGGGGGGCGCGTCGTCATTGTCAATCGCGAATCGACCGCCCTCGATGACTTGGCCGACGCGCTGCTGCGCGGTTCGATCAGTGAAATCCTCCCGGTAATCTGTTGACGCCAGTTCTGGCCCGCTGCGGGCAGTGCGCGAGCAAAAAAATTGCCACTAGTGCGGACGATGCAAAGTTTTTTGCATTTTCAGACCGGTTCGGCTATGGTTGTCCAAGTTATGCAAAATTACGGCTCGGCGCAAGAACCGCCCCACAACCTCGCGCAGTTGCGTGCCCTGGTGGTGCGGATCCGGCGCGGAGAAGCCGGGCTGAGGCTCGGCAGCCGGGCCAGCGAGGCCCTGACGCAGCTGGTAGACGCACCGCGGCAGACCGCAATCTCATCGATTTCGGAGTTGGCCGATGCCACCGGCGTCAATGCTTCGACCCTGACCCGCCTGACGCACAAGCTCGGCTACAAGGGATTTCACGAGTTCCAGGATGTCTTTCGGCGCTCGGTCGCCGGTGGCAGCGACAATTCCGTCAAAGGGAACGCTGGCCTGGTAGGGAAGATTGCCAGCCCGGAGCTGGTGGAGCTGATCGCTGCCGAACAAATCAGGGATATCTCGGCGACCACCGAGAAGCTGATTGCCGACGACATCGACCAGACCTGCACGCGTTTGCTGGAGGCCAGAGAGGTCAAGGTTCTGGGCCTCAGGCACATGCACGGGGCGGCCATCACATTGGCCTACGGACTCGGCAAGCTGCGCGACGGAGTAGCGCTGCTGGGCCAATCGGATAGCGGCCTGGCCCACGCGATTGCCCAACTGGGGCCGAGGGACGTGATCGTCATTCTTTCCAACGCGCCGCACCCGCGGGGCATGCTCGAATGGGTCCGTATAGTGGCCGGCCAGGGGATCGGCGTGATCACCGTTTCGGACTCACGCGACCGCTCGCTGGCGAGGGAAGCCGAACACGCCATCGTCTGTGAGATGGCCAGCAGCTCGTTCGGGGCCGGCACGACCTCCGTGATAGCTGCCCTGGAGGCGCTGCTGGCGGTGATGGCACGACGCCTGGGCGAGGGGGCGCTGGTCGAAGGCCAGCGCCGCGAAGGTTTGATCAGCGAACTTGAAGCTGTGCTGGTAGGCTCATAGTCTGGCCGCAACAGCTGGAGAAGTGGTTCCCCTGCGGGGAATTGGTTATTGAAGCAGTGTTCTCATCACTTAGGAGAAGGTAACAATGAGCAAAAAACTGAAGCTTTCCGGCGTCTTCGGCGCCATCGCCTGTGCCGGCCTGGTGGCCGTGTCGGTGCCCTCCGCGGCGGCCGATCGGTTCGTGACGATCGGCACCGGCGGCGTGACCGGCGTGTACTACGCTGCCGGCGGCGCAATCTGCCGTCTGGTCAACAAGGACCGCAAGGCCACTGGCATTCGCTGCTCGGTCGAAAGCACCGGCGGCTCGGTATACAACATCAACACCATCCGGGGCGGCGAACTCGACCTCGGGGTGGCGCAGTCGGACTGGCAATACAACGCCTACAAGGGCATGTCGAAGTTCAAGGACGACGGACCGATGACCGAACTGCGCGCGGTGTTCTCGCTGCATCCGGAGCCGTTCACGGTGCTGGCGCGCAAGGAAGCGAACATCAAGACCTTCGCCGATTTCAAGGGCAAGCGCTTCAACGTGGGCAACCCTGGCTCGGGCACCCGTGCGTCGATGGAAGAGCTGCTGAAGGCAATGGGCTGGCAGATGAGCGACTTCTCGCTCGCTTCGGAGCTCAAGGCTGACGAGCACGGCGCGGCGCTGTGCGACAACAAGATCGACGGCTTCTTCTACGGCGTTGGCCATCCTTCGGCGAACATCCAGGATCCGACCACCACCTGCGGCGCCCAGCTGATTCCGTTGACCGGTCCGGCTATCGACAAGCTGGTGGCGTCCAATCCGTCGTATGCCAAGGTCGAGATCCCCGGCGGCATCTATGCCAACAACCCGAACCCGACCCCGACCTACGGCGTGCTCGCCACGTTCGTGTCGTCGAGCAAGGTCTCGCCCGATCTGGTCTATCAGATCGTAAAGGCGGTGTTCGAAAATTTTGACGATTTCAAGAAACTCCATCCGGCGTTCGCCCACCTGAACCCGAAGGACATGATCAAGAATGGTCTGTCCGCTCCGCTGCATGATGGCGCTGTCAAGTACTACAAGGAAAAGGGCTGGATGTAAGCAGGTAACAGCGGACCGGGTCCCCGGCTGGGGCCCGGTCCTGCAGTACGAACTTGCGGGGCCGGGCCGACCCACGCCACCTCGCGAACTTGCCGGGACGGCGGGGGTTATTGCGGCCTGTCGCTCACCGGTGCAGTGGCGGTGCAAGGGGAGGAGGCAGACATGAGCAAGAAGGCGGAGCAGGCAGCCCAATTGGACAGCGATAAAATCAAGGAGCTGGTTTCCGAGAATGATACCGGGGGACGCAATCCCACCGGGTTTGTCGCGCAGCTGGTGTTGGGCGTAGCACTGTTCTGGGCGATTTTCCAGCTCTGGTATGCCTCGCCCTTGCCCTACACCTTTGGCGTGCTGGTCTTCAATGCCACGGAGGCGCGATCGATCCACCTTGCCTTGGCGATCTTCCTGGCCTTCACCGCATATCCGGCCTTCAAGCGTTCGCCGCGCCAGTACGTGCCGGTCATCGACTGGATATTCGCGCTCGCAGGCGCTTTCTGCGCCGGCTACATCTTCCTGTTCTACGCGCAGCTCTCGACCCGCCCTGGTCAACCGACCACTGTGGACCTGGTTGTTGCGGTGGTCGGCATAGTGCTGCTGCTCGAATCTACCCGCCGCGTTCTGGGTCCGCCGATGACCGTGGTCGCGCTGCTGTTCCTGGTCTACATGTTCGGCGGCCAGTACATGCCCGAGATGATTGCCCACAAGGGGGCGTCGCTGGCCAAGGGAATGAACCACATGTGGCTGACGACCGAGGGGGTGTTCGGGATCGCGCTGGGCGTTTCGACCAGCTTCATCTTCCTGTTCGTGCTCTTTGGTTCCTTGCTCGACAAGGCCGGCGCGGGTAACTACTTCATCAAGTCGGCGTTCGCTCTGCTCGGTCACATGCGGGGCGGCCCGGCCAAGGCGGCGGTGGTGTCGTCGGCGGCCACCGGCATCATCTCAGGTTCGTCGATCGCCAACGTGGTGACCACCGGAACCTTCACGATCCCGCTGATGAAACGGGTCGGCTACCGGCCGGATCAGGCCGGTGCGGTCGAAGTGTCGAGTTCGGTCAATGGCCAGATCATGCCGCCGGTGATGGGCGCAGCCGCGTTCCTGATGGTCGAGTACGTCGGCATTCCCTATACCGAGGTGATCAAGAACGCCTTCCTGCCGGCGATCATCTCCTATATAGCGCTCTTCTATATCGTCCACCTCGAGGCACTCAAGGCCAATATCAGCGGCCTGCCGCGACGCGGCCATTCGACATTCGTCCAGCGGCTGCTGGCCTTCGCCTTCACGGTGCTCGGGCTGATCGTGTTCTCCGGTGTCGTCTACTACGGCATTGGCTGGATCAAGGTGGTGCTCCCGAACGTGGCATCCCTCATCATCGGGGTGTTGCTCATGGCGACCTACCTGGCGCTGCTGTGGTATGGCTCGCGCCAGCCGGTGCTGGAACTGGACGACCCAGACGCCCCGGTCTTCGAGCTGCCGGAAGCCGGACCGACCCTCAAGTCCGGGCTGCATTACCTGCTCTCGGTGGTGGTCCTGATCTGGTGCCTGATGGTCGAGCAGCTCTCGCCCGGTCTGTCGGCGTTCTGGGCGACCATGTTCATGGTGATGATCATGGTGACGCAGCGGCCGGTGACGGCCTGGATGCGCGGCCAGTCGGGCGAGATGGGCGCCGCCATGAAGATTGGCTTTCACGACCTGATGGACGGCATGGTCGCTGGCGCACGCAACATGATCGGCATCGGCGTCGCGACCGCGGCGGCCGGCATCATCGTCGGTACCGTTTCCCTGACCGGCATCGGCCTGGTGATGACCGAGCTGGTCGAGATGGTCTCGGGAGGCAACCTGATCTTGATGCTGGTGCTGGTGGCGTTCATCAGCCTGATTCTCGGCATGGGCTTGCCGACGACCGCGAACTACATCGTGGTGTCGACCCTGATGGCTCCGGTCGTCGTCGAACTCGGTGCCCAGAACGGCCTGTTGGTCCCGCTGATTGCCGTTCATATGTTCGTGTTCTATTTCGGACTGATGGCTGACGTCACGCCGCCGGTTGGGCTGGCATCGTTCGCAGCCGCGGCGATCGCCCGTGCCGATCCGATCAAGACCGGGATCACGGCGTTCTACTACAGCATGAGGACCGCGATCCTGCCGTTCCTGTTCATCTTCAACACCGAACTGCTGCTGATCGGGATCAAATCGCCGATCCACCTGATATTCACCGTGGTCAGCGCAACGGTCGCGATGCTGCTTTTTGCGGCGGCCACCCAGGGGTATTTCCTGGTGAGGAGCAAGTGGTACGAGAATGTCCTCTTGCTGCTGGTGACCTTCACGCTCTTCCGGCCGGGGTTCTGGCTTGACATGATCTACCCGCAGTTCAAGGAGATTGCGCCTACCGAGCTCATGCAGATCGCGGAGAGCAAGCCGGCGGATGAGCGGCTGCGGATCTACGTCGAGGGCGAGTCGCTCGAGGGCAAGACCGTTAGCAAGGGTGTGTTGCTGCCGCTTGGCAAGCCTGGCCCGGGCGCCCAGCGTCTCAAGGAGGCGGGACTGACGGTCATGGCATTTGGCGGCGACATCACGGTTGCCGCGGTCCGATTTGGCAGCGCTGCCGAAAAGATGGGTCTCGAACAGAGCTTCAAGATCGTCGGGCTCGAAGTCCCGACCGATCGACCCGACAAGGAATGGCTGTTCATTCCGGCCATATTGCTGCTGGCCGGCATCATTGCGATTCAACGGCGCAGGCTTCAGGTTGCCAAGGCCAGCTAAGGCCAAGGGAGAAAACCCGTGTTCAAGCAAATTCTTTTTCCGGTTAACCTCAATGAGCCCGACAGCTGGCGGCATGCCTTGCCAGTGGCCCTGGAGCAGTGCCGCGACGCTGGAACGATCCTCCACGTGCTCACCGTGTTGCCGGAGTTCTCGGCGCTCGTCAGCCAGTATTTCCCGGACGATGCCCGCGCGAAATATCGGGCGGCCTCGGTGGCCGATCTGACGGAGTTCGTAAAGAAGAACGTCCCGGCTGGTATCGAGGTGCGCGAGGTAATCGCCGAAGGCACCATCTACGAGGAGATCATGGCTGCGGCCGAAGCGGTCGACGCCGATCTGATCGTGATGGCGTCGCACGTGCCCAGTACAATGCACAATCTGTTGTTGGGTGCCAATGCTGCCCAGGTGGTGCGACACTGCAATTGTTCGGTGCTGGTGGTGAGAACCAGGCAATAGCTCGGCACGATCGGCGCCACAGGTCGCGCCGCTGCACCGTCCAGCGCGTGGGCGGTCAGGGCGCGACCATTTCATTTGATGAGAGAGGAAATTATGCAACTCAATGACCCGGCGCTGCTGCGCCACCAGTGCTTTATTGACGGCAAGTGGCTGGACGCGGACTCCGGAGCCGTGCTCGAAGTCGATAACCCGGCTACTGGCGAAGTGGTCGGCACCGTGCCCCGGATGGGTGCGGCCGAGACCAACCGCGCCATTGCGGCTGCTCAGGCGGCGCTGGTGGGGTGGCGGGCACGGACCGCCAGGGAACGCAGCGCGGTGTTGCGGCGCTGGTTCGAACTGATGCTGGCCAACCAGGAAGACCTCGCCGTCATCATGACCAGCGAGCAGGGCAAGTCATTGACCGAGTCGCGGGGCGAAATCGCCTATGCCGCGTCGTTCATCGAGTGGTTTGCCGAGGAAGGCAAACGCATTTATGGCGATACCATACCGGCGCAGCAGGCCGATCGCCGGATCGTGGTCATCAAGGAACCGATCGGGGTGTGCGCGGCAATCACGCCGTGGAATTTCCCTTCCGCGATGATCACTCGCAAGGCTGGTCCGGCACTGGCCGCCGGCTGCACGATGATCTGCAAGCCGGCGTCTGCGACGCCGCTGTCGGCGCTGGCGCTGGCGGTGCTGGCCGAGCGTGCCGGGGTGCCGGCCGGCGTGCTCAACGTGGTTACGGGTTCAGCCCAGCAGATCGGCGGCGAATTGACCGCCAACCCGATCGTGCGCAAGCTCACCTTCACCGGCTCGACCGAAATCGGCAAGGAACTGATGGCGCAATGCGCGGGCACGGTCAAGAAGACCTCGATGGAGCTGGGCGGAAACGCACCCTTCATCGTTTTCGACGATGCTGATCTCGATGCCGCGGTCGCCGGTGCCGTCGCTTCCAAGTACCGCAACAGCGGCCAGACCTGTGTCTGTACCAACCGCTTCCTGGTGCAGGACGGGGTCTACGATGCTTTCGCGACCAAGTTCGCCAAGGCGGTCAGCGAACTCAAGGTCGGCAACGGGCTTGAAGACGGCGTCAACCAGGGCCCGCTGATCGACCTCAACGCGGTCGCCAAGGTCGAGGAACACATCGCCGACGCGGTGAGCAAGGGTGCTCGCGTTACCGTCGGCGGCAAGCGCCATGAGTTGGGACGGAGCTTCTTCGAGCCGACCGTGATCGCCGACGTCACCACCAAGATGCTGATTTCGGCCGAGGAAACATTCGGCCCGGTGGCGCCGTTGTTCCGCTTCGAGACCGAAGAGCAGGCGATGCAGATGGCCAACGACACGCCCTTCGGGCTCGCCGCCTACTTCTATAGCCGCGACATCGGCAGGGTGTGGCGGGTTTCCGAGGCGCTGGAATACGGCATCGTCGGGATCAACACCGGTATCATTTCGACCGAGGTGGCGCCTTTTGGCGGCATGAAGGAGTCGGGCACCGGGCGCGAGGGATCGAAGTACGGTATCGAGGACTACCTCGAGATCAAGTACCTCTGCATGGCAGGGGTCTAGGGCGCGCCGCGCAAAAGGGGTTCCAGGGCCGGCCAGACGTTGTCCAACAGCAGCGGCTGTGCCGCTTCGGTGGGATGAATCCGGTCGGCCTGGAAAAGATCATTGCGCTCAGCCACGCGTTCGAGGAAGAACGGCAGCCGGGCGGCGCGCTCGCTTCGTGCGACATCGGTGAAGATCCGCGCGAAGCGTTCCGAATAGGCCCGGCCGTAATTGGGCGGAACCTGCATTCCGAGCAACAGCACCTGGGCCCTGCCGCGCCGCGCTTTGGCCGTGATCTGGCGCAGGTTGTCTGCGCTGGCGGTGAGGTCGAGGCCACGCAAGGCGTCGTTGCCGCCGAGTTCGACGATCACGATGGCGGGGCGATGGGCCGCAAGCAGGGCGCCAATCCGATTGCGCCCGCCGGCGGTGGTCTCGCCGCTGATGCTGGCATTCACGACCTGATGGCCAAACCCTTTCTTCTCGAGGCGCTGGCGCAGCAACTCCACCCAGCCGGTGCCTCGGCGCAGGCCATATTCGGCCGACAGACTGTCGCCGAGGACCAGAATCACGGGGCCGCTCGCCGGCGCCGCGTGAACCGGGCGCCCGAGGACCAGTAACGCTACACTGAGCAGCGCGAGCGAAAGGAGGCGTAATTTTTTCATGACGGCAATCGTGGTAGAGCAACTCACCAAGCAGGTCAGGGACGCCGACGGCTGGTTGCGGATTCTGGACGAAGTCTCGTTTACGGTGGCTGCGGGCGAAACCCTGGCGGTGCTGGGCGCCTCCGGTTCCGGCAAGTCTACCTTGCTGGGGTTGATGGCCGGACTCGACTTGCCGACCTCGGGAACTTTGACCATCTTCGGCCAGAACCTGTTTGCGCTTGACGAGGACCGGCGTGCCGCCTGGCGGGCGCGCAATCTGGGTTTCGTCTTCCAGTCATTCCAGCTGCTCGGCCAGATGAATGCGCTCGAAAATGTCCTGCTGCCGCTCGAACTCGCGGGAGCCGAGGATGCCGAGGAGCGGGGCAGGGCGCTGCTCGAGCGAGTGGGCCTGGCGGATCGCGCCCGGCATTATCCGCGAACCCTCTCTGGCGGCGAGCAGCAGCGCGTGGCTCTGGCACGGGCCTTCGCATCAAAGCCCCGCTTGCTGCTGGCCGATGAGCCCACTGGGAGCCTCGATGCCGCCACTGGCGAAAGGGTAATTGACCTGTTGTTCGAGTTGAACCGCGAGGCCGGCGCCACCATGGTGCTGGTCACCCATGATCCCGGGCTGGCGCGCCTCTGTTCGCGGCGCCTGACCCTTCACGCCGGCCGGGTCGCAGCGTTCGAGGGCGATTGAGGCACTGCCGGGTGAGGAGTTGCCGGTTAGCGCCGGCGTAGTCGCTCGACCAGCGCGGCGGTCGACGGATCCATGTCGCTCGGCAGAGCCAGGCCGGGATCGGTGAGCAGCGCCTCGATGCGCAGCGCCACCCGTTTGCCGAGCTCCACGCCCCACTGGTCGAAGGAGTTGATCCGCAGCAGCCATCCCAGCGATGCGGTCTTGTGTTCGTAGAGCGCCAGCAGCGCCCCAAGACTGCGCGGAGTCAGGCCATCGAGCAGGATCGTTGTCGAAGGACGATTTCCCGGACAGCGGCGATGCGGATCGTCTGCCCCAGGGTCGCCGCGCAGCAGCGCCTCGGCCTGGGCCAGGCCGTTGGCCAGCAACTTGGCGGCCGCGGGAGCAAGCTCGCCCGGCGGCGGCGCGACCAGGATGAAATCCACCGGATGAATCGCCGGTCCCTGATGCAGGGCCTGGAAAAAGGAATGTTGTGCGTCGGTCCCGGGTTCGCCCCAGGTCACGGCGCCACTCGGGTAGTCGAGTGCCACCCCGTCACTATCGACGCCCTTGCCGTTGCTCTCCATCTGCAGTTGTTGCAGGTAGGCTGGCAAGCGCCGCAACGAGTGGCTGTAGGGAATCACCGCTTCGGTTTGCGTGTGCAGCACCAGGGAGTTCCAGAGCGAGACCAGCACGAGCATGGCCGGAGCGTTGCGCTCGATCGGCGTGGTGAAGAAATGTTCGTCAACGGCGCGCGCTCCGGCGAGCAACTCGTCAAAGGCCGCGGGCCCGATCGCCAGCATCAGTGGCAAACCGATGGCCGACCAGAGCGAGTAACGGCCTCCCACCCAGTCCGGAAGTGAAAACAGCGCCGCCTCCGACACTCCGAACGCGAGCGCGCGCTCGGGTCGGGCAGTGACCCCGGCGAGGTGGCGATGCAGCTCGCCGGGCGCAATCCCCTCGTTGAGCAGCCAGTCGCGCACCGCAGTGGCGTTGGCAATGGTTTCGGCGGTCGACCAGGTCTTCGAGGATATGATCGCCAGGGTCGTGTCCGCCCGGAGACCTTGGCGAACACTCGCCCAGGACGCCGGATCGACGTTGGCCAGAAAATGCACCCGCAAGCCGGGCTGCCCATCTGAAGCCAGCGCCTCGCAGGCCAGCTCCGGCCCCAGAGCCGAGCCACCGATGCCGATTGCCACGATGTCGCTGATTCGATCGCCGTGCGCGCCGCGGTGTGCGCCGGCGCGGACCGCGGCAGAGAACTCGCCCATCCGCTCCAGGGTGGCAGACACCTGGGGCATGACGTCGCCGTCGTCGGCGAGCGGCATCGGCCGCCGGGCTCGCAGGGCGACGTGGAAAGCGGCGCGCTGCTCGGTGAAGTTGATCGCCTCGCCCGCGAACATTCGTTCCCGTCCGGCGTGCCAGCCCGAAGCTGCGGCGTGAGCGAACAGGCTGGGGAGATCAGTGAGCGGCAGGCGCTGGCGCGACAGGTCGACGCTCAGCGGAGCGCATTCGAAGCTGAGACGCGCCAGGCGCTCCGGCTCGTTTGCGAACAAGGCACTGATCGAGCATTCGCCCACGCTCCGGGAGCGTTCGCGCAGCCCGTCCAGTGAAGCCCGAAACGCCGTTCGCTCATCGTTGCGGGCCAAATTGCGCTCAGACGCCATTGATTGCCTCGGTGATCAGGGCCGGCAGCTGCGCTGCCGACATGCCGCAGTGGCGGGGATGCTGTTCACTCCAGACCTCGCCCGCCCGCCCGTGCAGCCACGCCGCCAATTGCGCGGCCTCGAGCGCGCCGTAGCCCTGGGCCAGCAGCGCTGCCGCCATGCCAGCGAGGACGTCGCCGCTGCCGGCGCTGGCCAGGGCCGGGCTGCCCGAGTCATTGACTGACCAAGATCCGAGCGGCTCGGCGATGATCGATCCGGCTCCTTTGAGGATCACGACACAGCCGCTGCGCCGAGCCAGCTCAAGCGCGGCCGCAATCCGGTCGGCAGCGATTGCCGCGGGTGTGCTCCCCAGCAGGCGCGCGGCTTCGAGCGGATGCGGCGTGAGCAGCGTGGTGTCGGCGGCACGCGCGCTGAGCTTGGCAAAGGAGGTGCCCGCGCTGTCCTCTGCAGCGATGAGGTTGAGCGCATCGGCGTCGAGCACCAGGGCTGCCGGTGAGACTATCGCCCGGCCGAGCAGCACGCCAGCTGCGTGGCTGCTGCCCAGTCCGCAGCCGATCGCGACAGCGCTGACATCGTCGAGCGCTTCCTCGGTATCGCGGGTCATCAACTGTGGTTGACTCGGGTCAAACGCCGGACCGTCAGGCCCAGCAATATAGACCTTGCCGGCGCCAGCTGCCATCGCGCCGCGACCTGCCAGCAAGGCCGCGCCACTCATCCCCTGAGCCCCGCCAATGATGCAGACTGTTCCGAAACTTCCCTTGTGGCTGGTCACTGGCCGCGTGCGCAGCCGTTGCCGGACCCAGTCGCCACCAACCAGCAGGCCATCGGCCGCCGGGAATTCGCCCGTGCCCAGGTCAGCCACACTCAGCTGACCAACGTAGTCGAGCGCAGCTCCGGTGTGCAACCCGGGCTTGTCACCGATCATGGTTACGGTCGCAACGCAGCGCAGGGCCACACCGGCGCTGCCTCCGACCACCGCGCCGGTGTCGGCGTCGATGCCGCTGGGCACATCAACGCCCAGAGCAGTGCAACCAGCGTCATTCAAGTTCCTCACCAGGGCCGCGTATTCACCACCGAGCGCGCGCCCCAGCCCGATGCCGAACAAGCCGTCGATCATGATCGCCCCGGCACGGGCGGCCGCCAGCAACTCTTCAGTGCCGATGAACCCGCTACCGGCGGCCAGCCAGCGGGCACGCACCTCATGTGCCTCGCCGCCCGGCGGCGGCGTCGCGGCGCCCGACCAGACATGGCAGGTGAAACCGATAGCGCGCAACTTGAGCGCCGCCAGCAGCGCGTCGCCGCCGTTGTTGCCCGGCCCGGCCAGGGCAATCAGCGGTGTCCCGCGGGGGAGGCGCCACGCGATGCGCTCGAGCGCATCGGTACAGGCCTGTGCCGCGCGCTCCATCAGCGTTGCATGGGGCAGCCGCGCCAGCCAGTTGGCTTCGACGGCCCGGATCGTGGCAGTGGTGAACAAGGCTCCCGTCGCGGGAGCTGTTCCGAAGCAGCCGGTGAGATCGGAGCCCATAGGTGGATTCTAGTGCGTCACGGGGATTGCGGGGCACGGCCGACGACTGACGGCCCCAGCCACTGCCTGCTGGTAGACAGCGCGATTGCGGTCGTCAGGGAGCCATGCGCATCTGATGCGGCAGCCAGACGACCAGGTCGGGGAACAAGTAGATCAGCGCGACCGCCAGCACCATCAGCAGGAACATCGGCATTGCCGCCCGGGCGATCCACGGCAGTTCCAGTTTGGTCATGCCCTGGAGGACGAACAGATTGAAGCCGACCGGCGGGGTCGACGGGACTCTAACCCGCGGTTTGACGCACCTGCCACAAAGCTACTTCGATGCGTCCGGTTTCATAACATTCAGGTCTCTCAAAAAGAATTTCGACTCCAAGTGGCAACCCGGATGTAGAGCGCCCAGAAATAGCCTCTCGTCGCTTCACATATGAGCATCTTGCCGCAAGTCGGCCAACGCTCGCTGGATACGCTCCATTGCGTCGTCCAGGACCGCCTGCGATGTCGCGAACGACAATCGAAGATATGGCGACAGGCCGAAGGCGACCCCGGGCACGGTTGCCACATGGCCAATGCGCAACAAGTAAGCGGCCAGATCCGCGTCATTGGAAATGGTTTGCCCATCGGGAGCGCGCGTGCCAATAAAGCTGCCGCAGTGCGGGTAAGCGTAGAAGGCACCTTGCGGCTGCGCCGTGCGCAGGCCCGGGATGCGTGACAACGCCTCAAGGACGCGGGTGCTGCGTGAGCGGTACTCGGCCACCATCGGTGCCACGCAATCTTGCGGCCCGTTCAAGGCTTCCACCGCAGCGGCTTGTGCCACCGAGCAGGGGTTGCTGGTGCTCTGCGACTGGATCTTGCCCATGGCAACCATCAGGGCTTTCGGTCCGGCGGCATAGCCGATGCGCCAACCCGTCATTGCGTAGGTCTTGGAGACACCGTTGACGATCAGGGTGCGACCGCGCAACGCCGGGCAGGCAGCGCCAAAGGAGACGAAGGGTACGGCGCCATAGGTAATGTGTTCGTAGATTTCGTCGGACAACACCAGCACCCGGGGATGTTTCAGCAGCACTTCGCCCAAGGCGCCCAGCTGCCCGCGGTCGTAGACGGCTCCGCTTGGGTTGGAAGGCGAGTTCAGGATGACCCATCGGGTACGCGGCGTCAGGTGTTGTTCGAAGCTCTCCGGCGTCAACAGGAAGTCGCTTTCGATTCCGCACGGCACGATGCGCGGCACGCCGCCCGCCAAGGAGACCATGTCGGAATACGACACCCAGAACGGCGCCGGAATCAGCACCTCGTCGCCCGGCTCCAGAGTCGCAAACAAGCCGTTGAAAATGCTCTGCTTGGCGCCGTTGGCAACCGATATCTCGTCGGGCGCAAAGATCAGTCCGTTATCGCGCTGGAACTTGCGCGCGACGGCGGCCTTCAGTTCGGGGGTGCCGTCGGCGGCCGTATAACGCGTCTGACCCGCACACATTGCGCGATAAGCTGCCTCAACGATGTGGGCTGGCGTATCGAAGTCGGGCTCGCCCAGGCTGAGATCAATGACATCCGCGCCCTCCTGGCGCATTTTGCGCGCCTGCAGCGAGATCGCCATGCTGGGCGAAGCCTTGATCAGCTTGATCCGCTCGGCTTGGAATTCCAAATCGTTGCCTCTTCGCTTAGGTTAGTTTGCCGGCTTGACGTGCGACACATAGCCGTAGTCGTCGCGAGCACGCTCCGCCGACACGTAGCCATTCTTCACATCGCTTGCCACCGCCTGCGGACTACGCGCGGCTGGCGCGCCATGGCCCCCCCCGCCGGGCAGACTCAGCACCACGCTGCGGCCCACCGGTACTTCGATGCGCGAGCCCTTGCCGCGCAAGACGGTGCCGTCGTCCAGCGCGACGGTGCCGGCCTGGCCTTCGCCACCTCCATTGCGTCCACGCGCCGCAAAACGCGTACGGTCGAACATGGCGTTGAAGTGAATCTGGTAGCCCTCGGCTGCGGCAATCTCGACCACCTGACCCAGTCCACCGCGCATGCAGCCTGCGCCGCCGGAGTCCGGACGTAATTCCTTGCGCCAGACGACGATCGGACCCACCTGTTCGGTAGCCTCCACCGGCATGGTGCGCACTCCGCTTGGAAAGGCCGTAGCGTGCAGGCCGTCCAGACCGGGACGAGCCCCTCCGCCGCCACTGTTGAACATGAGTATCTCGCTCGACTTGCGCTCGACGTCTGGCCTTGCATCGGAACGCGCGCGTGCGCTGATATGAATGTTCCAGGTCGCGCCGGCACCTTCGGCTGGAATCTGCTCAGGGAGAGAGCCGTGCAGCGCGCCAAGCACCAAGTCAGGCACGAAGTGGCCGAGCACGTGACGTACGGCTACCGGGCTGGGACGCAGCGCGTTCAGGATGCAGCCGGGCGGCGCCGATACGTCAAACGGCGCAAGGGACCCCGCATTGTTGGGGATCTCAGGGGCGATCGCGCACTTCAATCCGTAGCCGGAGTAGGCCTTGGTATAGATGACGGGAACGTTGATGCCATAGCTGCTGCAGCCCGTGGTTCCCGCGAAATCAGCCAGGATGCCGTTTTCGTCGATGCAAAGCTTCACCACCAGCTTTACCGGCACGTCGTAGCCGTCCAGTTCCATACTGTTCTCGTAGACACCTTTGGGCAGCGCCGCGATTCTTTCCAGCGTTGCGCGCCGGCTGTGTTCAAGGATGAAGGTGCCCAGTTCTTCCAGATCGGCTAGGTCAAACTCGTCCAGCATGGTCATCAGGCGCTGCTGCCCCGTTTCGTTACATGCGGCCAGCGAGTAGATATCGCCCACCACCTGATCCGCCTCCCGAACGTTGTTGGCGACGATGTTGACCAGATCTTGATTGACCTCGCCGCGTTCGGCGAATTTCATGATCGGAATAAACAGACCCTCTTCGTAGACTTCCCGTCCGCCAGGCCCGAAACCGCGGCCACCGATGTCGACCACATGCGCGGTGCAGGCGAAATATCCGATCAGCTCTCCGGCGCAGAACGAAGGGGTGACCACGGTGATGTCGTGCAGGTGTCCAGTGCCCTTCCAAGGGTCGTTCGTAATGTAGACGTCGCCTTCGAAAATACGGGCCTCACCGATATCGCGGATGAAATGTCCAACCGCTTCGGCCATGGCATTCACGTGACCGGGCGTGCCGGTAACCGCCTGCGCCAGCATGCGTCCAGCGCGGTCAAACACCCCTGCAGAAAGGTCGCCTGCTTCCCGCACGCTGGTGCTAAAGGCGGTCCGTACCAGGGTCAAAGCCTGTTCTTCGACCACGGAGATCAGGCGGTTCCACATGACCTGCATGTGAATGTTAGCGATCGGATTCGTCATTTCTTGCTCACAATGGCGTGCGCGTTGTCCCGCAAGGACACCAGGAGGGACAGGTCTTCCTGCACCACCGCCTCGAATTCCGCAGAAATCACGGTCGCGGTTTCGCGTTCGACCACCACCGCCGGCCCGGCCACAAACGCCCCCGGCACGAGATCCTCGCGATGGCAGACTTGGGCTTGCACAAAGGTGCCTCGCTTCGGATCAAACAACCTGCGCTGCCCGCGCACCGGAGCGGGTGTTCTGGCTTGCGGCGCAGCTGCGCGAGATACGGGGACGCGGGCCGTACTGGCCTTGATGGACCAGCTGACGATCTCAATGTCCAGTCTTTCGATTGGACGACCGAAGAAGCGCGTGTAGGCCTGCACGAATAGATCCTTGAAGAGGGCGACGTCTTCGGGTTGGTATTCGTCGTGATCGGGAATAGCGACGGGGATCTCCCATCCCTGCCCGACGTAGCGCATATAGGCGACACGCTCGGTCATCGGATCGCCTGCGGAAATCCCCTGCCGCGCGAAAGCGATCGCCTCTTCGGTCAATCCGCGCACCAGGCGGTTTAGTGCTCCCGCGTCAAAGCGACTCAGGCGCTGGTAGCCACTGCGTGCAGCTTCAAAGCTGAACGGTGCGCGCAGGAAGCCAATGGCCGAACCCACGCCGGCACCCTGAGGGACGATGAATCGGGTCACCCCCAGCTTCTCACAGAGCCGACCGGCATGCACGGGTCCCGCCCCGCCAAAGGTGACCATGGTGAAATCACTGATGTCGAAGCCGCTTTCCACCGCGTGGACGCGGCCGGCGTTGGACATATTCTCGTCCACGACCTCGACTACGCCATAGGCGGCGATTTCCGCATCCAGCGACAAGGGGTCGCCGACGCGGGAACGAATCGCCGTTTCAGCATTCTCGCGCGAAAGGGTCATGGCACCGCCCGCGAAGTAGTCCGGGTCCAGAGCACCCAGAATCAGATCCGCATCGGTCACCGTTGGCTCTTCGCCACCGCGCTGGTAGCAGGCCGGGCCTGGCTCGGATCCGGCGCTGCGTGGCCCCACGCGAATCTGGTGCAAGGAATCGATGCTTGCTATCGAGCCCCCACCAGCGCCGATCTCCACCATTTCCACTACCGGTACAGAAATGGGCATGCCACTGCCCTTCTTGAACCGATAGGTCCGCGCGACCTCGAAAGTCTTGGTCGTCTTTGGCGCGTAGTTCTGGATCAGGCAAATTTTGGCGGTCGTGCCGCCCATGTCGAAAGACATCACCGATTCCAGGCCATGTCGTTCGGCAACGTTCGCCGCGAAGATCGCGCCGCCCGCAGGGCCCGATTCCACCAACCGCACCGGGAATTCGGCAGCGGTTTCCACCGAGATTATGCCGCCGCCAGAATGCATCATGAACAGCGGACAATGGCACCCTGACTGCTGCAAGGCCGTCACCAGCCGATCGAGGCAGGATTTCATGAGAGGCTTCACATAGGCGTTTGCGCACACCGTATTGAAGCGTTCGTATTCGCGCATCTGTGGGGAGACTTCTGCCGAAATCGAAACCGATAGATTTGGCAGCGCGCTGGTCAGCGCGTCACGCACCATCACTTCATGCGCCGCATTCATGTAGCTGTGCAGGAAGCCGACCGCTACGCTTTCATACCCGCCTTGGCGAATGACATCAACAAGTGCGTCGATGTCGACCTGGCGTAGCGCCACCAGCACCTGCCCCTGGGCGCCCATGCGTTCGCGCAGTACGTAGCGGTCGCAGCGATCCACGAGGGCCTGCGGTAACGCTATGTTCAGGTCGTACTGTTCAAAACGGTTTTCCGACCGCATCTCGATCACGTCTCGGAATCCTTCGGTCGTGATCAGCGCCGTACGCGCCCCGCTGCGCTCGATGAGCGCATTGGTCGCCAGTGTGGTTCCATGAATAATGACCGCGATATCGCCATGGGCTAACCCGGCTTGGTCAAGAACCTGCTGCAGGCCCGCCAAAATCGCGCGCTCGGGAGCCGTGTAGTCGGTCAAGACTTTGGCGGAATAGAGACTGCTGCCCAACTCCAGGGCAATGTCGGTAAAGGTGCCCCCGATATCGACCCCTACCCGTACCTGCTGTTCTGTGCCATTCACGCGCATTCTCCGTTGCCCAGTTTTCCCGCCCCTGCCCGCCATCCTTTGCCGGCGGGCCCCGGGGTTCGGGCAACATGCCGCGCTGCTCTTTCGCCCCGAAGATTGATCACCTGCACCCACCAAACCCAACTGGCCCGGGCATCCCAACCCCATTGGATCCAGTCGCATCTACCAGCGGGACCGCGCACCGCACCCACTGGTGCGACGGTGGCGGTCTGCCGGTTATCCGCCCTGCCAAGGGCGACGTCTAACCTACCACTATGCGCGCGGATGACGAGCAGGGTGATCGCAGTTTATATTATTGTTTGATTCCTCGCGTTATTCCATGCGGGGCGCCGAAAGCTCTGCTCCATAGCGCAGAGTTCGACGACTCAGGACACGATTACAGCTGCCTGTGAAGCTGGGCTGTATGGGTATATAGCGCTGATATCAATGCTAGACTGCCGCTAGCCCGCTGATCAAATCCGATTGAATATTCAGACAGATCGGGCCACTTATCTAGGAGACCAGCATGAAACCTCGTCATCTGTTTACCGCGTTGGCCTTGTGCGTGACGGCAGCATCGACTGCCACCGCAGCCACGACCTGGACCATGGCATCGGGTTACCCCGAGAGCAACTTCTTTACTCAGAACATTCGTGAGTTCATCAAGGAAGTGGAAACCAAGAGCCAAGGTCGGCTGAAGATCGATCTCCGCTCCAATGACACCCTCATCAAGCATGACGCCATCAAGCGCGCGGTCCAGTCGGGGCAGGTGCCGATTGGCGAGATCCGCCTGGGCGTCTACGGCAACGAGGGTCAGATGTACATCCTGGACGCCCTGCCCAACATCGCGTCGAACTACGAGGAAGAAGCGCTCCTGACGCAGGCCCAGAAGCCGTATTTCGCCGAGTTGTTCGGCAAGAACGGCATGCGCGTCCTGGCCTACGTGCCTTGGCCGGGCCAAGGGTTCTACACCAAGGCGCCGGTGAAGACCGTGGCCGACTTCAAGGGCCAGCGCCTGCGCATCTACTCGGCGCCCACCCAAAAGATGGGCGATATGCTTGGATTCCAGAGCACGATCCTGCCATTTGCGGAGATATCACAGGCGTTCGCCACCGGCATGATCGAGGCGTTGTTCACCAGTGCCCAGACCGGGACCGACGTGCAAGCGTGGGAGAACACCAAGTACTTCACGTACACCGGTAGCATGCACAACAAGAACGCGATCATCGTCAATCAGGCCGCACTGAGTCGGCTGGACAAGGATGTGCAGCAGATCGTGATTGAGGCTGGCGAACATGCTACCGCGCGCGGCCGGGAAATGAGCAAGAAGGCCAATAGCGACAAGGTCGATGTACTGCGCAGTAAGGGCATGGTGGTGGAGGATGCTTCGCCCGCGATCCAGGCCGAACTGAAGAAGGTGGGCGAGACCATGATTGCCGAATGGCGGCAGTCTGCGTTACCCGCCGAGCAGAAGGTTCTGGACAACTACCTGAAGGCCAGGAGCCAGGTCGCGCCGAAGTGAAGGCCGCCTCCTAATCGGTCTTTCCGGCTTTTCTGAGGAGAGAGTCATCTTGCGCAGGTTTCTGGACGGCTTGTACCGGTTCAGCGGAGCTTTGGCGGCCTTCTTCCTGCTGGCGATCGGGGTGAGCATTCTCGCGCAGATCGTGGGCCGGTTCTTCGGCAAGATCGTCGATTCGACGGAGCTGGCGGGTTTTTGCCTGGCGGCTTCGTCGTTTCTTGGCTTGGGCTATACCTTGCGCGGGGGGGGCCATATCCGCGTGAACATGCTGGTCATCCGCTTCACCGGCAAGAGCCGCAGGGCCTTTGAGCTGTGGTGCTGCGCTGCGGCGGCGAGTGTGACGGGGTTCCTGTCGGTGAGCGCAGCCTTGTTCGTCTGGCAAACATATACGTTCGGCGACATCAGCCCCGGGCTCCTGGCTGCCCCGTTCTGGATTCCACAGACCGGCATGGTTCTGGGTCTGATCATCATGACCGTGGCTCTTGTGGACGATCTGCTCTGCGTCGCTCGCGGCCAGACCCCGAGCTACGAGGCCAATTCACGCGGTGCGTTGGAATAGCAGCGCATCATCTGACCAGGGTAAAGCATGGACCAGTCGATGATCTTGGTTGCGCTGGCTGTTCTGTTGGCCTCGTTGCTCTTGTTCCTCGGCTCCGGAATCTGGATCGCCGTTTCGCTGAGCGGTGTAGGCATTGTGGGACTTGCCCTTTTTTCTGACGTGCCGGTGGGCTCGCTCGTCATTTCGACCATGTGGGATGCCAGCTGGAGCTGGGCCTTGACCGCCTTGCCGCTCTTCGTCTGGATGGGTGAGATCCTGTTCCGGACACGGCTGTCGGAGAGCATGTTCAAAGGGTTGGGGCCCTGGGTGAGCTGGCTTCCCGGGCGCCTGCTGCATGTGAATGTGCTGGGTTGCGGCATCATGGCCGGAGTGACGGGATCTTCCGCGGTGACCTGCGCCACAATCGGCCGAATGAGCCTGCCTGAATTGCAGAAGCGCGGCTACGACGAGAACATGATGATCGGCACTCTGGCCGGTTCGGGAACGCTCGGGCTCCTGATTCCGCCCTCCATCGTCATGATCGTATATGGCGTACTGGCACAGGTGTCGGTCGCTAAGCTGTTCATCGCCGGCGTTCTTCCTGGAGTGCTGGTGATCGCGCTATTCATGACCTATACGGCCATCTGGGCTAGCTTGAACCCAGCCAAGGTGCCACCGCGTGACCGACCGATGTCGTTCCAGCAGAAGCTATGGAATTCCCGGGAATTGCTGCCCGTGTTGCTGCTGATCGGCGTTGTGGTCGGGTCGATCTATGGCGGTCTGGCCACACCGACGGAAGCGGCCACAATGGGCGTCATTGGCGCACTCGGTCTGGCCGCAAAGAGTCGCACGTTGTCGTGGGTGAGCTTGGCCGATAGTCTGCTTTCGGCCACCAAGGTTTCCTGCATGATCGCGTTCATTATCTCGCGCGCGGCGGTGCTCTCGATTGCCGTCGCCTTCCTAAACGTGCCGCAGGTACTGGCCGGTTTGGTGCAGAGCATCGGCTTGTCGCACTATATGCTGCTGGCAGTGCTCGCCGTATTCTTCATCATCCTGGGCTTCTTTCTGGAAGGCATCTCCATCCTGGTATTGACCAGTGCCGTGATCCTGCCGATGGTCCAGGCAGCTGGCATCGACCTCCTGTGGTTCGGCGTATATATGGTGATGGTCATCGAAATGGCCCAAATCACCCCGCCGGTGGGCTTCAATCTGTTCGTGCTCCAAGGGCTCACCGGGCGGGACATCTGGCAGGTTACGCGCGCGACATTTCCCTTCTTCCTGTTGCTATGCCTGGCGGTGACGTTGATCACGATCTTTCCGCGCATCGTGACAATCCTGCCCGACCTGATGATTGGGACATCCTGATCGCGACAGCAATGGATCCTGGTGTGATCCCCCGACAATCTGGAGCGCCACACAGCGGGTCTGAGGCGGCTTCGGAGTCCCCTCCTGAGTGGCGCCGCCGCGGCGGTGGCGGCGGCTGTCGCCGCGACTGACCCTGGCGGGCAACACGGCCTTGCGGGGCAGCGATGGGGCAAGGGGCGACGGGTATAATCGCGCCCTCCGGCCCCGGGTTTTGCCATGTCCGCGTTTCTCACACTTTCTGGCGCGACGGCGCTCTCGGAATTCAGGCTGGCGCGGCTGCGTACCCAGGTCAAGGCGCTAGAGCCTGCGGTCAGCGGGCTGGCAGCCAGTTTCTTCTACCTGGTCTGGTCGGACAGCGCTCTCGACCTGCTGGCGAGCGAGCGGCTGCAAGCACTGCTGGCGGCCCATCCGAACCAACCCGGGTCGGCACGCGACGCCGTCTACGTCCTGCCGCGGCTGGGCACGATTTCCCCATGGGCGAGCAAGGCCACCGACATCGCGCATAGCTGCGGATTCGATTCGATCCGCCGCATCGAGCGCGGCATCCTTTACAGCCTGGCGGTAGCCGAGAGCGGCGCGCCGTCAGCGCCACTGGAGGCGACTCAGCTGCGCCGGGTGGCCCAACCGTTGCACGACCGGATGACCGAATCGGTCCTGTTCGACGCCCCCGATCCGCAGCAGGTTTTCGCTTCGCTGCCGGGCAAGCCGCTGCAGCGGATCGCGGTGGGTGAGCGCGGGCGCGCTGCCCTTGCAGAGGCCAACGTCGCGTTGGGACTGGCGCTCTCGGATGACGAGATCGATTACCTGATGCAGGCCTTCGGTGCCGCGCAGCGCGACCCGACCGATGTCGAACTGATGATGTTCGCGCAGGCCAATTCCGAGCACTGCCGCCACAAGATTTTCAACGCCGAATGGGTGCTCGACGGGGTGCCCGCCGCGAGCACGCTGTTCGGGATGATCCGCGCCACCCATGCGGCCAGTCCGGCCCATACCATTGTGGCCTACTCGGACAACGCAGCGGTGCTCGAGGGCCGGGTCGCGACCCGGGTCTTCCCGCACCCGCAATCGCAGGTCGGCAGTTACGCCGCTGTGCCCTGGCTTACCCACAGCGTCCTCAAGGTCGAGACCCACAACCACCCGAGCGCGATCGCCCCGTTCGCCGGCGCGGCTACCGGATCGGGCGGGGAACTGCGCGATGAGGGTGCAACCGGTCGCGGCGCCAAGCCCAAGTTCGGCCTGGTCGGCTTCACGGTCTCCAACCTCTGCCTGCCCGGCGCCGTCCGGCCCTGGGAGAACTCGCAGGACGTCACCGCCGCGACGGCTGGCGAAAGTATGGCCGCGCCTTATGGCGTGCCGGAACGCATCGCGACGCCACTGCAGATCATGATCGAGGCGCCGATTGGGGCTGCTTCCTTCAACAACGAGTTCGGCCGGCCGAACCTGCTGGGCTACTTCCGCAGCTACGAACAGAACGTTGCCGGACTGGTTCGCGGCTATCACAAGCCGATCATGATCGCCGGTGGGGTCGGCAACATCGACGACCGCCATACCCACAAGAACGATCTCCCGGTCGGGACCCTGCTGATTCATCTCGGCGGCCCGGGAATGCGCATCGGCCTGGGCGGCGGTGCCGCATCGAGCATGGGCGCGGGAACCAATACCGCGGCGCTGGACTTTGACTCGGTGCAGCGCGGCAACCCCGAGATGGAGAGGCGCGCCCAGGAAGTGCTCAACCGCTGCTGGGAGCAGGGTGAGGACAATCCGATCCTGTCGATCCATGACGTTGGCGCCGGCGGCCTGTCGAATGCATTCCCCGAACTGGTCGATGGCGCCGGGCGGGCGGCGCGCTTCGAATTGCGCCGCATCCCGCTCGAGGAATCGGGCATGTCGGCGGCCGAAATCTGGTGCAACGAATCGCAGGAGCGCTACGTGCTGGCGCTCGCCCCCGCCAGCCTGGAGGACTTTTCGGCACTTTGTCGGCGTGAGCGCTGTCCTTTTGCCGTCATCGGGACGGTGAGCGACGACGGGCGACTGGTGCTGGCCGACGACGACGGCAGCAATCCGGTCGACATGGAGATGGAGGTACTGCTGGGCAAGCCGCCGCGGTTGCTGTGCGTGGCGCAGCGTCGCCAGCGAGCGCTGCCCGGCATCGACTGCAACCGCCTTGATCTCGACACCATTGCGCAGCGCGTGCTTCAGTTGCCGAGCGTGGCGAGCAAGAGTTTTCTGATCACCATCGGCGATCGCACCGTCGGCGGGCTGAGTGCACGCGACCAGATGGTCGGGCCGTGGCAGGTGCCGGTCGCCGACTGCGCTATCGGGCTGATGGATTTCGAGGGCTACGCCGGCGAGGCCCTGGCGATGGGGGAGCGCACCCCGCTGGCGGTCATCGACGCGGCAGCGGCTTCGCGGATGGCGATTGCCGAGGCGATTACCAACATCGCCGCGGCACCGATCGCGGCGCTCGGCCGGATCAGGCTGTCGGCCAACTGGATGGCCGCGGCCGGTGAACCGGGCGACGACGCTGACCTGCACGACGGGGTCGCAGCGGCCAGCGAACTGGCGATCGCGCTGGGTATCGGCATCCCGGTGGGCAAGGATTCGCTCTCGATGCGCACGCTCTGGGAGGAAGCTGCGGTGCCCGCGGGCAACAGCAAACCAGCCCCGTTGCAGGTCAAGAAGGTGGTGGCTCCGACCTCGCTGATCGTGACCGCCTTCGCGCCGGTGGCCGACGCGCGAGCAGCGCTGACCCCGCAATTGCTGACCGGCGAGGAATCGGTGCTGCTCGTCATTGATCTCGGCGCCGGCCGTCGGCGCCTCGGGGGCTCGGCACTGGCACAGGTTAGCGGCCAGATCGGCGACCTCGCCCCGGACTGCGACGATCCGCAACTCCTCGCGCGCTTCTTTGCCGCGCTCCAGCGGCTGCGTTCGCAGGGCCTGCTGCTGGCCTACCACGACCGCTCCGACGGTGGGCTGTTCGCGACGGTCTGCGAGATGGCTTTTGCGGGCCACTGCGGGGTGCAGATTGATCTCGACCCGCTGGTCGCAGGCGCCACCGGGCCATTGAGCAGCGCAGCGCCGCATGAGCAAATGGTCGCGGCGCTATTTGCTGAAGAGCTCGGCGCGGTGGTGCAGGTGCGCGCCGCGCAGCTCGACCTGGTGCTCGCCGAACTCGCCGCCGATGGCCTGGCGGAGGTTGCCCACCTGCTCGGAAACCTGCGTACCGACGACCGGATCGAATTTCGTCAAGGTGGGCACCTGGTCTACGGAGCGGAGCGCGCTAGCCTGCAGCGCCTCTGGTCGGAGACCAGCTATCGGATCGCGGCGCTGCGCGATGACCCCGAATGCGCCCGCGAGGAATTCGCCGCCAGCGCTCGCGACGGAGATCCGGGACTGAGCGTTGCGCTTTCGTTCGATCCCGGCGAAGACGTTGCCGCACCGATGATCAACGTCGGTGCCAGGCCGCGGGTTGCGATCCTGCGCGAACAGGGGGTCAACAGCCAGACTGAAATGGCGGCAGCGTTCATTCGCGCCGGGTTCGAGGCGTGCGATATCCACATGAGCGACCTGCTCGATGGACGGCGCGATCTGGCCGGTTTCCGGGGGCTGGTGGCTTGCGGGGGATTTTCCTACGGCGACGTACTCGGCGCCGGCTCGGGATGGGCCAAGACGGTGCTGTTCCACGACGGGCTGGCCGAGGCCTTCGCCCGCTTCTTCGCGCAACGCGACACCTTCACGCTGGGCGTGTGCAATGGCTGCCAGATGCTCGCCCAGCTGAAAGCGATCATCCCCGGAGCGCAGGGCTGGCCATCGTTCGAGCGCAACCGTTCGGAGCAGTTCGAGGCCCGGTTGGCGATGGTCGAAGTCCTTGATTCGCCCTCGATACTGCTGCGCGGCATGGCCGGCAGCAGGATGCCGATCGCGGTCTCGCACGGGGAGGGCAGGGTGGTGTTCGATGGCGAAGCCGGGCTGAAGTCGGGCCGAGCAACGCTGCGCTTCGTGGCCAACGACGGCGCGGTGGCCAGCAGCTATCCGGCCAATCCCAACGGCTCACCGGGCGGACTGACCGGGTTTACCAGCGATGACGGCCGCGCGACCATCCTGATGCCCCATCCGGAGCGGGTGTTCCGCAGTGTGCAGATGAGCTGGCAACCAGCCGACAGCGGCGAGGACTCGGGGTGGATGCGGCTGTTTCGCAACGCCAGGACCTGGGTCGGCTGACCTTGGCCGGCGCGGCGGGCGACCGCCTGGTCGCCCGCGAACCCACGCCCGAAGCGTCTTTCTAGCCTATTTGGCCGCTGCGCGGGCGGCTTTCAGCCAGCCCTGGTAGGCACCCTGATGGGCCTTGATCCAGCCATCGACGTGGCGCTTGATGTCGGCCTGTTTGTCCTCTCCGTCCTTCATGCGCTTGTTCTGAGCGCTGATATCGTTGTTGGAGAGTTTCATGATGGCGAACAGTTTGGCGGCCGCGGGGTTGGCATCGGTCCAGGCACGGTTGGCCACGATGTGCTGGTTGTTGGCCTGAAAACCATAGTTGGAGCCATCGGGCAGCGCGGTGTCGACGTCCTTGCGCGAGCCCGGCAGCGCGGAGAAGGGCACCTGCAGCCACACCACGTCCTTGTTCGGGACTAGTACGCCACTCACCCAATAAGGAGTCCAGGTGTAGTAGAGAATGGGCTGACCCTGCTTGTAACGCGCCAGGGTGTCGGCAATGATCGCCGCGTAGGTGCCCTGTTTGTGGCTCACCGTATCCCGCAAGCCGTAGGCGTCAAGTTGATGCTCGATCACCTTTTCGCAACCCCAGCCTGGGTTGCAGCCTGCGAGGTCGGCCTTGCCGTCACCGTCCGAGTCGAAGAGTTTGGCCAGCTTGGGATCTTTCAGCTGGTCGATACTCTTGATGCCATATTTGACGGCCGTCTTCTTGTCGATCAGGTAGCCCTGCAGCGCCCCTTCCGAATAGACACCCTCGCGATAGAGTTTTTCGTCGCCGCCGGCCTTGGTATAGAAGTCGGCGTGGAGCGGGCTCCAGTGGTCGGCCATGAAGGTGGCATCGCCGTTGCCCAGCGCGACATGGCCCGTGGCGTACTCAATCTCCTTGATTGGCGCCACCTTGTAGCCCAGATCCTCGAGCGCCCTCATGACCAGCATGGTCTGGAAGGTCTCTTCGGCTATCGAGCTCTTGATCGGTTGCACGCTCACGCCCTTGCCCGGCATCGTGGCCGCTACCGCGCCCAGCGGCAGTGCCGCGCTCGCGATAATGACCGCTCCCGCCAACGCCTTATTGAAAAAAGCCTTCTTCATTGATTTGCTCTCCTTGTCAGTGATTGGATGGTTCTGCTAATTCAGCCCTGGTGCACTTTTGCTTCACTAACCGGGGCAGATTTCTTGGTGCTGCGCCGCAGCGCCATCAGCAGGCCCAACGGGCCGCTGTGGTACCAACGGCCGCGCTTGCGGTCGCTGGAGGTCATTGCCTGGGTGATGCGATCGAGCATGATTGCGAGGATCACGATGCCCAGACCTCCCACCGTTGCCAAACCCATGTCGAGGCGCCCGATGCCACGCAGTACCATCTGGCCCAGCCCGCCAACGGCGATCATCGAGGCGATGACCACCATCGAAAGGGACAGCATCAGGGTCTGGTTGATGCCCGCCATGATCGTTGGCATCGCCAGCGGCATCTGCACCTTGCCCAGCAACTGCCAGGGGGACGCGCCAAAGGCATGCGCTGCTTCGATCAGGTCGGGCCTGACCTGGCGGATGCCGAGGTTGGTCAGGCGGATCAATGGCGGCAGCGCGAACACGATTGTTACCACCACCCCGGGCACGTTGCCGATCCCAAAGAGCATCACGACCGGCACCAGATAGACAAAAGCCGGGGTGGTCTGCATGGCGTCCAGCACTGGTTTTGCCACCGACTCGAAACGGTCGCTGCGGGCCATCAGGATGCCCAAGGGAAGTCCCAGCAGAATGCAGAAGAAGACCGAAGTCAGAACCAGCGCCAGGGTCACCATGGATTCGCTCCAGGCACCTATGAGACCGATCACGACGAGCGACAGCACCGAGCCGATGGCGAGGCGGCGACCACTGGCTTGCCATGCAATCAGCCCGATCAGGACGATCATCACAAATGGTGGTACCGAGAGCAGGCCGTGTTCGATGCCGGTCAGGGTGGCGTTGATCGGCACCCTGATCGCTTGAAATGCAGGCCGAAAATTATCTACCACCCAGGTCAGCGAACTATCCACCCAATTGGCCAGCGGCACGACCGCGTCGTTGAAGGGATGGACCCAGTCGAAACCAGTGTCCGGAATAGCGTCCGGATTGAGCGGTTGTGCCAGCCAGTCGCCGCCAGTATCGGTTGGGATTGCCGGCGGGACCGGCGCGGCACCTGTGGACCAGGGATTGCTGCTTTGATCGCTCATCGGTTGGTCTCTCCGTTTATCGTCTGCTCGTGCAGGAAGCGGAGCATGGTATTGCTCGTGATGGCGCCGCGATAGCGACCGTTTTCGTCGATCACCGGCAGACCATAGGGATGCCGGGCGACCGGCTCGTAGAGGTCGGCGATCGACTGCTCGTGGGAGACGATGTGGATGTCGGGGATGAAGGCGTCACGCAGTTTGGGGTCGGCACTCTCGCTCGCCGCCTTCCTGAGCGATTCGACCGATACCACACCCATCAGGTGCTGATCCGGGCTGACTACATAGCCGTACTCGCGATCATTGGCCCGCAGTCTCTCGAGCGCACCGCGCACGCCCATGCCCCGGTGGTCAATGATATTGATCTGAGTTCGGCGCGCGACGTCGGCCGCCGACAGGATCGAGGTGGCGTCGACACCGCGGAAGAACGAACGCACGTAGTCGTCAGCGGGATTGCGCAGGATTTCTTCTGCCGTGCCGACCTGCACAATGTTGCCGCCTTCCATGATTGCAATCCGGTTGCCGATGCGGATGGCCTCGTCCAGATCATGTGAAATGAAGATGACGGTGCGTTTGCGGCCCTCTTGCAGCTTCACCAATTCGTCCTGCATTTCGGCGCGAATGAGCGGGTCGAGTGCGGAGAAGGCTTCGTCCATCAGGAGGATGTCGGGATCGTTGGCGAGCGCACGTGCCAGCCCGACGCGCTGCTGCATTCCGCCCGAGAGCTCGTCCGGGTAGCTGCTTACCCACGGCCCCAGGCCGACCTGTTCGAGCGCGTCCATCGCCCGCCGGTTGCGACTCTCTTCGGGTTCACCGCCCAGCATCAGGCCGAAGGCGGCATTCTCGAGAACGCTCAGATGAGGCATCAGTGCGAACGACTGGAAGACCATGCTGATGTGGCGACGTCGAAAGTCGCGCAACTGCTTGTCCGACATCTCCCCAATCGAATTGCCATCGACGAGCACCTCGCCGGCAGTTGGCTCGATTAGTCGATTCAGCAAGCGCACCAGGGTCGACTTGCCGGAACCGGACAAGCCCATGACGACGAAGATTTCGCCCTCGTTGACCTCAAAGGAGGCGTCGTTGACGCCGAGCGTCTGGCCGGTACGGGACAGGATTTCAGCCTTGCCCAGTCCCTCGTGAACCAGCTTCATGGCGTCTGCGGGGTGCTCCCCAAAGACCTTGTACAAATTCTTGACGACCAGTTTCGTTTGCATAGGCAAAGGACCGGCGACACGCGACGCTGCACACTGCAAGGTGAACTCACCAACAAGCACCCAGGGCGATTACTTCAGCCAAGGTCCGCCGGGCGGCGGAAAGACGGTGCTGTCGGTTACGCCTGATCGTAGCGGGGCTGCGCAATTTCGGTGCGCCCGCGTGTACGCCAGTTGACCAATTATGTTGATGGGTAACCTATCCAGTCTAACCCGAAGGCCCCGCATGTCCTAATGCCCGGGCTTGCCTGCCCGCAGTCAAGCCGCCTGCAACCAGCGCATGAAACCTCCCAGCGGCGATCGCCACGCCTTGGCAGTGGAGACTTTAGCGAAAGTTACGTTAACATCAAAGATGGTCATTGGAGAGGCACGATGGATCTTTCATTTTCGGCAGAAGAGCTCAAGTTTCGCGACGACGTGCGCGGCTGGCTCGAAACGAACATTCCCCCCGCGTTGCGCGAGAAAGTCCTTGGCTACCAGGAACTGAGCAAGGAAGACCTCCTGCTCTGGCATCGGATTCTCGCCAAGAAGGGCTGGGTCGCGCCGGCCTGGCCGGTCGAATGGGGCGGCACCGGCTGGAGCGTGGTCGAGCGCTACATCTTCGAGGAGGAGATGGCACTTGCGGGAGCGCCCCCGATCGTCGCCTTCGGGGTAACGATGTGCGCGTCGGTGCTGCTGCGCTTTGGCAGCGACGAGCAGAAGAGCCGGTTCCTGCCGCGCATCTACAACGGCGACGATTTCTGGGTGCAGGGCTATTCGGAGCCGGACTCGGGTTCCGATCTCGCTTCACTGAAGATGCGCGCCGAGCGGGTCGGAGAGCATTACGTGCTCAATGGCCAGAAGACCTGGACGACGCTCGGCCAGTATGGCGACTGGATCTTTTGCCTGGTGCGCACCGACAGTGGCGCGGCGCGAAAACAGGAGGGCATCAGTTTCCTGCTGGTCGACATGGCCACGCCGGGGATCACGGTGCGCCCGCTGATCCTGCTTGACGAGGCCCACGAGGTCAACGAGGTGTTCTTCGACAACGTCAAGGTGCCGGTCGAGAATCTGGTGCACCGCGAGAACGAAGGCTGGACGGTGGCCAAGTATCTGCTCGGCCATGAGCGGCTCAACACCGGACGAATTGGCGGCTCCAAGCGTGAACTGGGCAAGCTGAAGGACATCGCTCGGGCAACCCTCAAGGATGGCCGTCCATATCTCGAGGACATCCGTTTCCGCGACCGCCTGTCACTGGTCGAAATTGAATTGATGGCGCTCGAGATCACCAACATGCGGTTTCTCGACGAGATGCGCCGCAGCGGCAAGCCGCCGGGTCCCGAGGTCTCGATGCTCAAGATCCGCGGCACCGAAATCCAGCAGGCGATCACCGAACTGCTGATGCAGGTTGCCGGGCCACGGGCGCAGCCGTTCAGGGCCATCGACTACGACGGTTTCGACGCCTTCACGGCATCAATCACGCCGCGGTACTTCAATTTCCGCAAGACCTCGATCTACGCCGGGTCGAACGAGATCCAGCGCAACATTATCGCCAAAATGGGCCTCGGGCTCTGAGCGACGGGGAGAGAAAGCATGGATTTCCAGATCACACCGGAAGAATCGCAACTCGCCGACAGTATCGCGCGGCTGGTAGAGCGCAGCTACTCGTTCGAGGCACGCCGGGAAATCATCGCCAGCGCTGCCGGCTACAGCGACAGCGTGTGGCGCACGATGGCCGAGATGGGCCTGCTGGGCCTGCCGTTCAGCGAAGAGGACGGGGGCTTCGGCGTCGGAGCTATCGGAATGATGAGCGTTATGGAGGCCTTCGGTAAGGCACTGCTCGTCGAACCCTACATCGCCACCGTGGCGCTGGCCGGGCGTCTGGTGGCCAAGCTCGGCAGCGCAGGGCAGAAGGAACAGATCCTCCCCGGAGTCATCGATGGCACGATTAAGCTCGCGTTCGCCCACACTGAGCAGGATGCGCGCTATCGCCTCGGACTGGTCGCCACCACTGCCACCAGGGAAGGCGAGGGCTGGCGACTGGACGGCACGAAAATAGTCGTCACCCATGCCCCGATGGCTGACTGGCTGGTGGTATCGGCGAGAACCGCCGGCGCGAGCGGTGACGCCAAGGGCATAAGCCTGTTCCTGGTCGCTGCCAACGCCGCTGGCCTGGCCTGCAACAGCTATCGCGGGGTGGACGGCACCCGCGGCGCCGATCTGGTCCTCTCCGGGGTCAAGCTGGGCGCTGAGGCGCTGCTGGGCGAGGAGGGCAGTGCGCTCCCCGCGATCGAGGAGGCGGTCGACTTTGCCACCTTGCTGCAGTGCGGCGAGGCGGTTGGCGCGATGGCTTCGGCGAACTCCGACACGCTCGAATACCTCAAGACACGCCGCCAGTTCGGGGTGCCGATCGGCTCGTTCCAGGCGCTGCAGCACCGGATGGTCGAGATGACAATTCATGCCGAGCAGGCGCGCTCGATCACCAGCCTGGCGTGCGCCCGCTTCGACGAGGCTGCCGCGGGCTCAATGAGCGCGAATGAACGGATGCACTTCGTTTCGGGGGCGAAGGTGAAGATCGCCCAGGCTTGCCGGCAGGTTGGGCAGGAGTCGATCCAGTTGCACGGCGGCATGGGCATGAGCGACGAGCTGCGCGTCAGTCACACCTTCAAGCGCTTGACGATGATCGCCCAGGTCTGCGGTGACCTCGATCATCATCTCGAAAGGTTTGCCGCGACTGGCGACTAGTACCTTGACGACAGCGCCATCACGCAGCGCCCGGCCGGACAGGCGCCGATAGGTTGAGATCGATAAGGAGTTCGTGACCGAGGTGGCGTGGGGCGGCGTCTGGGCCAGGCCAGGGCTGGAACGCAAGACCCGCAGCATGTTGGTGCTGGCCATGACCGCAACCCTCAATTGGCCCCACGAACTCGAACTCCACCTGCGCGGCGCGCTGCGCAACGGAGTAACCGCCGACGAGATCAAGGAAGTGATGCTGCAGGTCGCCGTCTACGCGGGAGCCCCGGCCGCCCTCGACGGTTTCCGGGTGGCCCGCAAGGTGCTCACTGAGGCCGGGTTGCTGGGGGACGCCGCCAAACCCGGTTGATCCAGGCGGCAATCAGCCGGCGAGCAGAGCCCCGTAGGACGCGAGGTCGACGTTGCCGCCACTGAGTATCACTCCGACCCGTTGCCCAGCCAGTTCGCGGCCTGCGGCGAACACCGCGGCCGCGCCGAGGCATCCGGTCGGTTCGACCACGATCTTCATGCGCTGGGCAAAGAACTTCATCGCCGCGACCAGCTGATCGTCGCTGACGGTCAGGATGTCGCGCACGCGCTCGCGCATGATCGGGAAGGTGTACTGCCCGAGGTGGGTGGTCTGGGCGCCGTCGGCGATGGTGTGCGGTACCGCTATGGTGACGATTGAACCGCTGCGCAGCGACTGCTGCGCGTCGTTGCCTGCTTCCGGTTCTACGCCGTAGACCGCGCAGCCGGGGCTGAGTTCGCCGGCAGCCAGTGCGGACCCTGACACCAGTCCGCCGCCACCGACGCAGACGTAGAGGGCGTCGAGTTCGCCGACTTCACTGAACAGTTCCAGGGCGGCCGTTCCCTGGCCGGCGATCACGTCGGGATGGTCGTAGGGCGGGATCAGCGTCATGCCGCGGTCGGCTGCGATGCGGGCCGAGATTTCCTCGCGGTTCTCGGTGAACCGGTCGTAGGAGATCACCTCGCCGCCGT
Organism: Burkholderiaceae bacterium; assembly: GCA_024637395.1. Classification (GTDB taxonomy): domain Bacteria; phylum Pseudomonadota; class Gammaproteobacteria; order Burkholderiales; family Burkholderiaceae_E; genus JAGXFR01. The sequence goes on along the minus strand of JAGXFG010000004.1, from coordinate 16,723 downwards.
AGCCTCTGGTGGCCGCGAGTTTGGCCGCCGGCGCGTCCTCGGGCATGACGATCACGGCATGCACGCCCTGCAGTTGTGCCGAGAGCGCGATCGCCTGGGCGTGGTTGCCCGAGGAGAAGGCGAGCACGCCGGCGCGTCTTTGCCGCTCGTCGAGGGCGGCGATCGCGTTGTAGGCGCCGCGGAACTTGAATGCCCCCATGCGCTGGAAATTTTCACACTTGAAGAAGATCTCCGCGCCGCTGGCGGATTCCGCCGTCCGCGAACGAATCACCGGGGTGCAGTGGGCCGCCCCGCTGATTCGAGCGGCGGCCAATTGAACGTCGGCAAAGGTGGGCAATTGCATTGCGGGATCTCCGGGGTCGGGCGCTAGGGGTGGTTGATCGCGATCTTGCCAAAGTGGGTGCCGGAGCGCAGGTGTTCCAGCGCGCCCAGCAGGTCGTCGAAGGGGTAGACGCTGTCGATGACCGGCACGATGCGGTGCTGCTCGATCGCGCGCATCATCGCTTCGAAACCGTCGCGATGTCCGACCGTAACGCCCTGGAGCCGCACCTGCCGGGTCACGACGTGGCCCAGGGCCGCATTCATCGCCGTTCCCGAGAGCACCCCGATCAGCGAAATCGTCCCGCCCGCACGAATGCAGCGCAGCGACTGGCCGAGCGTCTTCTCGCCACCGAGCTCGATGATCTGATCGTAGCCCCGGCCTTCGGTAATCTCGCGCGACGCCTTGGCCCACTCCGGGGTAGTGCGGTAGTTGATGGTTGCATCCGCGCCGAGAGCTCGCAGCCGCTCGATCTTCTCGTCGCTCGATGAAATCACGGTGACATGGGCCCCGAAGGCGCGCGCGAATTGCAGCGCGAAGAGCGCCACGCCGCCCGAACCCTGGACCAGCACCCGATCGCCTGGTCGGGTGGCGCTGCACACCGCCAGCGCACTCCAGGCCGTGAGCGCGGCACAGGGCAGGGTGGCCGCCTGAACGTCCTCAAGATGGGCCGGCACACGGGTGACCGAGTCCTGGGACAGGCACATCCACTCCGCCATCGCGCCGTCGAGCGGACCGCCAAGCGATGCCGTCAAGCGCTCCAGGGTCGGAACGCCGGCCACCCAATGGGGGAAGAAACCCGGACAGACCCGGTCGCCAACCGCAACCCGGGTGACGCCGGCGCCGAGTTCGACCACTTCGCCAACACCGTCGGATACCGGGATCAGCGGCAGGGTGCCGGTGAAATTTCCGTAGCCGCGCTCGAGCACGACCAGATCGCGATAGTTGAGCGACGCCGCGCGCATGCGCAACAGCACCTGGCCCGGGCCTGGAGTGGGCTTGGCCCTGGTGGCGGGCCGCAGATTGCCAATGCCCCAATCGCCCTCAAGTTGAAATACCCGCATCGCCGCGCACCCTCCGGTGAAAGTCCGATTCATTGTAAGTGCAGGTCGGCACTTCGGCGTTATCATCTCGCCAAGCCCCATTAATTCCATATTAAATACCAGAACGATGGATCTGCACTCCCTGAAAAGCACCCTTGAGTCGTGGTATGCGTTCCCGGAAATCGGTCACGCGCTGCGCCTCGGGGTCCATTTCTTCGCCGCCCTGGCAGCGGGCGGCGCCATCGGCATAGAGCGCAGCAACCACGGCCGTGCCGCCGGGTTCAGGACCTACGCGCTGGTGGCCTTGGGTGCGGCGATCGCGATCACGCTGGGCGGTTATCCCAATACCGTGCTGAGCGGCGACGTGCTCATTGGCCGCGCCGACTCGGGCTGGACCAGGGTGATGCAGGGGGTGCTGACCGGAGTGGGCTTCCTCGGTGCCGGCGTCATCTTCCGCGAGGGATTCTCGATCCGGGGCCTGACTACGGCTGCTTCGATCTGGGTGACCGCTGCCATCGGGATGCTGATGGGGGCGGAAATGTACCTGGAGGGGGCCATCGCGACCGCGCTGACGCTCGGGGTACTTTCGGTGTTCAGGCACATCGAGGCAGTGCTGCCGCGCGCGCGCTACGTGCACCTCAATATCGAAATGAGGCCCGGCTCAAACTTCGACCCCAAGAACGTGCGGACGATGCTGCGCAAGGTCGGCTTCCGTCTCGAGGGGATGTCGTTCGCCAGCAGTAACGCTGGCGAACACTTCGAATATCAGCTGGTGGTGTCGTCGAAGTTCGCCCGCCGCCACGAGGAACTGGCCCGCGAACTGCTGGGCCGCCCCGACGTGCAGTCGTTTCAGCTCTTGCCGGCGCGTGACTGAGCTTCCACCGCCGGCTTCATCGAGAAGTCGACGACACGGTAGAAGCCACCGAACACCGGCAAGTGGAACACGTCGGTCACGGCCATGCCGGAGCGGCTGGCCGTGTCACGGATTTTCTCGACCAGGTTTTCCTTGCGGAAGCGTCCCAGGAACGGCTCCATCGCCTCGAGAGTATTGCGCAGGAACTTGACCCGATGGAGCACGTGGGTGTTGCCGAGTTCGCCATATTCGGCGATCAGCAACTTGCCGTTGGGGCGCAGCACCCGCATCGCCTCGTCGAGCGCACGTGCCCGCGCGTCGTGCGGCAATTCGTGGAGCAGGAAGAAGATCACCACCATGTCGAAGCTGTTGTCGGCATAGGCCAGCGTTTCTGCATTCATTCGCGACAGCGTGGCGCCGGCCGCTGATGCGCCCTTGGCGACTCGCAGCTTGCGCAGGCTCGACTGCAGTTGCACGTCAGCAACGTCCATCAGGTGCAGGTCGGCGTTCGGCAAGGTCTCGGCCATCGACGGGGTGAACGCGCCGTAGACGCACGTAATCTGCAACACCCGGCCATCAAACTTCGGGTCGAGCCGGCTGAGCGCGGCGCGCATCAGCTTGTAGTAGTTGCCGAACAGGATCGTATTGATGATGAAGGCGTGGTCGAAGAACCAGACGCTGACCTTCCAGAGGTAGGCCCACCAGTAGCGCCGCGCCAGGTACTCGGGGATACCGTGGTTGTGGAACTTCCTCCAGGTCGCGTTGTCCGCCGGTGCATCGCCAGTCTGCGTCTCGGCATGGGCCTTGGGCGCAGGGGCGAGCAGGGGCTCGAGTTCGATCACGGTCGCGCTGGGTTGCTGCGCCTCGCGCAGCTGCAGGCTTTCGACACTGGCCACTGGCGCATCTGACGCCGGGACTAGGGTGGGATCTTCGGGGTGCACCTGCTGAGTACTGGTTTGCATCTTCAGACAGCCTCGTTGGTCAGACAAAACGGATAATGGGGTCGCGCCAGGGCGTGTTCCCGCGGGCCCAGCGACTGCACGCGCGCGTGGCGGTGCAGAGCTGCTTGCGGAGTTGGACAATGATGTAGCGGGGCGGTTGCGGACACCTTCCAGGCATCCTGCGTGCGGCAAGATTCCGACATCAGAAAACTTACGGTCAGGCAGGTGTTCAACGCATCTCTCGATCGGGAGCGGTCCGTTGCCAGACTGAACCCGTGCTGAGCTTTCCAACGCGGCACTATACCCTAATGATGGAACTCCCAGCTCCCTAGTGGGGATATATGCACCTCGCGTTTCAAGCGACAACGATCCGTTATCATTTACAATTCCCCGCTGGCGTTAAGGGATTGTTTGTAGTCGAATGTTTGTAGTCGAATACGACCCACGCGCCTGCGGGTATAGGGGCCCGGGCGCGGCATGGCGTGATCTTCAGAGGAGGGACTGTGGAAGTCTTTCAGGCAGATGTAGCAATTGTCGGGGCTGGTGGGGCGGGGCTTCGCGCCGCAATCGCCGTGGCCGAGGCGGATCCGGCGCTTAAGATCGCGCTCATTTCCAAGGTCTACCCGATGCGCAGCCACACGGTGGCCGCGGAAGGAGGAGCAGCCGGGGTCACGCAGGCCCACGACAGCTTCGAACACCACTTTCACGACACGGTGGCTGGCGGCGACTGGCTGTGCGAGCAGGACGTCGTCGACTACTTCATCGAGCATTGCCGGCCCGAGCTGATCCAGCTCGAGCACTGGGGATGCCCGTGGAGCCGCAAGGAGGACGGGCACGTCAATGTGCGGGCCTTCGGCGGGATGAAGATCGAGCGAACCTGGTTTGCGGCCGACCGCAGCGGGTTCCATATCCTGCATACGCTCTTCCAGACCTCGATCAAGTATCCGTCGATCAAGCGTTTCGACGAACACTACGTCAGTGACCTGGTGGTCGACGAGGGCCGTTGCCAGGGCGTGGTGGCGATCGAGATCGGCACCGGCAAGTTCACCATGATCCAGGCTAAGGCGGTGATCATTGCCACCGGCGGCGCTGGCCGGATCTTCCGTGAGAGCACCAACGGCGGTGTCGTCACCGGCGACGGGATGGCTCTGGCTTACCGCCATGGCGTCGCTTTGCGCGACATGGAGTTCGTTCAGTACCACCCGACCTGCATGCCGGGCACGGGGCTGCTGTTCACCGAAGCCTGTCGCGGCGAGGGCGGACTGCTCAAGAACAAGGACGGCTACCGCTACCTGCAGGACTACGGCCTGGGACCGGCCGAGCCGTCACCGCGCAACAAGGCGATGGAACTTGGCCCACGGGACCGGCTGAGCCAGGCTTTCTGGCACGAAGAGCGCAAGGGGCGGACCCTCAATGGCCCGCACGGCTCGTATGTGCACCTCGATCTGCGCCACCTTGGCAGGCAGAAGTTGCACGAGCGCCTGCCGCTGATCTGCGAACTGGCCGAAGACTTCATGGGGATCGACCCGGCAGATGAGGCCATCCCGGTGCGGCCCGCTGTGCATTACACGATGGGCGGCATCGAGGTTAATGGCCGCACTGCGGCATCGCTGCCGGGGCTCTATGCCGCGGGCGAATGTTCCAGCGTCGGCATTCATGGCGCCAATCGGCTGGGCTCGAACTCGCTGGTCGAGATCGTCGTTTTCGGCAAGGTGGCCGGCGTCGAGGCCGCGCAGTTCGCCAAGAGCCAGGCAAGCGGGAACACCGATCGGCTGCGCAAGCTTGCCGAACAGTCGGTTGCTGAGGCTCAGAAGCTTCTTACCAGCGGCGACGGCACTGAGCAGGCTTCGGTTCTGCGTCGTGAAATGGCCCAGAGCATGGAGACCGGCTGCGGTATCTTCCGGCTGGGGACCGAGATGCAGGACACGGTCAACAAGATCGCCGAACTGCGCGAACGTTTCCGCAACGTCAAGCTTACGGACACGTCGCACGTCTGGAATACCGAGTGGTTCATGGCGCTCGAACTCGGCTGTCAGCTCGAGGTTGCCCAGGCAACGGCACTTTCGGCCTTGAACCGCAAGGAGTCGCGCGGAGCCCATCAGCGCATCGACGGGTACGAAGAGCGCGACGACGTCAACTTCCTCAAGCACTCGCTCGCCTGGTACGCGGGCAGCGACGCGCCCCGGATCTCCTACGGCGACGTCAAGATCACGAAATCGCAACCGGCGGTCCGGGCCTACGGCGCTTTGGGGGAGAAGGCCGACGCTTTGGAAGAGAAGGCCGAAAAGAATCGGGAGCAAGGTGCATGAGCGCGAGTGAGATCAAGACGATCGAGATTGAGGTGCTCCGGTATCGGCCGGAGCAGGACACTGAGCCCTTCTGGCAGAGTTATAAGGTCCAGTTTGCTCACGACACCTCGGTGCTCGAGGGCCTGCAGACCATCAAGGACGATCTCGACGCGACGCTGAGCTATCGCTGGTCGTGCCGGATGGCCGTATGCGGCAGTTGCGGGATGATGATCGGCGGCAAGCCCAAGTTGGCCTGCAGCACGTTCCTGCGCGACTTCTACCCGAACAAGGTCCGGGTAGCGCCGATGGAGCATTTCCCCATCGAACGTGACCTGGTGGTTTCGGCGGAAGGCTTCATCAGCAAGCTCGAGAAGATCACGCCCTATATCGTGCCCAAGGAACCGCGCACGATCGAGCAGGGCGAGTACATCCAGACGCCGCTGCAACTCAAGCAGTTCCTGCAGTACTCCGGGTGCATCAACTGTATGCTCTGTTATGCGGCCTGCCCGCAGTTCGGGATGAATCCCAAGTTCATCGGCCCCGGATTGATGGCTCTGCTGCATCGCTACAACGTCGATTCGCGCGACGGCGCCACCGAGCAACGGATGGAGCTGGTCGACGAGGAAGAAGTGGGTGTCTGGTCGTGTACCGCGGTGGGCTATTGTTCGGAGGTTTGTCCGAAGAAGGTCGACCCGGCAAACGCGGTCAACCAGAATAAGGTGAACAGCGCATTGAACTACTTTGGGCGGTTCCTCAAGCCGCAGGGAGGTCAGAAATGAGCGGGCGGAAACCTTATACACGCTCGATGTCCGGATGGTGGAGGCGTGACCCGTTCTTCACCCGCTACATGATTCGCGAGGCAACCTCGTTCATCGTGGCCGCCTATGCGATCGTCCTGTTGGTTGGACTGGTGAGGCTGGGACAGGGCAAGGAAGCGTACGACGGCTTCATGCAGGCTCTGCAGAGCCCGCTCTCGGTGGTTTTCCACCTCGTCGTTTTGGCGGTGTTCGTTTACCACACCTGGAGCTGGTTCCAGATCATGCCCAAGACCATGCCGATGATCTTCATCAGCGGCAAGCGCCTGGAGGGCGAGACCATTACCCGGACCGGAGTCGCGGTCGCGGTGGTGGTGACGATCGTGTTCCTGGCCTTTGTGATGGGGGTGACGCGATGAAACGGGCAATCGATCCGATCTTCTGGCTGCCGTTCGGGGCTGGCGGAGTGTTGGCGGCGTTGTTCGGGCCGGCATTGGTCCTGATCACTGGATTCGCGGCCCCGTTCGCCATCGGGCTCCCGCCGGATGCGCTGGGCTACGACAACATGATGGCGTTCGCCCAGAACATAATTGGCAAGCTGTTCCTGTTCGCCATCGTGGTGTTCTTCCTGTGGCATGCCGCCTTGCGGATCTATCACACGCTGCATGACTTCGGCATTCATGTCGGGACGGTGCTCAAACTGATCATCTTCGGTGGTTCCCTGGTGGCGACTGTCATCGCTGTCTGGACGCTGCTGGCGATCGGCTTCTGATCGGCGGCCGGCATCGCTCTCCCGGCCCCCGGGCCGGGAGTTGCTGCAGGGCAAAATGGCGCAGCCGCGCGAGTGGCCGCGCCATTTTCTTTGGCGGTGAGTCGCGGCCAGTGGCGGCGAGCCCCATGATGGAATCATCGCGACCATGAACTTCCAGCAGCTCCGGATCATCCAGGAAACGATCCGCCGCAACTTCAACCTCACCGAGGCGGCCAACGCGCTGTTCACCTCGCAGTCCGGGGTCAGCAAGCACATCAAGGACCTCGAGGATGAACTCGGCGTCGAAATCTTCGAGCGCAAGGGCAAGCGCCTGCTGGGACTGACCGAACCCGGCAAGGAACTGGCCCAGATCGTCGAACGCATGCTGCTCGATGCGCAGCATATCGAGCAGCTGGCCGAACAATTCGCGAACCGCGATCAGGGCCAGCTGACGATTGCCACGACCCACACCCAGGCCCGCTACGCGCTGCCGGAGGTCATCGTCGCTTTCAAGAAGGAGTTCCCCAAGGTGCACCTGGCCCTGCACCAGGGCAGCCCGACCGAAATCGTCAGCCACCTGCTGGACGGGCAGGCCGATATCGGCATCTGCACCGAGGCGGTCGCGGTCAGCGAGGGCATCGCCTGCTTTCCGTACTACCAGTGGAGTCATTCGGTCATCGTGCCCTTTGGCCATCCGCTGACGTCCGTACAGCCGCTCACTCTGGAAGCGATCGGGCGGTATCCGATAGTGACCTATCACCAGGGCTTCACCGGCCGCAGGGGCATCGACGCGATCTTTGCGCATTCGGCAGTGGCGGTCGACATCATCCTTTCTGCCCTTGACGCCGACGTGATCAAGACCTACGTCCAATGTGGACTTGGCGTCGGTATCGTGGCGACGATGGCATTTGATGGCGAGCGTGACCAGGGCCTGTGCCAGTTGCCTGCCGCCCACCTTTTTGGCTCCAATACGACCTACATCGCGATTCGCAAGGGGAGATTCCTGCGCAGCTACGCCTACCGTTTCGTGGAGCTGTGCGCTGACGGTCTTGATGAGGCGGTGGTGCGCACCGGAATCGGGCTCTGAGCGAGCGTGCAACAGGAATCCTCGAGCGCTTCCCGCCGGCCGTCCCAGCAACCGTTTCGTGACGGCGCTGCTATCGGCCTGCTGTTACCATTACACGATGTCGCCGCAGGGCCTTACAGCGGCCATTTTGGTGCATCCGTTCGCCCCGTGCCTGCCCCTGATCAATCGCCAGTCAGTGGTCGCCATCGAACCATCGATGGATTGCACGCTGTTGCACCCGAATCCGACGCCTTGTCGGGCCACGGGAACGGGGTTGAGCAGCGCCCAGCGGGCGCTGAAAGGAGAACTACATGACTGAAGAACATCGCAAGGCGGAGCTTCTCGAGGAGACTCTGCAGCAGGTTCGTGACCGTGTTGCTCCCGAGGAGGCCGAAGCCGCGCTGCGGTTCATCGGCGAGTATTACCGCCAGGTGGACGCCATGGACATAGTGGCCCGTTCCGCCGATGATCTTTATGGCGCGGCGATGTCGCACCTGCAATTTCTCCAACGCTCGCGCGGCCAACTGCCCAGGATCCGTGCCTACAACCCCACTGTTCCGGAGCATGGCTGGCAATCGCCGCACACGATTGTCGAAATGGTCAACAACGACATGCCGTTCCTGGTCGATTCAGTAAGCCATGAGATCGGGCGCCAGGGACTTACGATGCACCTGATCATCCATCCGGTGATGCGGGTCGATCGCGCTGACAACGGTGCCGTGAAGATCCCCGACGAGGATGCGGTGACTGGATCGCTGCTCTCGGTGATCCACGCCGAAGTCGACCGGCACACGGACAAGGCCGCCCTTGAAGCATTGCAAAGCGGCTTGGCCAAGGTGCTCCGCGACGTCCGGGGGGCGGTCGACGACTGGCCGAAGATGGTGACCAGGATCGGCGAAGCGATCGCGGAAATCGAAGCGACGCCACCGCCGCAAGAGCGCGACCAGACAGCTGAAGATTGTGCTTTCCTGCGCTGGATTGCGGACGGCAACTTCACGCTTCTGGGCTACCGGGCATATGAGCTGAGCGTCGAAGGCGGCAAGGACGTCCTGCAAGTAGTGCCGGAGTCAGACCTCGGTATCCTGCGCGTGGATGGTTCCGACAGCGGCTTGGATAACCTGGCGATGTTGCCGCCCGAGGCGCACACCGAGGTTCGTTCGCCCCATTTGCTGGTCGTTGCCAAGAGCGATGTCAGGGCCAGTGTGCATCGTCCGAGCTACATGGATTACCTGGGCATCAAGCGTTTCAATGCCGCCGGCGAGGTGATCGGCGAACACCGCTTCCTGGGGCTATTCACCTCGAGTGCCTACAACACCAATCCGACCGAAATTCCGCTGTTGCGTCGCAAATTATTCAACGTGATCGAACGGGCCGAATTCCTGCCCAACAGCTACGCGGCAAAGTCCTTGTTGACCGCGCTCGAACAATATCCCCGTGATGAGCTGTTCCAGCTCGACACGGAGCAGCTGTACGCCACTGCGATCGGCATCGTGAACCTCGGCGAAAGGCAGAAGACCCGCCTGTTCATGCGCCGCGACCCGTGGGGGCGCTTCTTCTCGTGCCTGATCTTCACGCCGCGCGAGCGCTACGACACGGCGCTGCGCGAACGCATGCAGGGGATCCTGATGGAGACCCTTGGCGGGATCTCCTGCGAACATTCAGTGCAGATCTCGGCGTCGGTGCTGGCGCGCCTGCTGCTGATCGTGCGCACCGACCCCCAGGCAATGCCGGATTACGACGTCAAGGAGCTCGAGGAACGGCTTGGTCAGGCAGCGCGGCGCTGGGAAGACGACCTGGCCCAGGCGCTGATCGCGCGCTCGGGCGAGGAGGCCGGCAACCTGAGCATGCGCCAGTATGGCGTCGCCTTCCCGACCTCCTACCGCGAGGACCACAGCGCCCGCGAGGCGGTCTACGACATCGAACTGATGGACACGCTGCGCGACGGCCAGTCAATCGCGGTGAGTCTCTACGCACCGCTGGAATCAGCTGCCGGCAGCCTGCGTTTCAAGATCCTTCACGGCGGCGCCCCGGTGCCGCTCTCCGAGAGCCTGCCGATGCTCGAGGACATGGGGCTCAGGGTCATCGATGAACATCCCTACCGGGTGGCGCGCCACGGCGGTGATCCGGTCTGGATCCACGACTTCGGGCTCGAATTGCCGGGCGCGGTGGAACTCGACATCCACGGGGCACGGGCCCCGTTCCAGGACGCGTTCCGCGAGGTCTGGAGAGGCGAGGTCGCCAGCGACAAGTTCAATCGCCTGATCCTGGGGGGCGGACTCGATTGGCGCCAGGTCAAGGTGCTGAGGGCCTATGCCAAGTACATGCGTCAGGCCGGGGTCACTTTCAGCCAGGCCTACATCGAGTCGACGCTGGCCACTTACCCGGCGATTGCGCGCACCCTGGTGGAGATGTTCGAAACCCGCTTCGATCCGGCTTTCGCAGGCGACCGGGCGGCAGCCACGATGGCCAAGGAACAGGAGGTGCGCGCCGCGCTAACCGGAGTTTCCAGCCTCGACGACGACCGGATCCTGCGCCAGTACATGGCCCTGATCAACGCCACCCTGCGCACCAACTACTATCGCCGTGGCGCCGCCGGCGAACTCAAGGGCTACGTCTCGTTCAAGTTCGATCCCAAGAAAATTCCGGGACTGCCCGAACCGCGCCCGATGTACGAAATATTCGTGTTCTCACCGCGCGTGGAAGGCATTCACCTGCGCGGCGGAATGGTAGCGCGCGGCGGTCTGCGCTGGTCCGATCGGATGGAGGATTTCCGCACTGAAGTGCTGGGGCTGGTCAAGGCTCAGGTAGTCAAGAACGCGGTGATCGTTCCCACCGGCTCGAAGGGTGGTTTCGTGCTCAAGAAGCCGCCGGTGTCGGGCGATCGCGAAGCGCTGATGAAGGAGGCGATCGCCTGCTACCAGACGTTCCTGCGCGGCCTGCTCGATATCACCGACAACCTTGACCGCGGCCAGATCGTGCCGCCGCCCAATGTGCTCCGGCACGACGGCGACGATCCCTACCTGGTGGTTGCCGCCGACAAGGGAACGGCAACCTTCTCGGATACCGCCAACGCGGTTGCCGCCGAATACGGATTCTGGCTCGACGACGCCTTCGCTTCGGGCGGATCCGCCGGGTATGACCACAAGAAGATGGGGATTACGGCGCGCGGTGCCTGGGAATCGGTCAAGCGCCACTTCCGCGAACTCGGTCTCGACACGCAAAGCGAGCCCTTCCGCGTCGTCGGTGTCGGCGACATGTCGGGCGACGTGTTTGGCAACGGGATGCTGCTGTCGCCCCATATCAGGCTGGTGGCAGCATTTGACCATCGGCACATCTTCTTCGATCCCGAACCGTATGGCGAAGCCAGCTATAGCGAGCGCCAGCGCCTCTTCGACCTGCCGCGCTCATCGTGGGCAGACTACGATGTCGCGCTGATCTCGGCTGGCGGCGGCATATGGCCCCGCACCGCCAAGTCGATAGCGTTGACCGACGAGATGCGCCGCGTGCTCGAGGTGGATGCCGATAACCTCACCCCGGCGGAACTGATCCGGGCAATTCTGATGGCGCCGGTCGACCTCTTCTATAACGGCGGCATCGGCACCTACGTCAAGGCCACCGACGAGACCAATGCCCAGGTGGGCGATCGCGCCACCGATTCCTTGCGCATCAACGCCGATCAACTTCGTTGCCGGGTAGTAGCCGAAGGCGGCAACCTGGGATTCACCCAGCGCGGCCGGATCCAGTATGCCCAAGGGGGCGGGCTGATCTACACCGACGCGATCGACAACTCGGCGGGCGTCGATTGCTCCGACCACGAAGTCAACATCAAGATTCTGCTCAATGGGGTTGTCGCCGACGGGGAGTTGACCCGCAAGCAGCGCGACGTCCTGCTCGCCGAGATGACCGATGAGGTCGCCGCGCTGGTGTTGCGCGACAACATCCAGCAAACCCAGATTCTGAGCGTGATGGCGGCGCGCGCTTCCCGACTTCTCGATGAACAGGCGCGCTACATGCGCTCGCTCGAGAAGGCCGGGCGCCTTAACCGGGTCATCGAGTTTCTCCCCGATGACGAGGAGATTGCAGCACGCAGCAGGGCCGGGCGCGGCTTGACGCTACCGGAACTTTCGGTGCTGCTCGCCTACAGCAAGATCGATCTCTACGAGAAGGTGGTCGCGTCCGAAGCGCCCGATAATCCGCTGGTCGCAGAACTGTTGCCGGCATATTTCCCCAGCCCGTTGCGCCAGCGCTTCGCCACCGGCATTGAACGCCATGCGTTGCGGCGCGAAATCATCGCTACCGCTGCCGTCAACGAGATGGTCAACCGGATGGACAGCACCTTCGCATTCCGGCTCGGCGAAGATATTGGAGCCACCGCCGGCCAGGTGGTGCTGGCCTACACCGCTATCCGCGACGCCTACCAACTCGGTGAAGTCTGGGAGGAGATCGAAGCCCTCGATCCGTCGGTTCCGGCATCGATGCACAATGCCTTGCTCTCCGATGTCAGCCGCCTGACGGCGCGCGCCACCCAGTGGCTGCTGCGGCGACCGACCTATCTGGGCGACCTGGGCAAGGCGGTCGAGCTGTTCAGGGCCACGATCCATGATCTCTCCGGCCGGCTGGAGGAGCTGATGCTCGGGTCGGAACGCGCCGCGTTCGAAGAGGCCGTGGCATCCTATTTCGCCGCCGGCGTTCCCGAAGCCGTGGCGCACCGGGTCGTCAGCCTTGTCCCCCTGTACACCGCGCTCGACATCGCCGAGATCGCGGCCGCCAACAAGCGTCCTCCGGAGCTGGTGGGCCAGGCCTACTTCGAACTCATCAGCCGGCTCGATCTGTTCTGGCTCAACCAGCAGATCGGCAGGCTGACATCCGACAACCACTGGCAGTCGCTCGCGCGCGATGCGTTGCGCGACGATCTGCTGGGGATTGCAGCTAATCTCACCGCCCGCGTGTTCAGCGAGTGCGAGACGGAGGACTGCAACATCGCGGCGCTGATCTCGGCCTGGGAAAATACCCGCGCACCGCAGTTGCGGCGCTACCGGCAGGTAGTTGCGGAACTGCAGCCGATTGCGCAACTCGACATGCCGATGGCATCGGTCGTGCTCCGCGAGTTGCGGGGCATGGTAAGGACCTGATCTGAACGCCCTTCGTGGGCACGATCCAGGCGGCAATTGGGCGGTCGGACGACGGTGAGGAGTGGTTGCGATGGCGCGGGTGATCAACTTTGGTGCCGGACCGGGGAAGCTGCCGCGCGCGGTGCTGACGCAGGTCGCGGCCGAGATGCTCGACTGGCAGGGCAGTGGCATGTCCGTCATGGAGATGGGCCATCGCTCCGCCGAGTACGGTGCGATTCTGGCCGCGGCGGAGCAGGATCTGCGCGATCTGCTGGCGATCCCCGATCATTACCACGTCCTGTTCCTGCAGGGCGGAGCCACGCTCCAGTTCGCGATGGTTCCGCTGAACCTGATGCGCGGCGGATCGGGAGGCGACTACGTGGTGACCGGCGAGTGGTCGTCGCGCGCCACGCGCGAGGCCGCGAGATTCGGTACCGTGCGGGTGGCTGCAAGTTCGCAGGAGGGCGAGCTGCGCCAAATCCCGGCGCAGTCGCTCTGGCAACTTGATCCGGCAGCGGATTATGTCCACCTGTGCGCCAACGAAACCATCGCCGGCGTCGAGTTCAACTGGATCCCGGAAACCGGCAATGTGCCGCTGGTAGCCGACATGTCATCCAACTTCCTGTCGCGGCCGATCGCCGTCGAGCGTTACGGACTGATCTACGCCGGCGCGCAGAAGAACGTCGGTCCGGCAGGGCTGACCATCGTGATCGTGCGCGACGATCTGCTCGGGCATCTGCGCTCATCGGCTCCGAGCCTGTTCGACTACGCGGCGCAGGCGGCGGCGCACTCGATGGTAAATACCCCGCCAACCTTTGCGATCTATGTCGCAGGACTGGTCTTCAGATGGCTCAAGGACCAGGGTGGCGTAACCGGGATCGAGGCGCGCAACATCGAGAAGGCGGCGCTGGTCTACGCCGCGATCGACTCCGCCGCCGGCTTCTACGGTAACGGCGTCGCCCCGGGCGACCGCTCACGGATGAATGCTACGTTCACGATTTCGCCCCCCGGGCTCGATGCCGAATTTCTCGCCGGCGCCCGCGAGCGCTCGATGGTCCAGCTCGCCGGGCACCGCTCTGTCGGAGGGATGCGCGCCTCGCTCTACAACGCCATGCCGGTGTCCGAGGCCCACACCCTGGCCGACTACATGAGCGATTTTGCCCGGCGCCACGGTTGACGCTGGTCGCGTTCTGCCAGGGCACCGGTGGATCGTGGCATGATGCATGTATGGGTCCCGCAGCGAGTGCGCTTCGCACGCCGCTGGTACGGGTCGACATTTCTAAAGGAGGCTGGCAATGGCCGCAAATCAGCAGAGCCGGGAACCGGCCAATCGGGACGGCGGCAATGCGCATCCCGATCTGGATCTCGCACGAATCAGGCGATTGATCGACGAACTCGATGCGGAGGTCGCCAACGCGCCGGCTGACGCCGACGGGGTACAGGACCTCAAGGACGAGATTGCAACCTTGCGGGCTGTTCTCGATGCCCCCAAGCAAAAGAGCGGCTGGATCGCCGATGGTTTGCATACGATCGGGGTGCAGCTCGAGCAGACTGCCAAGTCGGTCCGCGGCGAGGTGATGCGCGAGAGCGTCTTTGTCGCCGAGATAGGCCGCATCCTCGGGCTCTAGGGCAGGGCGGCGCACTTTTCCTGCCCTGCGCGATGCTGGCCCCCGCAACTGGCGGGGCCAGGCTAGCGGGTGGTCACCCTAGCCGAACGGGGCGACGCCGATCAGCGCATAGTGCAGGTGCAGCGCGAAGATGTACCAGAACACGACCGCGATGATCACGGTGACGATATCGCAGGACCACGATCCTGGATCCTGGGTCACGCCACTCGCCTTGTCGCGCTTGCGCAGCGACACAAATTCGGCGATTGCCCAAACCAGCAGCGTGCCGAAGAGCACCAGGTCGGCCAACCTTCCGTTGGCAATCAGGTGTCCCACCGACCACACCATCAGGCCAGCCACCATCGGATGTCCAACCAGACCCTTGATGCGGCTGGATGGCACGTAGGAAGCCACGATCAGGAGGAAGGCCACCAAAGTAAGCAGTCCGGCAGCATGGTGCGACCACGTGGCCGGCTGCCACAGATCGACAGAAGTGCCGCGGGACATGGCAAAGCCCCAGACGATTAACGCCAGGCCAGCGAGCGAGACCGCGGCGTAAATGCCTTTCCAGGTCATCAGACCCAGTGTGGCGACCCGGGCATCGCGCCAATCATCAGCCACGATGCGCAATGTGTGAATGCCCAAAAAGAACAATAATCCCAGCACCAGATAACTCAT
This sequence comes from Burkholderiaceae bacterium, assembly GCA_024637395.1. Lineage (GTDB taxonomy): Bacteria > Pseudomonadota > Gammaproteobacteria > Burkholderiales > Burkholderiaceae_E > JAGXFR01. The sequence continues at coordinate 1,311 of JAGXFG010000004.1, read as the reverse complement.
GTCGCCCCCCGTCAATGTGGTGTGGTGTGCTGTAAGCCTAACTCAAATTGTCCCCCCCGAGATAGTCGGGCGAAATGAGAGATTTTGCGGTGACCTCTTTGCCGCTATTGCAACACCGTAATTCCCATCCTTTGCGCCAGTCATTGGTGCTCCAGAGCTGCTTTCCGCTCGACCTAAGAGCGGGCCAGGCACTGATCTAGAGTGGCGCGGATCGCCGCTACTGAGAAGAACAGTGCGTTTCCTGAACCTCTGCAATACAAGAGGTTACGGTGCTAAGCTAACAAAACAGTTTAGGTGCCAGCGATAGGTATAGTCAATCTTTGGACGCGTCCCTCGGGCCGGCAGCTGCCAGGTGAGAGCGATCTCGATGAGCATCTCTTTGCGTTGTTGATACCCGTTGTATTTGTGGCCGTACTAATACGTACTAAAGGTGGAGCAAATTAGGCAACTATTGGTTTCTTGCAATAATGCCTCAGGCTCTAGCTATTGGGGATTGTCAAAAAACGCGCTACTACTTGGACATTCTTAAGGGCAATGAAGGCCAGATGAATGCCTAGGTTTTTAGCGCATTTGCACTTCCTGATTGGTGTCAGACAAATAGGGGCTGGAATTAACAGTAATAACCCAAGGGCTGATCATCAATATATGGAGGAGGCATGCCCAAACATATATTTAGACTGCTGGCACTGCTTGTTGGTGCCTTGATCGTCGCAGTTGTATTGAAAGGGTTACTCACTGACGGCTCCTTCTACCGGTTTGGTCACTATCGCGCCCAATCAGTGCCCGAAATCGCGGCGCTGACACCGGTCTTACAGACCTCGGCCTATTGCAAAGATTGCCACGCCGAACGGGTCAAACAGTGGTCTGAAAACGCCCACAAAGTAGTCAATTGCGAGACCTGCCACGGACCGGCACTGGGCCACCCGAAGGATCGCAAAATGCCGATCCCTGAAGATTCGGTGAAGCTCTGCACCCTGTGCCATGAAGCGATGCCGGCGCGCCCCGACACCCAGCCGCAGATCAATGTGGCCAAGCACGCCAAGGGTCGGCAGTGCGTCCTCTGCCATAACCCGCACGAACCATGATCAGCCTATTGCGCAAGCTCGGTGGCGAGCTTGGAAAAGCTCCTGCCCAAGGGCCTGAAGTGGCGCTGGGTGGTCGGATCGCAGGGAAATCGGAGAGCAACTCATGAGCAAAGACTCCAAGCCAATGATTGATGCCCGGCGCAGTTTCCTGGCGCGTCTCGGTGGTGCTGCCACCTGCGCCGGTGCGGCGGTCGGAGCCGCCAGCCTGGGGATGGCACCTGTCTCT
>JAGXFG010000033.1 GCA_024637395.1 Burkholderiaceae bacterium | reverse complement strand
TGCCGTTCTCGCTGAGCGCCTTGTACAGGCTCTCGCGGCCAAGACCGGCATCACGCGCCACTTGCGACATCCCCTTGGCGCGGGCGATGTCGCCGAGTGCGCGGGCAATCCCGGGCGCGTCTTCCGGTGCTTCCGCGAGCCACGCGTCGAGGTACGCGGCAACTTCCTCGGGCGTGCGAAGTCGCTGTGCCACGTCGTAAGGCACTGTCTTCGTCTTTACCTTCTTTACGGACTTGGTTGCCATTTTGTCGGTCACCGCATGGTTCCTACAGGTTCTGCCCCATGGCAGTGGCGATATCGATGTCCTTGCGCTGGGTCGACTTGTCGCCACCGGCCAACAAGATGATCAGTTCGCGCTTCCGCTCCGTGTAGTACACCCTGTATCCAGGCCCAACATCGATCTTGAGTTCGGAGATGCCGGAGGCAAGATTTCGATGCTGCCCGGGATTACCGTGTGCCAGCCGATCAACTCGCACCAGGATCCGTGCCCGCGCCGCACGGTCGGTCAGAGAATCCAGCCATGCCAGGTAGATCTCAGTCGCCCGCACACGCATCGTAAGTATGTATCCCCCAGGATACAGATGTCAATCATTTGGAAGCCCGCAATGGGATTTCGCGGTGGTGATTGGAGCATCCCATATCAATCTCCGTCGCGCCCCACTCTTATGGGTGATGCTCTCGGGTAATGCTTAGGCGCTATGATGCGGCCTCGCGTTGCCGCCCCTTGCGGGCTCGGCGCGAGCGGCCCTCACTACGGAGCGCGTAACGTCCCTTGATCGACCTGCACTGCCACCTGCTGCCCGGTATCGACGACGGTTCGCCCGATCTCGCCACCTCGCTGGAGATGGCGCGCATCGCGGCGGCCGACGGCATCGAGACCGTGGCTTGCACGCCACACATTTACCCCGGCCTCTACGAAAATACCGGCCCGAAGATCGCGGCGGAGGTCTCGGTGCTGCAGGGCGTGCTCAGCGAGCAGGGCATCGCGCTGCAGCTGGTAGTGGGCGCCGACGCGCACCTGGTGCCTGACATGGTTGCCAAGGTCCGCAGCGGCGCGATCCCGACGCGGGCGGGCTCGCGCTACCTGCTGTTCGAGCCGCCGCACCATGTCGCCCCACCGGGCTTCGAGGAATCGGTGTTCCAGCTGGTGGCCGCTGGCTATACGCCGGTCATCACCCACCCCGAGCGGCTCACCTGGATCGCCGAGCACCACGCGGCCTTCACGCGCCTGGTGCGCGGCGGCGCCTGGCTGCAGGTCACCGCGGGCAGCCTCACCGGCCGCTTCGGCGCCGAGGCGCGCTACTGGGGCGAGCGGCTGCTCGACGAGGGCCAGGTGCACCTGCTGGCCACCGACGCCCACAGCCCGGCGCGTCGGCCGCCGCTGCTCGCCGAAGGCCGTCAGGCGGCCGAAAAATGGGTCGGGGCAGACGAAGCCGCGCGGCTGGTGCTCGACCGACCCCGCGCTATACTTGAAGATTCTCCTGCGACGCTAGTGGCGCCGCCTTCGGGCGGCTCGAGCCGCGGTTCAAACAAAAGCGGCCGATGGTCGTCGTTGCGCAGATGGTTTGGAGGCAGGAAATGAAGTTGGCAATACTCGCCCTCGCCCTCGCGCTGGCGCTCTCGGCGTGCGCTGTTCTGGGTCCGCGCGAAGCGGACAAGAGCCCCCCCGAGCCCGATTCGCCGCTGGCCCGCCAGAGCGCCACGACGGCCGTCGCCGGCAAGACGGCCCAGACCTCGCACGCTGCCGCAGCCCAGCCCGCCGCCGCGCTACCCGACGAGGAATATCGCATCGGCCCGAGCGATTTGCTCGAGATTTCGGTGTTCCAGGTCAAGGAACTCGATCGCACCGTGCGGGTGAATTCGCGCGGGCTGATCTCGCTGCCGCTGCTCGGCGCGGTGAGTGCCGCGGGACTGAGTGCCACCGAACTCGAGGACCAGATCGCCGCCAAGCTCAAGGAAGACTATCTGCAAGACCCGCAGGTGAGCGTCTTCATCAAGGAGTTCACCAGCCAGCGCGTGACCATCGAGGGCCAGGTCGAGAAGGCCGGCATCTACCCGATCGCCGGCAACACCACCACGCTGCTGCAGGCGCTGGCGATCGCCGGCGGGGTCAAGGAACTGGCCGAGGACAGCGTCAGCATCTTCCGGCTCGCCGACGCCGGCAAGCGCCAGTTGCTCGAATTCGACATCGCGCGCATCCGCGCTGGTGCAGTGACCGACCCCACGCTCAAGAACAATGACATCGTGGTGGTCGGCAAGGACGCGTCGCGCTCGTTCGTGAAAAACCTGACCGACACCCTGCGCGGTTTCATTGGCTTTGGAACGGTCCGATAATGAACGATGTGCCGATGAACACTCCCGACCCGCGTGACCAGGCCGCGGCACTCGCGCTGCGCCCGGACCTGCCGCTGGGCATGCCCTACGGGCCGCCACCGCCGCCGGGCGAGCGCTACGACGACGATGACACCATCGACCTGCGCCAGTACTGGGAGATCATCCGCAAGCGCAAATGGACGGTGCTCGCATTCTTCGCCATTGTGGTGATCGCGGTCGCGGTCGGCACGCTGCTGATGACGCCGATCTATCGCGCCAGCCTCACGGTGCAGATCGAGCGCAACGAAGCCCAGGTCACCGATATCAAGCAGGTTGCCCCCACCGAGGGCAGCTCGGATACGCGCGAGTTCTACCAGACCCAGTACGAGCTGCTGCAAAGCCGCAGCCTGGCGCAGCGGGTGATCGCACAGCTGCGCCTCGAGGAGCATCCGGCTTTCGCGCGCAAGCCGGGGCTGCTCGCCTTCCTGGGGTCGGGCACGCCTGACGACGATCGCGACGCCCAGCGTCGCAAGACCGGCTACGAGTCCCCTGTGGTCGATCGCTTCCTCAAGATGCTGACCATCGAGCCGGTGCGCAATTCGCGCCTGGTGAAAGTCCATTTCGACAGCGCCGACGCCGTGCTCGCCACCAAGGTGGTCAATGCGGTGGCCGAGGCCTTCATCGCGCTCAACCTCGAGCGGCGCATGGACGCTTCGTCCTACGCCGCCACCTTCCTGCGCGAACGGCTCGAACAGATGAAGGCGCGGCTGGAAGATTCCGAGCGCTCGCTCAACGACTTCGCGCGCGCCAAGGAGATCATCCGGGTCGACGACAAGCAGGGCAGCATCGACAGCATCCGGCTGCAGGAATTCACCATGGCCCTGGCCAAGGCGCAGCAGGAGCGCATCAACACCGAGGCGATGTACAACCGCATGCGCCAGGTCAAGGACCAGTCGCTGCCCGACGTGCTCCAGAGCCCGACCATCCAGGCTCTCAAGGAAAGCAAGGCGAAGTTCGAGGCCGAATACCAGGAGGGGATCAAGCTCTTCAAGCCCGGCTACCCGAAGATGCTGCAGATCGAAGCCCAGATCGCCGATACCCAGTCGCGCATCGATGACGAAGTGGAGAGAATCCGCCACGCGATCGCCTCCACCTACGCGGCGGCCAAGGACAAGGAAGCGATGATCTCGACCCAGCTCCAGCTCGCCAAATCGGCGATGCTCGGGCTGCAGGACCGCAGCGTCGAGTACAACGTGCTCAAACGCGAGGCCGACACCAACCGCACCCTCTACGAAGGGCTGCTGCAGCGCTACAAGGAAATCGGTGTGGCTGGCGGCGTCGGGCTGAACAACATCGCCATCGTCGATCGTGCCGAAGTGCCGCGCGAGCCGTTCAAACCAAACCTCAGACTCAACCTGCTGATCGCCGCCTTCCTGGGGCTGTTCGGCGGCATCGCCTTCGCGTTCCTCTTCGAGCATCTCGACGACACCATCAAGCACAGCGAGGACGTCGAACGCCAGCTCGGGCTGGCGTTGCTGGGCGTGATCCCGTACCTCAAGAACACCACCGCCGGCGGCGCCGATCTCGCCTTCGAGATCGTCGAGGAGCCGCGCTCGTCATTTGCCGAGGCGTTTCGGTCGCTGCGCACCTCGCTGCAGTTCTCCACCGCCTCGGGCGTGCCCAAGGTGCTGATGATCACCAGCGCCTCGATGGGCGAGGGCAAGAGCACCAGCGCGCTCACGCTCGCGGTGGCCTTCGCGCAGACCGGCAAGAACGTGCTGCTGATCGACGCCGACCTGCGCAAGGCCTCGCAGCACAAGACGCTGGGGCTGCCCAACGAGACGGGCCTCACCAACCTGCTCGCCGGCGAGGCGCAGGCGGTCGACATCACCGTGGCCACGCACGTGCCGCACCTCTACGTGATGCCCTCCGGGCCGCTGCCGCCCAACCCCGCCGAGCTGCTGGCGAGCGCCAAGATGGCCTCGCTGCTCACGCTCGCGGCCGAGAAGTTCGACCTGGTGATCATCGACGGCCCGCCGGTGCTGGGCCTGGCCGATGCGCCGCTGCTCGGCAACCTCGCCGAGGCGACCGTGATGGTGGTCGAGTACGGCGCCACCCGCAAGGGTTACGCCGCCGACGCCATCAAGCGGCTGCGCGTCGCGCGCACCCGGCTGCTGGGCGTGGTGCTGACCAAGGCCGAGGCCAATGCCGGCGGCTACGGCTACTACCAGAACTACTATTACTACGAGGGCGCCGCCGACGCTGGCCGGCAGCGCCTGAGCGCCTGAGGCGCCGCGACGCGCCTCCCCCGGAACAGTAATGGAACCGACACTGCTCCCCGAACAGGCGCTGGCCTTCTACCGCTCGCCTACCGACTACCCTGAGCTGCGCAACCCGCGCCGGGCGCTGCGCGGCGACGCGCTCAACATCCTCAAGATGGCGCTCGGTGCCGAACCGGGGGCGCTGGGCGCGCCGGCCGGCATTGCCGAGATCGACGAGTGGGTGGCAGCCGCGCGCTTCTTCGTCGAACAGGTGCTGCTTGCTCCCGGCGCCGACTATTACCGGGTCAACGGGCTGCCGCGCGGCGCCAGCGCGGCCGACCTGCGCGAAAACCACCGGCTGCTGATCCGCCTGCTGCATCCCGACCGCATCAAGCTCGACCCCGACTGGCAGGCCGCCGCCGCGGCGCGCGCCAACCAGGCCTATGCCACGCTGCGCGATCCACTGACGCGCGCCGCCTACGACCAGGAAATTGCGCTCGAACGGCTGGCGCGCATCCAAAAGGACGCTCCCGAAGCGCCCCGCCGGCGCCCCGCAAGCGCGCGCCGGCCAGCCCCGATCGCCGGTCTCGGTCGTCAGGGCGATACCCCGCTCAAGCGGCGCGCCTGGCGCAACGTGCCCACCATCGTGCTCAGCCTGGTGCTGGGCGCGGCGATCGCCTGGGTCGGCTGGCTGTGGCTCGAGCGCGAGCGGGCCGAGGTGCTTGCCGGCTTCGACACCAGTGCGCCGACAGTCGCTCCCGCTCCGGATCCTGCTCCCGCTCCGGATCCAGCTCCCGCTCCGGATCCCGCTCCGGCGATAGAACCAGCGCCACCTCCGGTGGCGCCCAGCGAACCCGAGCAGCCGGCGCCGGCACCAGTCGTCGCGGCCGTATTGCCCCCGCCGCCCGTGACGGCGGCCGAGCCGCCGCCCCCGCCGCCGCCGCCGCCAGTTGTGGAGAAGGCCGTCGAACTGCCGCCGGTGGTTAAACCGGCGCCGCCACCCGAGCCGCCGCCGGTGGTCAAGCCCGAGCCGAAAGTGGAGCCAGCGCCGGTAGCCAAGCCCGAGCCGAAACCCGAACCGCCGCCGGTAGCCAAGCCCGAGCCGAAACCCGAACCGC
>JAGXFG010000032.1 GCA_024637395.1 Burkholderiaceae bacterium | reverse complement strand
TTCGATTGACCTCGCCAGATCCACATTGCTGACTTTGGCGGTCGGCAACTTTAAGACAGGTCTGCAGCGTAACCGGTCGGTCACTGCGAGACAGGAATTTCTGTCGGGTTCTTCTGAGCGGTCATTGCCCGTGCTGGTCCAGTTTGGGCATTCGTCGGTCCCAGGAACGCGGAAGCGGTCACTCAACTGAGGACGCCAGTTTTCTCAGCCGACGGACTCTTGAGCAGAGTAACCCGACGTTCGAGTCGAATCATGAATTTTTGTCGAGTTATCCAGACCGGTCATTTCCGATGCTGGTTCAGCGCCGACTAGGAGCGGTCACACATACCCGAAAAAAACTTGCATCAAAGGCGCCATTCGCAGCTTTATTCTGCCCCCCGTCAAGCCTTGCGTTCGCCACCTTTCCCACGCGGTGCGAGGTCACTCCAGGCGCGGCCACGCGACAATATCTGCGATTCACATTTTGTTGTGCTGGTGTCTACAAAATTAGTTGCGCTTCACTTGGGCCGAACGCCCCCGCGCCCAGAAGGCGGAGACATGTTGCATCCACACGCCGATGTGATCCACGACCGAGCCGACTTGCGGCACGGCGCCAATTTGACGTGCCAGGTCAAGCATGTTCAGGACCACGGTATGGCGCGTAAGCAAGCCATCCTCGAATTGCGAGAACTCTGCCGTTTCGAAGCTCAGGCGCCCACCAGTGGGTGCAAAGCCCGGCGGCGTCAGTGGACCCGTCATTGTTCCGCTGATGCGCAGGCGGGCAGCCACGCCGGTACCGTCGAGCGCGAGGTAGGGGCCATCAATCAGCTCAATGTGCGTGTCTGGCAGTGCGGGGAACATGATGTCGCGATGGAAGCGCAGTACGGCATCACGACCGTGCAGCGTTTGCGGCGCGGCAGGATCTTCCCAGACCACGTTGTCGCTGCAAAGCGCCGAAACGCCATCGGCATCATGCGTGTTGGCGGCGGCGTGCAGGCGCTGTAGAAACTGGCGCGCGAACGGCGCGTCGACGACTTGCGTCATTGAGTAATCCTGTCCATCGTTGCTCTAGTCTGACCGGGCCAAAGGTCCCGATGCCTTCGCCCACGAGACCACATCTTCCCCTATTGCCGCCGCGGCACCTTGTCTTTTGTCAAAGTCCATCAGCAGTGATCCGTGTAGACTTTATCGAGGAGCAATGCAATGACCGCGGTAATCCTGAACGGCGCTCGGTCGTCCGCCGATCTGACCCACTCGCTGTGCATCGAGGTGGAGCGCCAACTCGCGGCACAGTTCACGACGGTGCGCAGCTTCCATCTGGCGGGTTACGACATCGGTTACTGCATGGGTGAGTTCGACTGCTTCGTGAAGACGCCCGGGCGTTGCCGCATCCACGACGAAGGCCAGGAGATCGAGCGTGCCGTGCACGACGCCGAACTGGTGGTGCTGGTGACGCCGTTGCACTACGGCGGCTATGCGGCGCAACTGAAGAAGGCGGTGGATCGCTTGCTGCCATTGATCTCGCCCTTCTTTCGCAAGGTGGGTGACATGACCCACCATGCCATGCGCTACGAGCACCGTGCGCGCTGGGCCGCGGTGGCGTTGGACGACACGCCCTCAATGGAGCGCGCGCGATTGTTCCGCGCTTTCGCCGAGACCAACGCGCTGAACTTCGGCAGCCCGGCCTGGGGCGTTGCCGTCGTCGGCGGCGACCGAGCAGCTTGGTCCGCCGCGATCGCGAGCGCACTGGCCACGCCCGCGGCGCCAGGCAATGCATCCGGCACGCCTCAGATCGCGCGGGCGGAGTTGATGCGGGCTGCGTGCGCGCAGTCGACCGCCTCAGCGTTCCCGCTGCGACCCAGGGTCACTGTGATGCAGATGAGCCCGCGTCCAGCCGGGGTCAGTACATCGCAGGCGATCTGGCGTTATCTTCGGCCCCTGATGGAAGCCGACGCAGCGCAAATCGAGGTCGTCGTAGCGACTGAGTTCGTTCGTGGAAAGGCGGTCGCGCATGCGGCTGCGCAGCGCTGCGCTCAAGCCGATCTGCTGTTGATCCTCGGCCCACTGTACTGGGACAGCCTGCCTTATCTCGGCCTGCTGGCGCTCGAACACATCCACTCCGAGCGGCGCAAGGTTGGCATGCACCCGGCGCGTTTGGTCGCCGTACTGAATTGCGGCTTCCCCGAGCCCGAGCAGTTCCGCTTTTCATTCGGCCTGCTCGGCGAGTTTGCGCGCGAGGCCGGCTACACCTGGGCTGGCGGCTTGGCGGTCGGTGGTGGAGAGGCCATCGCCGGCCGTGCACTGGACCGCGTGGGTGGCCTTGTGCGGCCGCTGCTTCAGGCCCTCGATCTGGGCGTTCCAGTCTTGCTGGCCGGCGGCGTGCTGCCCGATGCAGCCTGCCACGCGGCCGCGACCCAGACCACCCCAGGAGCGCTCTATCGCTTCTTTGGCTGGTGCGGCTGGCACGTGAAGCGCCATGCGCAGGGCCTCAGCGCCCGTGAAGTGAACGCCAGGCCCTTCGATGGTTTAGCGGATGCCGCGTGGGAGCGTCTAGCCGCCGTCGGCCCGACGCGCGCGAGGCCACTGCGGGTGGTTGCCATGCTGCCCGAGGGCGCGGATGCGGTGACCGTGGTGCTTGACGATCCAGCGCGTCACGCCGAGCAGTTCGAGGCCGGTCAGTACCTGACGCTCGAAGTGACGATCAACGGTGAACGGGTGCGGCGCGCCTATTCGCTGGCCACGGCCCCGTGTGACGACGACCTGGCCATCACCGTCAAGCGTGTGCCGGGTGGCTTGATGTCGAACTGGATCCACGACCAGTTGTCGGAAGGCGACTTGGTGCGCTGCTTCGGCCCGTCGGGAGACTTCACGGCCGGGCCACCGCCAGTGCAGGGACCGCGCCGACTGCTACTCGTCGCCGGGGGCTCAGGGATCGTGCCGTTGCAGGCGGTGGCGCGCGATGTATTGCACAACGAGCCGGACGCCGAGGTTACGCTGGTCTACGGCAGCGGCGCACTCGCGCGCGCGATCTTCGCGGCGCCGCTTCAGCAGCTCGCGCTGAACAGCGCGCCGCGCTTGCGTCTGCATTGGGTATTCGAGAACCCACCGCTCGAGGGCAATGACTTGGCGTTCAGCGTCGGACGACTCGATGCGCCGACGCTCGTTGCGGCGCTGCGTGACACCAATCTCGGCAACTTCCACCGCGCGATGATCTGTGGGCCCGATGCGATGCGCACCGCCGTTCGCCAAGCCTTGCTCGCAGGTGGCCTGCCGGCGGACCGCTTGTTCGAAGAGAGCTTCGTATCGCCCCGCCGCGGCACCGTAGGCGATCAAGCGCAATCGGCGGTCTTCGAGTCAGCCGACGGCGAACAGACGATCATGCTGCGCCCCAGCGACACCTTGCTCGAAGCGGCGTTGAACGCCGGTATCGCGCTGCCGTTCTCGTGTTGCTCGGGCGGCTGCGGCGCCTGCCGTGTGCACATCACCGATCACCTGGACCATGTGGTGCTGGACGAGCCCAACACGGTCACGCCCGAGGACCGGTCTCGTGGCGAGGTGCCGGCCTGCCTGGTGCGGCTCTGCGGCCCGTGCCGCTTTCGCCTTACGTGAACTCGACACGCCGACGCGCACACGATCAAACACAAACCCCGCCGATCCATAACCTGGAGAACACCATGAATCTGTCAGTCCCCCAATTACAAGCCCTGGTGCACGCGGCCACGCTGGCCCCGTCCAGCCACAACACGCAGCCCTGGCTGTTCCGGCTCGAAGATCAGGCGATAGAGCTACTGGCGGACCGCACGCGCGCACTGCCGGTCAACGACCCGGATGACCGCGAGCTGACCATCAGTTGCGGGTGCGCGCTGTTCAACCTGCGTGTCGCCGCTGCGGCGGCGGGCCTGCAAGCTCAGGTGGAACCATGGCCAGACGCGGCCGACGGCGACCTGCTGGCCCGTGTGCACCTGTTGCCCACCGGTAGCGGGCAGGACGTCGCGGCGTTGCAGGCGGCGATGGGTGAGCGCCGTACCTACCGCGAGCGCTTTGCGGCCACTGCTGTCGACCCAACGGCACTGCGCAGCCTCATGGATGCGGTGCACAGCGAAGACGCCATGCTCGCCGTGCTCGACACCGCCGACCAGCGCCTAGGCGCTGCTGCACTCGTGGCCGAGGGCGACGCGATGCTGTGGGCCAACCCGAGTTGGCGGCGCGAGCTGGCGGCCTGGATGCATCCGAGGCGTCGCGGTGATGGCCTGACGCTGCCGGCACTGGCTGTTCCCGTGGCACAAATGGTGGTGCGAACCTTCGACATGGGCCACGGCGTAGCCGCCAAGGATCGCCAGTTGGCCGACGAGTCGCCGGTGCTCGCCGTGCTGACCACCGTGTGCGACAGCCCGCGCGACTGGCTGGCCGCCGGGCAGGCCTTGCAGCGCCTGTTGCTGCTGGGCGTGCAGCTTGGTCTGCAGGCCTCGTACCTCAACCAGCCGGTGCAGGTGGCGACACTGCGCCCCAAGCTGCAGCAGATCACCGGCCGCCCGGGTCATGCGCAGTTGCTGTTGCGGATCGGCGTGCCGACGCAGACCTTGCCAGCCGCAGCGCGACGCCCGCTTGCCGACGTGCTGGTCACGGCGTCATGAAGTCGCTAAGGGCGGGCCGTGTCATGTGGATTGCACTGGCGGTCCTGCTCATCCCGGCTCTCCTTCTGCTTGGCATCTTGCTGGTTTTGAGCCCGGGAACGCCCAAGCCGTTTCTCGACGACGGCGGCCAGCCGCTCGCCGGCAGCATCTCGGAGAAAGTCCGTGTCGACATCAACGGTGTCGAGCAAGGGATGTTTATTCAGGGAAGGAATACGGGCAATCCAGTCCTGCTCTACTTGCATGGCGGCGTACCGGACCACTTCCTCAAAGACCGTTATCCGACGAGCCTGGAGGAGATATTCACAGTCGTCTGGTGGGAGCAGCGCGGATCCGGCCTCTCCTACCACCCCGACATGGCGCCGGAGTCCCTGAACCCGGAGCAACTGGTGTCCGACACGGTGGCGCTGACGAACTACCTGCGCGCACGCTTAGGCCAAACCAAGATCTATCTCATGGGCCGCTCGGGCGGCACCTTCTTCGGCATCCAAGCGGCGGCACGCGCCCCGGAGCTGTACCACGCCTACATCGCCGTCGCACAGATTTCGAATCAGCTGGAATCAGAGCGGCTGGCGCACCGCTACATGCTTCAGCGCTACAAGGACCAAGGTAACAACAAGATGGCGCAGCGCCTCGAAGAGGCACCCGTCGGCGGCACGGCGCCTCTGCCGGATGCGTACCTCAGGGTGCGCGACGTGGCGATGCACGAACTGGGCGTGGGCACGACACGCGACATGAAGTCGATCGTCACCGATATGTTCTTTCCGTCCCTGCTGCACCGCGAATACACGCTGGGCGAAAAGATCAACCTGTGGCGCGGCAAGCTCTTCTCCGGCAGCAGTCTGTGGAACACGCAACTGTCCACCGACTTGACCAAGAAAGTGACTCGGCTCGAAATCCCGATCTACTTCTTGCACGGCGTGTACGACTACACCGTGTCCTACCCCTTGGCCAAGTCCTACTTCGAGCGTCTGGATGCGCCGGCGAAGGGCTTCTACACTTTCCAGCAGTCTGCCCACACGCCCTTCTTTGAAGAGCCGGACAAAATGCGCGAGATCCTGCGGGCGGATGTGCTGACGGGGACGAACGGGCTGGCTGATCCTCAGTAGGCAATGGCGTCGTGTCTGGGCCGGCGGAACGGGATCGTTCTACATGCGTCGCCGCCTTTTGGCTGTGATTGAAGTTGATGCTTCGCTCAGCCGGGCGGCCTGTGCGAACGCCGCGCCTGTATCCAGGGAAACAACGCGAAGGCCAGTTGCCCCACCAGTCCCATCAGGTGCGGCAACTGTGCGTACAGCGCCAGGTGTTCCGCCAGGCTGCGGCCGGCCAGCAGCGTCGACAGACCGGCCTCGGCCCCCATCAGCAGCAAGAAGGCGATGCCACCCATCCCCAACGCACCCGGGGGCAATAGCGGCCAGCGCCGCAGGATGCGTGTGCAGACCAGCCAGGCAATGCTCAGTATCACGGGCAGTTCCATCAGCACCGCCGCCAGCTCGCCCAGCAGCGGCACAAGTACCAGCGTGCGCAGCACACCCAGCACGAAGCCCGCAGCGAAGACTGCGACGACGTAGGCGGCGCCGGTGAAGAGAGGTCGCATCATGGTGATGAACGAGCCCGGTTGTCAGGCGCGAAGACCTGGGTGACCGCCCCATCGCGCGTGAGCATGGCGCGACGGTTGATCCAGACGACGAGCACCGCGACACCCACGAAAAAGTAGGTGTCGTAGGGCTGCGCATCCGGCCACAGCGGATTGTTCACCTGGAAGTGAAACAAGGCGGGCAACAGGATGCTGCCGCGAGATGCGTTGAACAGCGGTGTCACGATAAGGCTGAGGCAGACGTTGCCGAGGAAGAAGGGGGCGAAGCCCCAGCCGCTTTGCACGGTCCCGCTCAGGTAGAACGCGGGTAAATGCCACAAGCCCCACGTGGCGCCGATGATGAGGCCAGCCCAAAGGGGCGCCATGTGTCGTTGCAGGATGGGCAATGCCAGCCCACGCCAGCCGAATTCCTCCACGGGGCCCAGAAACAGCATGAATAGCATCGCGCCCAATGCCGCGCCCAAGGTATCGAAAGGCAATGAGACGGTGAACAGCGTGCCTTTGACCGCCGCGCCAGCAGCGAAGACGAGCGGAATGCCGAGCAGCAGGAAG
>JAGXFG010000003.1 GCA_024637395.1 Burkholderiaceae bacterium | reverse complement strand
GTTATGACCTGGTCTCGGCGGCGGTGGTTGGGCCCGGCAACCGGTTGATCGGGCGGCTGACGGTGTCCGAGGTGGTCGACGTGATTCGCGAGGAGGGCGAGTCCGACCTGTTCAGCCAGGCTGGCCTGCGCGAGGAGGAAGACCTGTTCGCCGGCATCTGGGCGTCGGCGCGCAATCGCTGGATGTGGCTGGCGCTGAACCTGTGCACGGCATTTTTCGCCTCAAGGGTCATCGGCATGTTCGAGGGTACGATCGAGCGCGTGGTCGCGCTGGCGGCGCTGATGCCGATCGTCGCCGGGATCGGCGGGAACTCCGGCAACCAGACCATGACGCTGTTCATCCGCACCCTGGCGCTGGGGCAGGTCACCAGGGCTAACGCCAGGCGGTTGGCCCTCAAGGAGATCGGGATCGCCGGGCTGAACGGCCTGGTCTGGGGCGGCGTCGCCGGTCTGTTCGCATGGTGGCTCTACAGCGACACCGCCAACGGCATGTTGCTGGGTGCGACGATGATGGCCGCGATGATCTTCAACCTGATGCTGGGCGCGGTGATCGGCATGGTGGTCCCGTGGACTCTGCACAAGATGGGGCGCGATCCGGCGATGGGCTCATCGGTGCTGCTGACCTTCTCGACCGACAGCATGGGATTCTTCATCTTTCTCGGCCTGGCCAGCCTGCTGTTCAGGCAGGCTTGAACGACTCGCGACGCGCAGGCAAACGACTGCGGCGCTGGCGCGACGCCTTGGCGGCCCGGCGCCGCCGCCCATCGGGACACATTTACGCGGTGCCCGAATTTTGGGCACAATCGAGCACCCGGACATGGCTCGTGTCCGTGCTCGCTCAGGATTGAGGAAAGATGCGCAAGTTCTTCCGGCGTTACTCACCGTCGCACGAGACGTTGCAGAAGAACTGGATGCTCCGTCCCATGGCGCACTTGCTCGCCCGCCCGGGGGTGATGCGCTTCAATCGCCGCTCGGTGGCCCTGGCGGTGGGCATCGGGCTGTTCTTCGGCTTCATGTTCCCGGTCGCGCAGATTCCCTTTGCCGCGCTCGCGGCACTCTTCCTGCGGGCCAACCTCCCGGTGGCCGTCCTGAGCACCTTTGTCACCAACCCCTTCACCTTTCCGCCGATCTACTACCTGGCTTACCGGACTGGCATGCTGGTAACCGGGGCTGTGGCGCCAGTCGTGGCCCACGAGGAGATCAGAGACGCGCTCGGGGCGCAGGCCGAGACCGTGGCGCGATGGTTGCCGACGCTCTGGGAGTGGATGTCCGGAGTCGGCCGGCCGCTGGTCATCGGGCTGATGATTTTCGCCGTTGTCGGCGCAGTGCTGGGCTATTTCTGCGTCGATCTGGCGTGGCGCTGGACGATCGTGCGCCGCCTGCGCCGCCGTATCGCGGCCCGCGGCTAGCCCGTTCCGGGCTGACAGCCGGAAAGGGAAGCAAGTAAACTTCTGCTGTACCGCCGGGGTTGCCGCGCGCACCTGGAATAGGTCCTTATTTGGCAGTTTGACGAGATCACGCCAAGGAGTCTGCATTGCAAGCGCCTGACATCCCGGTCGACGAACCGGCCCGAATGAAGTCCCTGCGAGCGCTCAACATCCTCGATACTGCACCGGAAGAACGATTCGATCGCCTGACACGAATGGCCAAGCGGCTCTTCGGAGTGCCGATCGCGTTGGTCAGCCTGGTCGACGAGAATCGTCAGTGGTTCAAATCCTGCGTGGGCCTCGATGTCCGCGAAACCCCGCGCGATGTCTCATTTTGCGGCCATGCGATTCTCGGCAGCGCGGTCTTCGTGGTGCCGGACGCGTTGGCCGATCGGCGCTTTGCAGATAACCCGCTGGTCCTCAACGAACCGCATATCCGTTTCTACGCGGGCGCTCCGCTCAAGGGCCCGGATGGCCGCAAAATGGGCACGCTGTGCGTCATTGACCAGCAGCCACGAACTTTTGCCAGAGACGATATCGAGGCGCTGGAAGATCTGGCCGCCATGGTCGAACGCGAGCTCGTGGCGATCGAAATGGCGACGGTCGATGACCTGACCGGGATCGCCAA
The DNA here is from genome assembly GCA_024637395.1 of Burkholderiaceae bacterium. GTDB lineage: Bacteria > Pseudomonadota > Gammaproteobacteria > Burkholderiales > Burkholderiaceae_E > JAGXFR01. The sequence continues at coordinate 8,031 of JAGXFG010000003.1, read as the reverse complement.
TCGCCGCGGCTTCATGATGCTCGCCCAGCAAGGCCTGAACTTCTGCCGCAGGCAGGGAATCCCGGCGACGCTGGCGTTCATGGACCTTGACAAGTTCAAGGGCATCAACGACCGATTCGGCCACCAGGAAGGGGACCTGGCGCTGAGCGCCTTTGCCGGGCAAATGAGGAATGACTTCCGCGATGCTGACATCCTGGTGCGGCTCGGCGGAGACGAGTTCGCCGCCCTGCTCATCGACACGACGGGGCAAGTCGCCGGCAAGGTGGTTGCCAAGTTCGGCGAGGAACTGGAGAAATACAACCGCCAGGCCCAGCGCGGATACGACATATCGTTTTCGTCGGGCATTGTCGAAATGAACCCCGACCGGCACGGCACGATTGAAGCACTGCTGGCGGACGGGGACGCGCTGATGTATGCCCGAAAGGCGGCCAAGCACTAGCGGCAACCTCAGATCAGGCAGCGCGCCCGCGCGGCCTTGGCTGGATCGGTTTCCCGCGGTAACTAGCCTGGTGCGGCCCAGCGGCCTGACTTGCCGCCGTGTTTTTCCAGCAGCCTGACGTCGGTGATGGTCATCCCGCGATCGACCGCCTTGCACATGTCGTAGATCGTGAGCAGGCCGACCTGGACCGCGGTGAGCGCCTCCATCTCGACACCGGTCTGGCCGCGGCATTCGACTGTGGCGCGACAATGCACCGCTGGATTCTGGTCGTCGATCTCGAAGTCGACCGCGACGCGGGTGAGGGCGATCGGGTGGCACAGCGGAATCAGCTCGGCGGTGCGCTTGGCGCCCTGGATGGCGGCGATCCGCGCCACGCCGACGACATCGCCCTTGCTGGCGGTGCCGGAAATGATCAGTGCCAGTGTTTCCGCTTTCATCCGGATTGAGCCAACGGCGATCGCCACCCGGTGGGTGACGTTCTTGTCGGCGACATCGACCATGTGGGCCTTGCCGGAGGAGTCAAAGTGGGTAAGTTGGTCGCTCATGGGGCTCGATCCTGACAGTGGCTATCATAACCGGGCCGGACCATTGAACTGAAGGCCGGCCTTGACCTTGTAGGGAGTGCCTCGATGTCCTTGCCCTCTGCCACGAGGGAATCCGCCACCGCTGCGCCGCGGGCGGCGAAACTTCGCCGCTGGCGTTCGGCGGCCTGCATTTGCCTCGCGCTCACGCTCGGTGCCGCGCCCCCGGCGCTGCTGGCCCAGCCGGGGCCGCTGCCGCAACTGGGCGATCCCGGCGGCGGTGAACTTTCGCCGCTGATCGAACGCCGCATCGGCGAGGCGATCATGCGCGACCTGCGGCGCACGGGCGAGGTCCTGGAGGATGCCGAGGGCGCCGACTACCTCAATGGCCTCGCGGCCCGCCTTACCGCCCATGGCGGGCCTGATGACCAGAAGTTCGAAATGTTTCTGGTGAGCGATGCGACCCTCAACGCCTTCGCGCTGCCCGGCGGGTTCATCGGTGTGCACACCGGTCTGATGGTCGCTGCCCAAACCGAGTCCGAACTGGCCTCGGTCATTGCGCACGAGATGGCGCACGTCACCCAGCGCCACATTGCGCGGATGTTCCAGCGCGAGCGCCAGAGTTCGATCTTTTCGATCGCCTCGATGGTGCTCGCGGTGCTTGCGGCACGCTCCAATCCGCAGGCGATCGGCGGGATCGTTTCGCTCGGGCAGTCGGTGCAGATGCACCAGATGCTGGGCTTTTCGCGCGATGCCGAGCGCGAGGCCGACCGCATCGGGCTCGAGACGCTGGCCCGCGCCGGATTCGATCCCCATGACATGGTCAATTTCTTTGAGCGCCTCCAGAAGGCATCACGGTTCTACGAAGGCGGAGCCCCGGAATACCTGCGTACCCACCCGCTCACCACCAACCGGATGGGCGACATTCAGGGCCGGGTCAGGGACGTCGAGCAGCAGGCCAGCGGGGCGATGCGGCAACAGGATCAGCTCGGCTTTGAGTTGGTGCGCGCCCGCTTGAGCGCCCTGGCCGATCCCGGGGTCGATGGCCTGCGGCGCGCGCGCGACCAACTCGCATTGGGGCTGGATCAGGGGTCAGCCACCGCCCGCGGCCTGAGGTGGTACGGCATCGCCGTGATCGCCCATGCCGAGCGCGATTTCGCCGGTGCTCGCCTCGCCATCGAGCGGGCGCGGCCGCTGCTGCCATCGGGGCACGACTTCCTGGCGCGGGTGGCGCTGGAAGTCGAAATGGACTCCGGCGCCACCAGGTCCGCCCTGGTGCTGGCCGACGCGGCGTTGGAACGTTGGCCTCATGCGCGCGCACTGGTTCATCTGCGCGCCCGCGCGCTGCTCGAGTTGCGCGACTACCAGTCGGCGACGGCGTTTGTGACCGAGAGCCTGCGCGAATGGCCCAAGGACGTGCGGCTCTGGAAGCTGCTGGCCGAGGCCCAGAACGGCCTCGGCAAGGTCGCGCTGGCGCACCGTGCCACCGCCGAGGAGTACGCGCTGGCTGGCGCCTGGCCGGCGGCGATCGAACAGCTCAAGATGGCCCGCAACTCGCCGCAGCTGGACTTCTACACGGCGTCGCTGATCGATGCCAGGCTGCGCGAACTGGAGCGGGAACTGCGCCGTGAACAGGAAGACAGCAAGGGAGAGCGCCCCGAGGGCTAGCGGCGAGCAGACTTGCCCTCACCCGCCCGGGGCCGGCGCCAGGGGCGCGAAGAACTCAAGGGCGCCGCGTGCGATCGCATCGATCCGGCCCGGAAAATTGCCGCCCGGAAATCCGGCGTGCCCTCCTTCGGCCGGATAACAGAGGCGAACATCGTCCGGGACCGATGACGGCGCGATCAGCGCACTGGCGGGCAGGAACGGATCGTTGCGGGCGTTGAGGATCAGCGTCGGGGTGCGGATCGCCGCGACAAAGCGCTTGCTGGAACAACGTTCCCAGTAGTCGTAGCAACTGGCAAAGCCGTGCAGCGGGGCAGTCACCAGGTCGTCGAAATCATGAAAGGTTCGTGCCCGCAACAGTCGCTCGCGGTCAAACAGTCCCGGGTACTGGGCGAGCTTCAGCAGGCTCTTGCGTTTGAGCGTGCGCAGGAAGTTATGGGTGTAGATGAGGTTGAATCCGCGCGCGAGCGCTATCGCGCCCGCCTGCAGGTCGTGGGGAGCAGAGACTGCCACTGCCCCCGCCAGCAGCCTTGAGGCGCTGGCGCCGCGCTCGCCGAGCCACTTGAGCAGCGCGTTGCCGCCCAGCGAGACGCCGATTGCGAACATCGCGGCGGGGGGCGTTGCGAGCCGCCGGAAGGCCCAGTCGATGTCGTCGGTTTCGCCGGAATGATAGGCCCGGGGAGCAAGGTTGATTTCGCCGCCGCAGCCGCGCCAGTGCACGACGGCACCGCGCCAGCCGTGCGCCAGGACCGCGTGCATCGCCGCCTGGGCGTAGTGGCTGTGCGAGCTGCCTTCCAGTCCGTGGAGCACCACCACCAGTGGCGTCGCGGCGTCCGGCTCCGGGAGCCCCGGCTGGTGGGCGAAATCGACGTCGAGAAAGTCCCCGTCGGGCAAGCTCCAGCGCTCGCGGCGGTATGCCACACGGGGGCGCGCCAGAAACAGCGCCGGGTAGATGGTCTGCGCGTGCTGGCCAGGCAGCCACGGTGGCGCACGATACTGTGTGAACTCCGCCGGTGGCGCGTGGTCCACGAGAAACTGTTCGGCACCGGTCATGCCGGAGCGGGATGGCGCGATTGGCGGCGATCCCGACACCGGCGTGGCGCTTCAGTGAGCAGCGTGGGCGAGCGTCTCGGGGTCGATCCGGTAGGCTGCGCCGCAGTACGGGCAGTGGGCCTCGCCGTTGTCGGCGACCTTGAGGAACACCCGGGGATGGGAGCTCCAGAGGGCGGCCTTGCGGTTCGGGCAGCAGACTGGCAGGTCGGAAGCGTCGAGTTCGACAAACGCCCCGGTTTTCGCTTCGGTCATGGTCGTGGTTGCTCCAGGAATGTCGCGGCAGGGCTCAGACGTGGGCGAGCCAGTCGCTGTAACGATCGTTCTCGCCGGCCACTACCTTGAAGAACAGGGACTGGATCTGCTCCGTGATCGGTCCTCGCCGCCCCTCGCCGATGGTCCGGTTGTCGAGTTCGCGGATCGGGGTGATCTCGGCCGCTGTGCCGCTGAAGAACGCCTCGTCGCAGCAGTACATCTCGTCGCGGGTGATGCGTTTCTCGATCACCGGAATCCCGAGGTCACGCGCCATCGTCAGCACCGAGTTGCGGGTGATGCCGTCGAGGCAGGAGGCGACATCGGGGGTATAGATCGTGCCGTTGCGAACCACAAAGACGTTCTCGCCCGGGCCCTCGGAGACGTAACCCTCGGTGTCGAGCAGCAGCGCCTCGTCGTAGCCGTCGGCAGCCGCTTCCTGATGCGCCAGGATCGAATTGATGTAGTAGCCGCAGGCCTTGGCCCGCACCAGCGAGACGTTGACATGGTGGCGCGTGAACGACGAAGTCTTGACCCGGATGCCCTTGGCCATTCCTTCTTCGCCGAGGTAGGCGCCCCAGGCCCAGCCCGCGATCGCGACGTGGATCGTATTGCCTGTGGGCGAGAGTCCGAGCTTCTCGGAGCCAACCCACACCAGCGGGCGCAGATAGCAGGATTCGAGCTGGTTCTCTCGAACCACGTCTTTCTGCGCCTGGGCGATCTCTTCGTACGAGAACGGGATCGTCAACCCGAGAATCTTGGCGGAGTTGAACAGCCGCTTGGTGTGCTCCTTGAGCCGGAAGATCGCCGTTCCTTGCGCGGTCTTGTAAGCGCGCACGCCCTCGAACACCCCCAACCCGTAGTGCAGCGTGTGGGTCAGGACGTGGATGTTGGCCGAGCGCCAGTCCACCATCTTGCCGTCGAACCAGATCAGACCGTCACGGTCGGAGATTGCGTTCATCGATACCCCTGTCAAAGGTGCGGCCGCCTCACGGAGCGGCCAATCCATCATTCTAGCGAATCATCACGCCACTGAGGTGTCCGGACGCGCGCGTTGTTACGGTGGCCGGACGCGCGCGCGTTGTTACACTAGCGCGATGCGACAGTCACCAGTCAGGCAGAGCCTTGGGTTTCAGGTCGGGCTGCTGGCCACAATGCAGGCCTTGCTGCTGGTCGTCAACGTGTCGTTCGTCGCGATCAACGGGCTGGTCGGGTTCTCCCTGGCCGACAATAAGTTGCTCGCCACCCTCCCGGTTACCGGCTACGTGCTGGGCGCCGCCCTGTGGGCGATTCCGGCGGCCGCGCTGATGGCGCGGCTGGGCCGGCGCCGCGGCTATACGCTGGGTGCGGTGGTGATGACCATCGGCGCCGCGCTCGCGGGACTGGCGGTCTCCACGGCCAACCTCTGGCTGTTGTGCCTGGCCACCTTCGTCTGCGGCGGCTTCAACGCATTCGGCATCAGCTACCGCTTTGCCGCGGCGGATGTCGCTGACGCCTACCGCCCGAGTTTTCGCGCCAAGGCGATATCGTTGGTGCTCGCCGGGGGCATCGCCGGCGGGGTCCTCGGTCCGACGCTGGCCGGATGGTCGCGGGGCTGGCTGCCGACCCAGTACCTGGGCACTTACCTGGCGTTGGGCGTGATGGCCCTGCTCTCGATGCTGCTCGCCCAGTTGCTGCATTTGCCCAAGCCCAGCTCACCGGTGGTGGAAGGCCCCTCCCGAGCGCTGCGCGAGCTCCTGCGCCCGCCCGTACTGCGGGTGGCGATCCTGGGCTGCGCGATCTCCTATGGCGTGATGAACCTGCTGATGGTGGCGACGCCGCTGGCGATGACCGTCCATCACCATAGCTTTGCCCAGGCCGGGCTGGTGCTCGAGTGGCACGTGATCGGGATGTACGCGCCGGGCTTTGTGACCGGCACACTGATCGCGCGCTTCGGCGCCTTGCGGGTGATCCTGGTCGGGATCCTGCTCAACCTGGGGTGCATCGCGGTGGCGCTGTCGGGCACCGGTCTCCAGGAGTTCCTGGTCGCACTGGTGTTGCTCGGTGTCGGCTGGAATTTCATGTACATCGGCGGAACCACGCTCATCACCTACCAGTATTCCGGGCCAGAAAAGAATCGGGTGCAGGGCTTTACCGATGCCTGCGTGTTTACGACCATGGTCACCTCGTCGGCCTCGTCAGGCGCGCTGCTGGTCGCCAACGGCTGGCAACTGCTGAACTGGGTGGCATTGCCGTTCGTGTTGGCAGCGATGGTCGCGGTAGCATGGCTCGCTTACCGCTTCGGCTGGCGTCACGAGCAGCAGGTGGCGGTTGTTCCGGGCGGCGCGGTGCCGGAAGCGGTTCCGGGCGACTAGCCGTTCCCGGCCGGCGGCGGCGCTATTGCCCGGGCTGGTCGAATACCGAATCCCAAAAACGGGTTACGGCGGCCACTTCGGTCGCGACCTCGGCCGGTTCGATGCGGGCGAATTGCTCCGAATTGTCGAGTCGCAGGGCGTGCTGCAAACGGCGGTAGCGCCGGTAGGCGTCGGCCACCTCCGAGGCGCTTGCGGGGTCCAGCAGTGCCTCAGCGACGGCGCGCCCGAGCAGCGCGATGTTGCCGACATTGTCGAGCAGCCGCGGGTGGGTGCGGGCATGAAGCAATACCAGGTACTGGACCGCGAACTCGATGTCGACCATGCCTCCCCGGTCGTGCTTGAGGTCGAACAACTCGCTGCGATTCGGGTGGCCGTCATGCATCCTGGCGCGCATCTTGAGAACTTCATCACGCAACGTGTCGGGGTCGCGTTCGATTTGCAGGATTTCGCGCCGGATCCGCTCGAAGGCAACGCCGACGGCTTCATCGCCGCAGCAGAAGCGGGCGCGGCTGAGCGCCTGGTGCTCCCACACCCAGGCTGATTCCTTCTGGTATTCCTCGAACGCGCGCACGCTCGAGACCATCAGCCCGGCGTTGCCGTTGGGACGGAGCCGGAGGTCGGTCTCGAACAGCTGCCCCGCCGCCGTTCTGGTCGAAAGCCACGCCGAGACGCGTTGCGCGAGCATCGCATAGGCTTGCGGCGCCCGCTCGTCGTCGTCGTCGTAGAGAAACACCAGATCGAGGTCCGAGGCGTAGCCCAGTTCCTTGCCGCCGAGCCGCCCGTAACCGATCACCGCGAATTGGGGGTGTTCGCGAAAGCGCAGCCGCAGCGGTGGCCACACGCGATCGATGGCGATCTCGATCACCCGGTCGGCCAGGGCGCTGAGGTGATCGGCGAGACGTTCCACGCTGAGCGAGCCTTCGAGGTCCTGCGCCAGCAGACGGAAGAGTTGCGCGTGGTGCGATTCGCGCACCATGTCCATCTGCAGTTCGACGTCGGGGGCGCCGTCGATCAGCGCGGTGTTGAGCCGGGCGTTGAGCGAATCCTGCCAGGCGCCGTAGTCGACGGGCGCCTGCAGATCGCCGTCGAGCAGTTCGTCGAGCACGATCGGGTGGCGGATCAGGTATTCGGCAGCCCAGCGCGACTGCCCCAGTATCCGCAGCACCCGCTCGAAAGCCTGGGGAAACTGGACCATCAGCGCGAGGTATGCCGGCCGGCGGCAGACGGTTTCGAGCAGGTCGATCAGCCGGTTCAGTCCGGTGGTGCCGGTGCCGCGCCGGTGGGCTTCGGTGAACAGCGCGTCAATCGAGCGCCGCGCGTCGGCGCGGGCGGCGCGGTAGCGCGGTCCCTCGCGAAAGTTCTCGAAACGCCGCGCGGTGTCGGCATCGAGCGTTTCCGACAGTTCATCGTCTCCCTCGGCGCCGCCGGCGTGCTCGGATTCCGGTTCGGCCAGCAGTTCGTTGAAGACTCGTTCGACCAGTCCGCAGGCCTCCTCAAGTTCGGACTCGAGCTGCTCGCGGGTCATGCCGACCATGGCGGCGACTTCCTCACGCACCTGGGTGTCGGCCGGCAGCCGGTGGGTTTGCTCGTCCTCGCGATACTGGATGGCGTGTTCGACTCGCCGCAGCAGCACATAGGCCTTGGCCAGCCCGGTCGCCTCGGCGGCCGGCAGCAGGTCGCGCTCGCCCAGCACCGCCAGCGTTGGCAAGGTGGCGCGGTCACGCAGGTCGAGGTCGCGTCCGCCCCGGAC